>NZ_RQSI01000005.1:0-157704 GCF_003856955.1 Novosphingobium sp. LASN5T
GGGTGCTGGTATAGCTACCGGAGCAATCATGTTTTCGTTCGCCGTTTGGATATGGCGGCGACAAATCATCAAATATCCCGAAGACACTTGGAAAGCTCGCCTCTAGGCAATTTGTCCACGCCGCCTAGGGTCAGGACCGGATACTGGCGCGGCTAGCGCGAAACTCAGCAGAAATCGAGCGGCAGGGCGGTCGTTTTCTTAAGCTGCTTCATCACGATGAACGTGCGGACGTTATCGATCTCCTCCCCGATCAGCAGCTTCGCGGAAAGGAACTCGCTGTAGCTTTCCAGATCGTGGGTATAGATCCGCAGCATGAAGTCCATCTCCCCCGTGGTGTAATCGCACGAGATCACTTCGGGCAGCGCTTCGATCCGCGCGCGGAACAGGCGCTCGGCCTCGCCGGTCTGCGAGCGCAGCTTCACCGCGATATAGGCGGAAATGCCCAGATTGAGCTTTGCCGGATCGAGGATCGCGGCGGTGCGTTCGATAAAGCCCTGTTCGCGCAGACGATGCAACCGCCGCGAACATTGCGAGGGCGAGAGGTGGACGAGCGTGCTCAGTTCGCCCGGCCCCAGATCGCCTCGAATCTGGATGTGCTGCAGGATCTTGCGATCGAACCTGTCCAGCCGTTCCTGCGCCATCCTATACTCCTGCCTGCCGCCTCCCGCGCCCGGAGCGCGGCTCTCTCCCGGATCACCAACGGCTTGTCAGCCGGGCCAGACTTCGCGGAACAATCGATCGAAATTGCCGCCGATGACCTTTTCGACCACCCGATCCGGATAGCCGGCCGCGTTGAGATCGGCGGCGATCATCTCCAGCCGGCGCGGGGCGTTGAGATCGGGCACGGTCACCGGGCTGTCCGCCTCGCCCGGCGCACCGATACCGGCCTTCTGCCGCGCCTCGGCCGTCTGGCGCACGATGTCCATGTAGGCCGGCGAAATGTCCACGGGGGTGATGCTCTGGTCGCTGCCGATCCCGACATGATCCTCGCCGCAGGTATCCAGCGCGTGGCGCAAATGCCGGCGAAACAGCGCGCGCGAGGCCGCCACCGGATCGCGGCCGAGGAACGGCATCAGGTAGAGGCCCACCACGCCACCCCGGTCGGCAACCGTGCGGAACGCCGTGTCGGGCAGGTTGCGCTGGCTGTCGAACACCGCGCGGGCGCCAGTGTGCGAGATCGTGATCGGCCGGGTGGAGGCTTGCGCCGCCTGAATCGCGGTGGAGGGATTGGCGTGCCCCACATCGACAAGCACGCCCAGGCCGTTCATGCGCGCCACCGCCTCGCGCCCCAGATCGGTCAGTCCCTCGCTTTCGGGAAGCGAACTGCCCGCGCCCAGCGCGTTGCGATCGTTGTAGGTCAGTTGCATGATCTTCACCGACATGGCCGCAAAGGCATCGATCAGGCCAAGATCGGTGCCGATCATGCCCATGCCCTGAAACCCGAAGATCACGCCCAGCTTCCCCTCGCGCTTGGCCCGCGCGATATCGGCATGGTGGCGCACCAGTGTCAGGTAATCCGGATGACGCGCGATCTGGTCCAGCCAGAAGCCGATCTCCTTGACCGTCTCCGCCAGGCTGCCCGGCTTGCCCACGGTCAGGTTGATCGCGGTCATGCCGGAAGCGCGGACGTTCTCCAGTTGCGCGGGCGTGAGCGGCCCCGGCTTGGGATAGGGCACGTTCCAGGTATTCGGCGAGGCCAGCGCGTCGATGACGATGGCGCGGCGGTAAAACGCGCCGATCGCGGGTGGAACGCCGTTCGCCGCAGGCGCGGCGCTCGCCGTTCCGCCAGCGCCCGCGGCCAGCGTCGCCAGCATGCCCAGCGAAAAGGCGCGACGATCCACCCCCGGCATTCCCTTACTGCCCTTCCGGGACCGGCGGCGGCGCGGGCGGCGCCTCGTCGGTCAATCCCAGCTGCTTCCAGTTGATCAGCGCGTTGTACAGCATCCGGAATTCGCCCAGGTTCTGCCAGCGCCAGATCGGATTGGTGGCGAACATCAGCACGCGGCCCGAACCATCGGGCACGTTGATGATCGCCGGACGGTCCTTCACCTGGTCCGATCCGCGCATGAACCCGCTCTGCACGCCGTCCTTGCCGCCGGGAAATTCCATCAGGATCTGTCCCTTGAGCCTGTCCGGCACGGTGAACAGCGTGCTGGTCGCCCAGCGGACCGGCATCTTCTGGTCCTTGATGTCGGCATCGTAGCCATAGAAGATCGGGCTGGCGGGCTTGGTGACCCTGGCCGTCACCACGGGGCCGGGCGCGTAGAAATTGCCGCCGGCCTTGGTTTCGGACAAATCGTCCACCAGCCCGAAATCGATCGGCACTGCGCTGGCATCGCCGGTTGTGATCAGCGTTCCGCCCTGCTCGACGAACTTCTGCAGTTCGGCCAGGCCTTCCAGCCCCATGCCGCCGCGCACGTCTTCCGACGATCCGTAATCGCCCGAGAAGCGATAGCGGTCGGTCTTGGTGTAGGGCAGCGGCTTGCCCTTCATCGGAATGTCGAAAACGATGTCCTTCACCGACCGGCCCTGCATCGGCAGAATGATGACGTCGTAACTGGCGCGCAGGTTGCCCTTGCGGACCTGCTCCTTGTAGATCAGGTCATAGGACACGGCGTGCCGATCCATCGCATAGCGCAGCCAGCCGACCTTCTCGCTCGACCCCCAGGTGCTGAACACCGCCGTGCGCGGCAGGACGGTGTCATGCGCGGGGGCGTTCGGCTGCCCCGAAAGCCCGATGGCCTCCAGCCCCAGTTCCTCGACCGCCGGCTTGAGCGCCGCATAGGCGCCGCCATCGACCAGGAAGGAGCCCGCCGGAATGGTCTTGCCGCCGGACTGGAACGCCTTTTCGACGACCTTCACCGGCGTGTCCTTCAGCCGGTAGCGCAGCGTGGCCATGTTGACCGAGCCTTGATCGAGCACGGCGTAGGTCCGCGCGCCGCCGCCACTGATCCGCCCGGTAACGGTGAACTGCGCCAGCGGTGTGACCGGCACGGAGAGCGCGGCCTTGTCCGCCACCTCCACGATCCGGGTGTGCGTCATCAGCCCCATGGTCCAGGCCGCGTCGTCGTAGGTCGTCAGGTTCTCGTCCGGATAATCGTTCTGCAGCTTCAGCAGCATCTTGGCGAGCCGGCCGTAGGGCTGGTTGAGCTTGATGATGAGCGAACCGGCCGGGAACGTGCCTTCCTTGACCGTCACAGCCTGGTTGGCGCGCCCGATCTCTATCCCCTGCAACTGGAGAATGTCCGTCACGAACTTGATGCGCGAAGGGTCGGCGTGATCGGCGGGAATGACATAGGCGTAGGGCGCCTTGTCCGCTCCTGCCTGGATCGCGTTGCTGCTTTTCTTGTAGAAGTTCTCGAGGATGACCTGCGGGAACCGCGCGGCCAGGTCGAGCGCGGTCAGGATGCCGGTTTCCATGTAGTTGGTGTTGTTGCGCATCGACCACATCACCTCCTTGTAGGGAGGCAGCGGCCGGAACCAGTCGCGCTTGGTCCAGTCCCCGCCGCGCACGCCCGTCTGCACTTCGGGGGCGACATGGCGGTACATCGTGGTCGCGCCGGCGTTGCCGAAGGTTTCGTACATGCGCAGCATGCCGTTGTGGTTCGACGACATGAAGGCGAGGTAGCCCGGCGTCCAGGCATCGACAAAGCCGTGCGTCCACACGCCGGGCATGCCGTACTTGGTCATCTGCGCCATTTCGAAATTCGAGAACCACGGCAGTTCGCCGAACAGGATCGGATCGAGATCGGGGTTCTGCGGCGCCTGCCCGGAATAGGTGTACATGAAAGGCACCGATTCATGCAGTTCGTGCATGATCGGCGGATGCCAATCGAGGTAGTACTTCATCAGGTGACGCGCGCTGACGTCCGAGAAATTGATGTCGCGGTTGTTGTCGTGGTAGATGTACTTGCCCCAATAGGGCGGACCACCGGGCTTGTTGCGATCGTCCTTCTCGTCGATCAGGTTGCGATAATACCAGTCGACGTAGCGATCGCGCCCGTCCGCTTCCAGCACGGGCGTGATCGCTACGACCAGATTGTCACGAATGCCCTTCATCATCGCGCTGTCTTCGGTGAGCAGACGATAGGCCAGTTCCATCAGCATTTCCGGCGGACCGGTCTCTGCGCTGTGGAGGCCGCCGGAGATGTGATAGACGGGCTTGGTCGCGGCGATGACCGCCGGCGCGTCGGCGGCCGGCAGCTTGCGCGGATCGGCCAGCAGCGCCAGGTTCTTCTTGTAGATATCGAGGCTGGCGATGTTGTCGGGGGCAGAGATCATGACCACGATGTTCTCGCGGCCTTCCTCGGTCTTGCCGATCTCGATGATCTTCACGCGGTCCGGCGCGGCTTCCGCCAGCTTGCGATAATAGGCGATGATCTGCTCGTAGTAGTGCAGCGTATCGGGCGCGCCGATATTCTTGCCGAGCACCTGCTTGGGCGAAGGGATCGTCTGCGAGACCGGCAGGTGATCGACCAGCGGGCTCATGAACTCGGGCTTGGTGGTCCACCGTTTCACGTCGGCGGCGTAGTCCGGGTCCATCTGCTGCGCCATGGCGGTACCGCTCAGCAGCATGGCCATGGCCATGCCGGCAACAATCGTTCTGTTCTTCACACGTGCTCCCCGAAAATGACGATTACCCGACGCGCCGGCCAGGCATGCTGAAACGCCTCACGCCGCAGGCGCGAGGAAGAGAGGCTGGACAGTCCCTTTGAAAGGCGGCCAACCTTATCGGCGACCGGAATCGACACAACGCCTTTTCTTGCGCCGTGCGCGCGGATTGGCGAAGGATCATGCACGAGCGAAGCATTGTGCAGGCCGAAAATTCCACATTCGATGCGTTCCTCCGCCATCTTCCCCAATTCCGCAACCGGCGTGCGGCGCGATCGCGCTTCATGCAATCCGCGTGCATTCTGCGAATCCGGCCCCTTGCATTCTTATTGACGGCAACCCCCTCCTGTTTCACGCTCCCGGCCATAAGAACCTTTGGGGGCCGCGGCAGCGTGCATTTGCACCGTCGCGGAAAAATTGCGGGGAAACAAGGGAGTAGAATCTCCTCCTCTCATATGGGACTCCTGAAATTGGGCAGACAAGCCTGTCGATCGCATCCGTTGCATCGGCATGGTGATTTGTCATACGGCGGCGCCTTCGCGCGTCACCGCGTGATGAGGGAACAAACAAAAGGGAGGTCAAGTGACAAAGAACATGAACCGGGGTTGCACCTCAATCCGCCTCAAGGCCATGCTGCTGGCGGCGGGAAGCGCGACGCTGCTCGCCACACCGGCTCTGGCGCAGGAAACGCCCCAGGACCGCGGCGGCGATGAAATCGTGGTGACCGCGCTGAAGCGCGAAACCAACCTGCAGGACACGCCGATCGCGATTTCCGCCATCAGCGGCGCAGCGCTTGCCAATTCGGGCGTGCAGAGCATCGCCGATCTGGGCGCGACCACGCCGGGCCTCAACTTCGTCGATGGCGGGCCGTCGCAACGCCGCGTGGTCATCCGCGGCATCCAGGGTCCGGGCGAGCCGATGATCGGCACCTATTACGACGAAACGCCGGTGACCGGATCGATCGGCGCCAGCAACGACGCCGGCGGATCGACGCCCGAACTGCGCCTGTTCGACGTGCAGCGCGTGGAAGTGCTGCGCGGTCCGCAGGGCACGCTCTATGGCTCGGGTTCGATGGGCGGCACGCTGCGCGTGATCTACAACAAGCCGAACCTGGACGCGGTGCAGGCCGGCGTGGACATCAGCGGTTCCAACACGCACCACGGCGGCTGGAACATGGAAGGCAGCGCAATGATCAACGCGCCGATCGTGACCGACAAGGTCGGCCTGCGCGTCGTCGGCTTCTATCGCAACCAGGATGGTTTCATCGACAACACCACGCTGGGCATCAAGAACATCAACAAGCAGGAAAGCTTCGGCGGCCGCGCGCTGCTGCGCCTGAAGCCGACCGAGCGCTGGACGATCGATCTTGCGGCCTACATCAACCGCAGCCGGACCGACACGCCGAGCTGGACGCTGGGCGCCGGCAAGTACATCTCCGATGCCTATACCCGCCAGCCGGTGCGCGACAACGTGGAGCTGTACAGCATCACGTCGAACTATGACCTCGATTTCGCGACGCTGACCGCGACCGGATCGTACATGCACCGCAAGCTGTCGTCGGTCTCCGACGTTTCGCGCTACATCCGCGGGCAGCGCACGCCCGCCCGCTGTTCAGCGCTGGTTGCCGGCGGGGCGGCCTGTTCGCCGACCCAGCTCACGAACTTCTACGCGCTGGTCGATGGCCAGTCGACGTCGGCGCTGTTCCCGCAGCAGGACATGGACACCTGGACCGGCGAAATCCGCCTCAGCTCGAACGGCAAGGGACCGATCAACTGGACCCTGGGCGGCTTCTATTCGAACCGCCACACCAACGTGGCCAATCCGCAGGTCAATGCCGATCCGCTGAACGGCCAGGTGATCTATCCGCTCCAGATCGCCACGGTGCGCTTCATCGATGACAGGCTGGAACAGATCGCGGGCTTCGGCGAAGTGTCGTGGGATATCACCGATCGCCTCAACCTGACCGGTGGCGCGCGCTATTTCCACTACAACAAGAACATCGTGGGCCAGACGACCGTTCCCTCGATCCTGGTCGGCGCGCGCCTCACGCCGCCCACCGCCGTCACGTCGGGCGAAAGCGGCTGGGTGGTCAAGGCCAACGCATCGTACAAGATCACGCAGGACGTGATGCTCTATGCCGAAGCGGCGCAGGGCTTCCGCCCGGGCGGCGCCAACCAGGTGCTGGGCCTCGACGCCGCGCTGACCGCGTACAATTCGGACAGCCTGTGGAACTACGAAGTGGGCCTCAAGACGGCGTGGTTCGACCGCAAGGTGACGCTCAACGTCGATGCGTTCCAGATCGACTGGAGCGACATGCAGATCACGCTGCGCACGCCCAACGGCGCCTTCTCCTACATCGGCAACGCCGGCAAGGCGAAGGTCAAGGGGATCGAGGCGGAAACCGGCATCCACCCGCTGCCAGGCCTGTCGATTCTGGGCAACTTCTCCTACATCGACGCCAAGCTGACCGAGAACCAGAACACCGGCGTGACCGCCACGTCGGGCCTGAAGGGCGATCGCATACCCTACGTGCCCAAGATCATGGGTGGCGGTTCGGCGCAGTACAGCTGGCCGCTCACCGAGTCGCTCTCGGGCTTCCTGCGGGCGGACTTCAACTATGTCGGCAGCTCGTGGTCGGATTTCCGTCCGAACTACGTCTATGCCCGCAAGGTTGACGATTACGCGCTGGTCAACGCCCGCATCGGCATCGAGGAGCCCGACAACAAGTGGGGCGTGTACCTCTTCGTCACCAACCTGTTCGACGCGACCGCGATCACGCGTTCCACGTCGAGCGCCATCGCCGTCGGCCGCACGCTGGTAACCAGCGCCACGCCGCGCACGGTCGGCGTCAATTTCCGTACCAACTTCTGATCCCATCGGGGCGGCCTTCAGCCGGGAGAAGGCCGCCCCGATTCCATTCCCATTTCAAGAGAGCGCCCATGTTCACCATCACCAGGAACCGTCTGGCCGCCACGGCCGCAACCACCGTTTTCGCCCTGTTCACCACCCCGGCCCTGGCGAAGGATCTGGTGGTTCACGCCGGGCATCTGATCGACGGGGTCGGCGCGAAGCCGCGCGACAACGTCTCGATCCTGATTCACGATGATCGCATCACCGGCGTCCAGGACGGGTTCGTCACGCCCGCCGGCGCGGAAGTCATCGATCTTTCGACGGCCACGGTTCTGCCGGGCCTGATCGACATGCACGATCACATCACCTCGGCCTATACCGGCAAGAACCCGATCGCCGAGCGCGTGACGCATTCGGACATCGATACCGCCTTCGATTCCGTGGGCTTCGCGCGCAAGACGCTGGAAGCCGGCTTCACCTCCGTGCGCGATGTCGGCGGGGAAACCGGCGTTGTCGTCGCGCTGAAGCGCGCCATCGCCGGCGGCAAGATCGCGGGGCCGCGGCTGTGGGTTTCGGGCTATCCGCTCGGCCCCACCGGCGGCCATGGCGATCCGCAGAACGGCATGAGCACGGAACTCGATTTCCATAGCGAAGGCCGCGTCATCGATGGCCCGGACGAAGCCGCCAAGGTCGTCCGGCGGATGCACCGCGATGGCGTGGACCTGATCAAGATCATGCCCAGCGGCGGCGTGCTGAGCATTGGCGACGATCCGAACAACACACTGATGACCGACGCGGAGATCAGCGCGGTCGTCAACACCGCGCACAGCCTTGGCATGCGCGTGGCCGCGCACGCCCATGGACGCGACGCCATCATCCGCGCTTCGGCGCTGGGCGTGGATTCGATCGAGCACGGCTCGTTCGGCGATGCCGAAGCCTACAAGGTGATGAAGGCGCACGGCACTTATCTGGTACCCACGCTGCTCGTCGCCGACACGGTGGTCAAGGTCGCCAAGGCCCACCCGGAATCGCTGAACCCGTCGTCGGCAAAGAAGGCGCTGGAAGTCGGCCCGATCACGATCGCCAACCTCGGCAACGCCTACAAGGCCGGCGTGAAGATCGCCTTCGGCACCGATCAGGGCATGGCGCCCCATGGCACCAACGCGCAGGAATTCGCGCTGATGGTCCGCGCCGGCATGACGCCGATGGACGCGATCCGCGCGGCGACCGTCAACGCCGCCGATCTGCTCAACGCCAGCGCGGATGTCGGATCGGTCCAGGCCAATCGTTACGCCGACCTGATCGCCGTGGCGGGCGATCCGCTGGCGGACGTCACCCAGCTTGAACGCGTGCGCTTCGTGATGAAGGGTGGCGCGGTCGTGAAGGGTTGGACGGACGCCACGGCAAAGTAAGTATGTTCGGATCGGACCGGGGGCTATCGGCTTCCCGGTCCGGTGGTTACCCTTGCGCGCGGCGCATGCGCCTCACCGCCGCGTCGAACACCATGCGCGCCGCACCATTCGCACCGCCGGTGATGCGGCGCGCATCGGCCGCGCACTTGTCGCGAATGATCCCCGTCAGCGAAATCTGCTCGCCCTGCATCGATTGCGCGAGCAACTGGATCTGCGCGGCCCGCTCCACCGTCCACATCAGCATGAACGTCGACGCGATATCCGGCCCGCAGACCGCGACACCGTGGTTGCGCAGCGCCAGCACATCGTGCTCGCCCAGCGATTCCAGCATCCGCCCCTTCTCTTCCGGATAGAGCGTGATGCCCTCGAAATCGTGGTAGCCGATGCGGCCGGTCAGTTGCGCGCCGTAGAAGTTGTCGTGGCTGAACCCCTGCGCCTTGTTGACCACGGCGGAAACCGCCAGCGTATGCGCGTGGGCCACGCAATTCACGTCCGGCCGGTGGGCGTGGATCACGCCGTGCAGCGCGAAACCCGCCGGATTGGCCTTGTAGCCGTTGTCTTCCAGCAGGTTGCCGTCGGTATCGACCTTGACGAGACTTTCCGGCGTGATCTCTTCGTAGGCGAGGCCGAAGGGATTGACGAGATAGCCGTGAATCGCGCCCGGTACGCGCAGCGAGATATGGTTGAAGATGATCTCGTCCCAGCCGAACCAGGCGACGAGATGATAGAAATCGGTGAGTTCGCGGCGCAGCGCCGCCTCGTCCGTCAGAACGGCCTTGGTCATGCTTGCTTCTCCGGAAAGCGGGTGCCGGCACGGAAACGCGCCATGTCGACGATCGCCCGGCTGACGGGCAGGTCCATGCCGATCTCGTCCGCCATCTCGAACACGGCATCGGCGATCGACGACAGCTCCAGCGGCCGGCCTTTCAGGTAATCCTCCAGCATCGACGTCCGGAACGCCCCGGCCAGCCGTCCACGCCCCAGCATCTCGTCGCGCGTCATCGGCGGGCAGGCGTTGTAGCGCGCGGCGACGCGCCAGGTTTCGTCGAGGATGTTCGACACGATCGGGACCAGCCGCGCATCGGAGCACAGATCGCCGAGTCCCGCCTCCGCCACCACCGACAGCGGGTTCGTCGCCAGGTTGAGCGCGGCCTTGGCCCAGACCGCATCGACGATGCGGTCGCTGACCGTCACGTCGATGCCGCACGCCGCCAGCACCCGCGCGAGGGCCGCAACCTTGTCCCGGCTGTCGCTGCCGATCGCGCCGATCACCAGGCTTTGTTGCTGGGTGACGGTGACGTGGGCGGGCGCCTGCATCATCGCCGTCGTATAGACCACGCTGCCCACGATCTGCGCCGGCGCGAACCGCCGCGTCAGCGTGCCGTCGGGATCGACCGCGCGCAGCGGCTCTGCCCTATCCGCCCGCCCGAGCCGGAACCACCACGGAATTCCGTTGACCAGCGGCACGACCAGCGTGTCCCTGCCGATCGCGGCGGGCAACGTTGCGGCCACGCCGGGCAAGGCCGCCGCCTTCACCGCCAGCACCAGAACATCGGCCGGGGTATCGGGAACCCGATCGCTGACCGCCGGATGACCGGTAATCGTCTCGCCCGCCTCCTCGCAGGTCACGCCATCCCGTTCGATCAGCGCGGCCCTTGCCGCATCGCGCACGACCAGCGTCACGTCCTGCCCGCCATGGGCGAGCCGTGCCGCGATCGCGCTGCCGATCGCCCCCGCGCCGACCACCACGAACGTCATGCCAGCACCGCGCGCAGGGCAGCCACGAATGCTCCCACCTGCTCTTCGCGCAGACCTGCGATGTTGATGCGCCCGGACGGCACGACATAAACGCCGTGATCGTCGCGCAACCGCGCGATATCAGCGGGGGCAAGCGCCAACGACGAGAAAAAGCCATGCTGCGCCGCCAGCCGGCCCAGATCGATGGGGCCGATCCGTCCTTCCCGCGCAAGCAAGGCGCGCAATCCCTGCACGCGTCCGCGCATGGCATCCAGTTCGGCGCGCCAGATCGCGGTCAGTTCGTCCGAATGCAGGATCGTGCGCACCACTGCCGCGCCGTGGTCCGGCGGCATCGAATAGGTGGCGCGGGCCAGCGCGGTAAGGTTGGACGCCGCCAGCTCGACTCCCTGCCGCCGGCCAACCACGAAAAGCGCGCCCACGCGTTCGCGATAGAGCGCGAAATTCTTGGAGCAGGAATAGGCAACGAGCGCGTTTGGCACCTCCTCCAGCAGGATGCGCAATCCCGCCCGGTCTGCCTCGAGGCCCTGCCCCAGCCCATGGTAAGCGGAGTCCACCAGTGGCAGGAGATTGCGGCGCGCCAGTGCCCTGCCGATCGACCGCCATTGCGCTGCGCTGGCGTCCACCCCGGTCGGGTTGTGGCAGCAGCCGTGCAGCACGAAGACATCGCCTTCCCGCGCCGCTTCTAATGCTTCCCCGAACGCGGCTTCATCGATCTGTTGCGAGAGCGGATCAAGGTAGCTGAAGGTGCGGACAGCCAGACCGGCGGCGGCGAACAGGGCGCCATGGTTGGTCCAGCTTGGCGCGCCGAACCACACGGTGCGGTCCGGCTTCTCCCGCGCGAGCAGATCGGCGGCGAGCCGCAGCGCGCCGGTTCCACCGACGGTCTGGATCGCGGTGACGGCATGGTCCGCCCGCGCATCGCCCAGCGCCAGCGGCTCCACTCCCTCCAGAAACGCGCGATCGCCTTCGACGCCAAGGTAACTCTTGGTCGGTTGGTCGAGCAGCAGCCGGCGTTCGGCTTCCTTGACCGCCCGCATGACCGGGGTCTGCCCGCATTCGTCCCGATAGACGCCGATCCCCAGATCGAGCTTCCGGTCCCGGACGTCGGCGGAAAAGGCGGCGCCCATGGCCAGAATCGGATCGTCGGCCTGTCGCGCCAGGGTCATGAAGTGCATGTTCGGGTCCCGTGATGAACGGGCTTCACCCTAGCGGGGGGGCGCGGCAATCGGCTTGCGTAATGGGGGTCGGATGCGCGCCGGATGCAACCGGGTTGCACCTTCACGCCATTTGGAGAAGGCGGCTTGCGTCAGACCTCTGCGCCGCACTCGAAGCACCCTGCCGTGTACGATGATCCCGCAAGCGCCCTTGCGGCCTCGGCCATGAAGTCAGATATCTTTGAGATCGCTCACGAATTCGTAGCGGTCACCGCGATAGACCGATCGCGTGAATTCCACGATGCGGCCACTGGGCACCCAGGTCTTGCGTTCGATCCGCAGAACTTCCGAATTCTGCCGCACGCACAGAATGCCTGCTTCCGTCGGCGTCGCCAGCGATGCGCGCACGCGTTGCGTGCCCGCCGTCGGCCGGAAGCCATAACGGTCGAGCGCCTGATAGAGGGAATCGCCGAGCGCTTCGAGATCGGGAATGAACTCCGCCGGGACCACGGCATGTTCGATCGCCAGCGGTTCTCCTCCCGCCAGACGGACGCGCCCCAGCCGGGCGACGCGGGCGTTCGCGGCGATTTCGAGAGCGGCAGCCTCTTCCTCGGTCGGCTGGGCATAGCCCTTGTTGATCCAGACAACGCCGGGATTTTCGCCGCGCGAGCGGGTTTCGTCACTGAAACTGCTAAGCTTGCCGCCGGGCGTTTCGATGCGGCGGGCGACGAACGTGCCGGAGCCCTGCTTGCGGACCAGCACGCCTTCGTCGATCAACTGTTCGATCCCCTTGCGCACGGTGACGCGCGAGAGACCGGCCATTTCGCTGAGATCGCGCTCCGATGGAAGCGCGCTGCCCGGATCGATGGCCCCGCTGCTGATGTGTTCGCGCAGGCTGCGCGCCAGTTGCAGGTAGAGCGGTGTTCCCTCCCCGCTGCGTGTCCAGGCAATGTCTTGCATCGTTTGCTCAATCTCGCCTTTCCAGCGCCCCCATGACCTTGCGCAGGTCACCCCCGTTGGCGTCGAGAAGGGCCTGCCCTTCCCGTACCGGAACGCCCAGCGCCACGATCACGCCAAGCCGGATCTCGTTCCCGGCGGTCTCAAGCGCCTGCGCGGCGGTTTCGGCGTCCACCCCGGCGATATCCTGAACCATGCCGCGCCCCCGTTGCAAGAGCTTCGCGTTGGATATGCGCATCGCCACCATGCGCCCTTCATAGACCAGTCCGCGCCGGATCATGATCGCGGTGGAAAGAAGGTTGAGCACCGCCTTCTGCGCCGTACCGGCCTTCATCCGGGTGGACCCGGCGACGACCTCGCTGCCGGTCACCACCACGATCGCATGTTCGGCCTTTTCGGCAAGAACCGAGCCGGCATTGTTGGCCACGCCGATGGTCAGCGCGCCCAGCCGACGGGCCTGCTCGATCGCCGCGACGGTGTAGGGCGTGCGCCCGCTGGCGGCGACGCCGATCACGACGTCCGCCGGCCCGATCCCCGCCTCGGCAATTTCGGCGCAGCCTGCCTTCGCATCGTCTTCCGCGCCTTCATAGGCTTCGGTCAGCGCGCCGAGACCCCCGGCCATCAGGAACACCATCCGCTCCATCGGCCAGCCGAAGGTGGGGTGCAGTTCCGTGCCATCCTGCACGGCAAGCCGCCCCGACGTTCCCGCGCCGACGAACACCAGCCGCCCCGTCGCGCCGAGGCGCTCAGCCGCCGCTTCCGCCGCGCGAGCGATGGCGCGGGTCTGCGTCTGGATGGCCGCGATCGCCGCCATCTGGCCTTCGAGCATGGCCTCCACCGCCAGGTCCGTCGGCCAGAGATCGAGATCACGGTAGCGCGGATCGAGAGCTTCGGTATTCATGACATCCTTTTCCGCAAGGCGGGGATCAATCTGTTTCAGAAACCGCTGGCCCGCCCGGCCCCGGCACCACGGCACAGACCACGAAGGCCACCAGCGTGCCAATGCAGAGCTGGAAGGGAAACGACAGGCCGAGCAGCGCGGCCGGCAGCCCGATCGCGCGCGCGATCGCGGGTTGCAGCAGCAGCACGGTGAAGAAGCCCACCAGCAGCGATGCGATGACCGATCCGGTCGTTCCCCGCCGCGTGAACAGCGCGGTGAAATAGACGCCGAGCAGGCCCGCGTAAGTGAACACCATGACCTGCAGCGCGAATTCCAGCAGGCCCATGTCCGAATAGCGCTGCCAGTAGAACGAGACGATCGCCATCACGAACATCGCGAAGCCGATCACGCCCATGCCGGCGCGGCCCGCCTGCACGTAATGGTGTTCGGCCACGGCGCCGCGCCTTGCGCGCCAGGGTCGGTAGAAGTCCTGCACCAGCACCGAGGACATCGCGTTGAGCGCGGAATTGGTCGTGGCGACGGCCGCCGCGCAGATGCCCACGGTCACCAGACCGCGCAGTCCGCCGGGAAGCTGGGTCAGGATATAGTGCATGAAAATGCTGATCTTCTCGCCGCCGAACTCGTTGCCGGCAACCGCCGTGGCCCCGCCCATCAGGTCTGGCCGGTCATAGAAGACGTAAAGCAACAGCCCGATGACAATGAACATGCCGACTACCGGAACCGTCGCCAGGACCGAAAGGTAGAGGCTGCGCGCGCCGGTCTTCGCATCCCGGCAGGCGAGCAGGCGCTGGGTGGTATCCTGATCCAGGCCCGAATTGGCGATATAGAGCAGCGTCAGACCCGTCAGGATCGCCAGCATCGAGAACGGGCGCGACGGATCGATCGAGAAATCGAAAAGCCGCAGCTTGTCCACGCCTTCGGGCGTATGCGACAGCCCGTGGATGATGTCCGCCGTCGATGCCGGGATCGACAGGCGCAGGAACACCAGCACCGCGATGGCGGACCCCAGATAGACGACGAACTGGATCAGGTCGTTCCACAGCACCGACTTGAGCCCGCCGACGAAGGTGAACAGCACGCTCGCCACCACCAGCAGCGCGGCCGCGATCATGATGCCCTGCGCCTCGACCGTGCCGGTAATCACCATGGCGAGGGCGATGGCGGCAAGATAGACGCGCGCGCCGCCGGCTAAGACGCGGCCGACCAGGAACATGCCGCCGGCCCAGCGCGTCGCCTTCTCGCTGAAACGCAGGGTCAGGAGTTCATAGGCGGTCGTCGCCTTGATCCGGTAAAAGCGCGGGATCAGCACATGCGCGACGAAAATGGCTCCCAGCAAACCGCCGATATTGCCGCTGAGATAGGTGAGATCGCCGTGATAGCCATAGTCCGGCCCACCCAGGAAGGTCGCGGCGGACTGTGTGGCGGACAGCACCGAAATCGCCGCGAGCCAGGCCGGCACGTTGCCGCCCGCCAGGAAATAATCGTGCGCCGACGCGGTCTTGCGGGGCGTGAAGATCCATCCTCCCCCGACGAGCAGCAGGAGGTAGCCGGCGATCACCAGCCAGTCTGCCATCGAGAAAGGCAGCGTCATTGCGGAATTCTCCCGTCCTTTGCCCGGCATGCCATGGCCGGGGCCTTGGAAAAAGCCGGCGTCCGGTCAGCAGGGACCGACCGGACGCCGCGAAGGGTGGCAGGGTCTCAGAGATGCGCGGTCAGCGAAAGGCCGATCGTGCGCCCCATGATGTCGTAGGTATCGGGGAAGGTGTTGAACACGCCGCCGGTCGAAACACGCGGCGGGTCCTTGTCGAACAGGTTGTAGATACCGGCCGTCAGCGTGATCGCCTTGGTGAATTCATACGATGCCGACAGGTCGAAGGTATCCTGCGCCGCCAGCGTTTCCGTCGACCCGGCGGTGCTCGACCGCACCTTGCCGATGCGCTGCCAGTCGAACTGGATCACGCCCTTGTCGAACATCCAACCAAGGCCAACCGTGTGGCGATAATCGGGCTGGACCAGCGTGGTGCCATCGCTCGAACAGGTCGCGCCGAAGGTGCCCTTGCACTGCACCGCCGCCACCGTGGCGTTGGCCTGGATCAGATAGGACGTGACGATGTTGCCCTGATAGCTGAGGCGCATGCCCTTGCCGGGCAGCCAGTCGGGGCGGACGGTGTAGTTCGCCGCGATGTCGAACCCGCGCTGCAACAGGCGACCGAGGTTCTGGTTGTTGACGTAGGCGTCCTTGAAATAGCCGGTCGCCGGATCGCGGGTCACCAGCCCGCAGAGCGGGTTGCTGGCCGAGGGATTGGTGATGTAGCAGCTGGTGATCGCCGCGATCGGCTGGATCACGCCGACGGCGCCGCGCAGGTCCAGCTCGTACCAGTCGACCGTGACGTTGAGCCCCGGCACGAAAGTGGGCGTCAGCACCGCGCCCAGCGTCTTGGTATAGCCCGTCTCCGGCTTGATGTTGGGATTGCCGCCGTAGTAGTAGTTGCCGGTCAGGTAGCTGGCGGACATGGAATCCGCCGAACCCACCGCCGGGGCGCCGAAGCGCGCGCACTGCGCGGCGTTGCCGGTGCCGAGCACGCAGGGATCGCCGCCATAGCGGGGCTTGAGGCGATCGACCGTGACCAGGTTGTTGAACGGCAGCGACGAGGTGCTGGCGGCGAACTCGCCGAAGTTCGGCGCGCGCAGAACCCGCTGGTAGGTGCCGCGCAGACGCAGGTTGGCATCGACTTCCCAGTTGGCTTCCGCCTTCCAGGTGCCATGGTTGCCGAACAAGTTATAGTGCGAATAGCGATAGGCGCCACCGACGTTCAGCTTGCGGATCAGCGGCAGGTCATGCAGCAGCGGCACGAGCACTTCGCCGTAGAGCTCCGCCACATCGAACGAACCCTTGTAGGCCGCCTGCACGCCCTGGCGATAGGTATTGCCGCTGAGCAGCGCGCTGTCCTGCGCGATGGTCGCGTTTTCCTTGCGGTATTCCGCGCCGATCGCGAAGCCGATCGGGCCGGCGGGCAGCGAGAACAGTTCCTCCAGCGTGCCGCTCAGCGTGGCGGCGGTGACGAACTGGTCGCGCTTGCGGTTGAAGCCGTTGATCGAGCTGCCCAGCGCGCCGGCCAGGGCGCTCTGGTTCGGCCCGAAGATATTCACGGTGTTCACGATCGCGCCGAAGTTGTTCACGCCCGCCGCGTTGGCGACGAGGCCATCGCCGGTAATCAGCGAGTTCTCCGTCGAGCGGCTGTACTGCGCATAGATGTTCCACTTGGTCGAGGCCGTCAGCGGGCCACGCAGACCGGTCTGGAACTGCAGCGTGTCGCGTTCCGTATGGTACGTGATGAGGCCGAGTTCGGCCAGCGAGCGCGAGACGTTGACTTGCGCCGCGCCATTCACGAACGTCAGCTGGTTGCGGATCTGGTCGGTCAGGAACGGGTTGTTCTGGTTGATCGAGACCACACGGTTGACCGAGGCGGGCGTCGCGCCCGGCGTGCCGGTCTCTTCGGTGCGGGCGTTGGTGTACATCGCGCGGCCGTAGATTTCGACCTGCGGCGTGATCTCGTACTTGAACAGCGCGGCCACGTTGATGCGCTTCAGCGGCGAAACCAGCGGATAGCTGCCCGAAATGTTCGAGGTGGCCGAAGGCGTGGTCGTGAACGCGCCACCATCGGTGAAGCCGAACTTGCGCCCGCTGGCCACGTCGGTGAAGACGCCGCCGATGCTGGGGATCGTCTGGTTGGGCGTGGTCGCCCAGCTGCGCTGGCTGGCGGTAATCCCGTCCCGCTGGGTGTAGTCCGCCGCGATCACGATGTGGCCGCGATCGCCCAGCCCGGCGCCCAGCATCAGCGAGCCGCCATACTGCGCACCGCCATGCGTGGCGAGGCGCGCGGCGGACGTGGCCCGCAGGCCCTCGAAATCGTCGTTGAGGATGAAGTTCACCACGCCGGCCACGGCATCAGCGCCATAGACGGCGGCGGCACCGCCGGTCAGCACGTCCACCCGCTTGATCAGCGAGGCCGGAATCGCGTTCACGTCCACCGAGTTGCGGAAGCTGAACGGCGCGGCACGGGTGCCGTCGATCAGCACCAGCGAGCGGCTCTGGCCGAAGTTGCGCAGTTCGAGAACCTGCGCGCCGAATGCGTCGCTGCCCTGCGAGCCCTGGCGGACGCCGCCCGAAAGCTGCGGCAGCTTGGTCGAGAAATCCTCGATCGTCAGCGCGGACTGGAGCTTGATCTTCTCCTCGCTGGTCGAAGCGACGGGGCTGCTCGCGGTGAGGCCGGGCACGGCGATGCGCGTGCCGGTAACGACGATCTCCGCCGCTGGCGCTTCGGCGCCGGCATCCGACGGCGCATCGGCGGACTGCGCGTGCGCAACGCCCGTCCCCTGCACCAGCGCGACGGCGAGAGCGGCCGTGGCCACGGCATGACGATAGGATTTCACCATGGGATTTCCCTTCATTTTCCTGTTTCCCTGAACCCAGTCGCCGTCGCCGTGCTGACAGTGCGACCCGAAGACTCGACGGCTTGCTCGGCTGGATTGACCTTCAAAATGCATACCTGTGCGAGAATGTAAAGTATCGGTATTTAACTGGTACTATTTTTATCATACCACAGCAGCGGATGCAGCCTGCGGACGCCACAGCGTTCCGCCGGTGAGCGGCGCTTTCACACCGGTCGTGCCGGGATAGGTCAGCGGCAATCCGCGCACGCTGCGCGCGGCCAGGAACGCCATGGCCTCGGCCTCGACGAAATCGCTGCGCAACCCCAGATCGCCGGCCGCCCGGCAATCGCCGAGCCGATCGCGCAACCCCTGCATGAGCACGGGATTGTGGCAACCGTCACCACAGACAATCCAGGCATTGGGCGGCTCCGGGAGGCTGCGACCGGCCAGCGCGACGGATTCCACCGTAAACGCGGTCAACGTCGCCACCGCGTCTTCCAGCGCCAGATCCGTCAGGCAATCCAGTGAAAAATCGTAACGATCCAGCGAGCGGGGTCCTTTGCCCCGGAAGTGTTCGTGCGCCAACAGATCGGCCAGAATCCGCGCATCGACCTGCCCCGCAGCGGCCAGTCTGCCCCCGTCGTCGTAACGGCCCGCGCCGCGCTGTTGCACGATCAGATCGATAAGACCATTGGCGGGACCGGTATCGAAGGCGACCAGTTCCCCGTCCGCGCCGATCCAGGTTACGTTAGCCACGCCACCGAGGTTCAGGAACGCCAGCGGCCCCGGCAGTCCCATCCGCGCCGCCAGCGCGGCGTGGTAGGCCGGCACCAGCGGAGCGCCTTCGCCGCCCGCGCGCAAATCGTCCTGCCTCATCTGCGCGACCACGGGCACGTCCAGCACATCGGCCAGCGCCTGCGGATCGCCGACCTGCACCGAAAGCTGGCGGCGCGGCCGGTGCAGCAGCGTCTGCCCATGAAAGCCCACGAGGTCGGGCCTGCGCCCCGCCTGTTCAATCGCCGCACGGCCCGCGCGCAGATAGCCCGCGTCGATCACCGCCCCCGCTTCTGCGAACGAGGACGGCACGCTGCCATGGCCATCCCACGCCAGCGCCTCATGCGTCGCCCGCACCACCACGGCGCGCTCGTCATCGGAGAACGGAACCAGCAGGCACGGCCCGTACCCGTCGATCCGTTCGCCATCGGTTTCGACCAGCGCGACATCGACGCCATCGAGCGAGGTCCCGCTCATGTATCCCATCACCAGCATCAGTTTGTGTCCTCCCAGCGGCAGACGACCAGGCTGGCGTCGTCGTGCGGCTTGACGCGCGCGAAGCGACGCAAGGAGCCCGGCGCACGCTCCAGCGCCCGCAGCGCATCCACCCAGCGCCGCCATTCATGGGCGCTGCGGATGGCCAGAAAATCGGCCGGGTCGGCCACGCCGAACAGTTCCGTAAGGCGCAGAAAACCGTCGCTGGCGATGGCGAAGCTCTGACCGGGGCGCAGCGGAAGGCGCGCCTGCCAGGCATGGTCCGCCGCCGCCGGTTCGGTGCCGAGCACCCAGTAGCCGCCTTCCCGGTTCATCAGCCGGCGATTGGCGACAAGGCCCGGCATCAGTCGCTCCTTGAGCGCATCCGGCGTGATCGCGGGGTCTTCCGCCAGAACCCCGCGCAACGCGGCCAAGGTGCGCTCTTCGATCGCATCCAGCGCTGCGCTGCCCCAGAGCCGCGCCGCGCCGTCCGCATCGGCCGCCACCACGCGGCAGTCGGCCAGGGTGGTGATCTCCGCCATGCCATCAATCGCCCGCACCATGGCGAACGCCGCGGAGGGCAACTCGTGATGCCCTTCCGGTTCGCGCACGCGCTGGCGCAGCAGGGCTTCGCCACACTGCGCCATGACCGTGCGCAGCGCTTCAACCGTGGGCATCGCCGGATGCGCGCGCAGAACGTCGGCGAGGAACCGGCTCGCCGTTTGCGCCAGCCATGCCGCGTCACTTGGTTCTTCCAGCAGCGAGGCGCCGATGCCGGTCGCGCCGTCGATCACCCAGGCCGCGTTTCCGCAATGCCCCACAACATCCTCGTTGATCGCGCCCTGGTAATCGGTGGCGGCTATCTCGATCCTGAGCATGCATACGCCTCCCTGAGCCCCACGCGGACGACACCGTCCCGCCGCCGCCGCATCGCGAATTCGCCAGATCGGTATCATCATTTTTGAAAATAATAAAACCATTTTAATGCCACTTGAGGTGAATCGCCCTGAATGGTATCTCACACGCCATGACCTCGACTCCCCATACCCTCGAAACGCTCGTGCCGGGCGCAACGCGGATGGCCGCGGAAGCGCTGTCCGCGCCGGCATTGTGCGCGCGGCAGCTCCAGCTTAATACCAATCTGGTCCGCGACGCCGGCCAGCGCCTGCGCGCGCTCGCCCCGTCCTTCGCGGCGACGCTGGCGCGCGGCAGTTCCGATCAGGCCGCCGCCTTCGCCAAGTTCCTGCTGGAAACGAAAGCCGGCATCCCCACGGTCAGCCATGCCCCGTCGACGGGTTCGCTCTATCACGCCACCTCGGCCCATTTCCGCAACGTGCCGCTGATCGCCATCTCGCAATCGGGCCGCAGTCCCGATCTGCTCGCCGCCGCCGATGACGCGCGCGCGCGGGGTGCGGTGGTCATCGCCGTGGTCAACGATGCCGCCTCCCCCCTCGCCGACCTCGCCGAGATCGTCGTTCCCGTCCACGCCGGCCCCGAAACCAGCGTGGCGGCGACCAAGAGCTTCCTTTGCACGCTCGTCGCGCTTACCCATCTCGTCGCCGAATGGAGCCAGGACGCGGCCCTGCTGGAAGCGCTGCCCCAGACGGGACGCGTGCTCGAACAGGCCGCCGCCGCCGACTGGACCGCCGCCGTCGCGCCGTTGAGGGACGCCAGCGAGATGCTCGTGCTGGGCCGTGGCCCCAGCCTGCCCATCGCCGGGGAAGCCGCGCTCAAGCTGAAGGAGACATCGAACCTCCATGCCGAAGCCTTCAGCAGCGCCGAAGTCGCGCATGGCCCGATGACGCTGGTGGGAGCAGGCGATCCGGTGCTGGTCCTCGCCCCGCTCGATATCGCCCGGACCGGCCTTCGCGCGCGGCTGGAGGATTTCGCAGCGCGGGGCGCGAACGTGATCGCCGCCGGCCTGCCCGAAGACGTGGCGCCCGCGAGCCTCGTCCTGCCGATGGACACGCAGGTCCATCCCGTGCTGGGCGCGATCGCGCAGATCCAGAGCTTCTATGGCCTCGCCAATGCGCTTTCACTGGCGCGGGGGTGCAATCCCGATAGCCCTCCGCATCTCAACAAGGTAACGCGCACGCTATGACGCTGACGGCTCTTACCGGCGCGAACATTGTTCTGGCCGACGCGGTTGCCGAAGGGCAGGCGCTGTTGCTCGATGGCGACCGCATTGCCGGCCTTGCTCCGGCGGATGCCCTGCCGGCCGACTGCGCCCGCCATGACCTTGACGGCGGCTGGCTGCTGCCGGGCTTCATCGACGTGCAGGTCAACGGCGGGGGCGACGTGCTCTTCAACGATCACCCCTCGGTCGAGGGCATTCGCGCCATCGCCGCCGCCCATCGGCGCTTCGGCACGACCGGGCTGCTACCGACGTTGATCAGCGACTATGCCGCCGTGGTCGATAACGCCATCGCGGCGGGCGAGGCGGCGCTGGCCGACCGGGTGCCGGGTGTCCTCGGCATCCATATCGAAGGCCCGCACCTCAACCCCGCGAAGAAGGGCATCCACGACAAGGCGCGCTTCGCGGCGGTCGATGCGGACGTCATCGCGCGGCTGGCGCGGCCCACCCTGGGACGGCGCGTGGTGACGCTGGCCCCCGAACTCGCGCCGGCAGGAACGGTGCGGGCGCTGGCCGATGCGGGCGTGCTGGTCTGCGCGGGGCACAGCCTTGCGGACTACGACCAGACCCGCGCCGCGCTGGGAGAGGGATTGGCGGGCTTTACCCACCTGTTCAATGCCATGACGCAGTTGCTCAGCCGCGATCCGGGCATGGTCGGCGCGGCGCTGGAAGATCGCGCCAGCCATTTCGGGCTGATCGTCGATGGGCTCCATGTCCATCCCGCCGCGCTGCGCGTGGCGCTGCGCGCGCGCGGGATCGACGGGGCGATGCTGGTGACCGACGCGATGCCCCCGGTCGGCGGCACGCAGGACCGGTTCACGCTGATGGGGCAGGACATTGCGGTGATCGACGGCACCTGCCGGGGGCCGGACGGCACGCTCGCCGGATCGGCGCTGAGCATGGTGCAGGCGCTGTGCAACGCGATGGACCTGCTCGGCTGCGACATCGTGACCGCATCGCGCATGGCGAGCGGCAATCCGGCGCGGTTCCTGCGGCTCGGCCACGAAACCGGCGCCATCGCGCCGGGCTTGCGCGCCGATCTCGTCCATCTGGACGAAACGCGCGCGGTCACCGCCACATGGATCGCCGGCGCGCGCGCGGATCACCCCGCATGATGCCCGAACTGGGCCTGATCGAAGGCCGCTTCGGACGCATCTGGACCGAGGCGGAGCGCGGCCATGTCGTGCAGACGCTCGCGGCGGCGGGCTATGGCTTCTACCATTACGGCCCCAAGGCCGACCGCGCGTTGCGCCGCGCCTGGCGCGAGCGCCACGATCCCGAACAGACCGCGATGCTCGGTCGCCTCTCGGCCCAAGTGCGGGCGGCGGGGATGCGGTTCGGCATCGCGCTGACGCCGATCGGCTCCACGCACCCGTTCGACGACGACGCCCGCGACGCCCTCGCCCGGCGGGTGGCGGACCTTGATGCCATAGGCATCGACGACCTTGCCATTCTGTTCGACGACCTGCGCGGCGACATGCCGGGCCTTGCCGCGCGGCAGGCGGACGTGGTCAACTTCTGCGCGGGCCTGACCCGGGCGACGCGGGTCTATACCTGCCCCACCTACTATTCGGACGACCCGGTGCTCGATCTGGTGTTCGGCGACCGGCCCGCCGGCTATCTCGGGGAACTGGGGCGACGGCTCGATCCGGCGGTCCTCGTCTACTGGACCGGCGAGGAAGTCTGCTCGCGGGCGATCGACCGCGCCCATCTCGAACGTGTGGCGCGGGAACTGGGGCGGCCGGTCTGCCTGTGGGACAACTATCCCGTCAACGACGGCGCGCGCATGTCGCGCTTTCTCCACTTGCGCGCGTTCACCGGCCGCTCCGCCGCTATCGCTCCGCACGTTTCCGGCCACGCGATCAACCCCGCGATCCAGGCGCACCTCGGCTGCATTCCCGCCCTGACGCTGGCTGCGGTTTACCGGCAGGGTGAAGCCTACGCCTATGGCGCGGCATTCGGCGAGGCCGCGCGGCAGGTGCTGGGCGCAGAGTTCGCGCAGATGCTGCAGCAGGATCTTCCGGCGTTTCAGGACGTTGGCCATGAACGGCTGGGATCGCGCGGCGAACGCCTGCGGGCGCGCTATGCGCCGATCGACCACCCCGCCGCGCGCGAGATCGTTCGCTGGCTGGACGGCGACGATCTGATGACCGACGACGAAGTCCAGACGCAATAGGGCCAGACAACGGCGCCATGACCGGAAAACGCGACACGGAATTGCTGGAGCGGCTGCGCGATGCGGTGGGGCGGCGTCACGTGCTGACCTCGGCGCGCGAAACGGCGCGCTACCGCCAGGGCTATCGCACCGGCAGTGGGCCGGCGCTTGCCGTGGTGCGGCCCGGCAGCCTGGTCGAGCTGTGGAAGGTGGCGCAGGCCTGCGTCGCGGCTGACGTCTCGATCATCATGCAGGCTTCGAACACCGGGCTGACCGGCGGCTCCACGCCCGATGGCGCGGATTATCCCGGCGGCCTCGTCATCATCAGCACCACCCGCCTTTCCGCGCTGCATGTCATCCGCAATGGCGCGCAAGTGCTGTGTCTGCCCGGCACCACGCTGCACCGCCTGGAGCAGGCCCTGCGCCCCCACGGGCGCGAGCCGCATTCGGTGATCGGCTCCTCCTGCCTCGGCGCCTCGGTCGTGGGCGGAGTCTGCAACAACTCGGGCGGGTCGCTCGTGCGGCGCGGGCCGGCCTATACCGAGCTGGCGCTGTACGCGCAGGTCCGGCCCGACGGCACGCTGGCGCTGGTCAACCACCTCGGCATCGCGCTGGGGGACGATCCCGAAACGATGCTCGCCCGGCTGGACGCGGGGGCCTTCGCCGAAGCCGACATCGATCCCGCCCTCGACCGCCGGGCGCACGACCATCGCTATGCCGAGCATGTGCGCGATGTCGATAGCGCCAGCCCGGCGCGCTTCAATGCCGATCCGCGCTGCCTGTACGAAAGCGCCGGCAGCGCGGGCAAGCTGATCGTCTTCGCCGTCCGGCTCGACACGTTCGCGCGCGAGGAAGACACCGCCACCTTCTACATCGGCGCGGCTTCGCCCGAACCGCTCACCGAACTGCGCCGGGCGATGCTGCGCGATTTCGCGCAGCCGCCGATCGCCGGGGAATACATGCACCAGACCGCGTTCGACGTGGCCGACCGCTATGGGCGCGACATGTTCTTCGCGATCGAGCGGCTCGGCACGGACCGGCTGCCCGCGCTCTTTGCCGCCAAGGGCCGGTTCGACGCGCTGTTCGGCAACGGCCTGAGCGACCGGGTGATGCAGTGGGCCAGCCGGTTCGTGCCCGATCCCCTGCCCGCACGGATGCGCGCCTTCCGCGATCGCTTCGCGCACCACCTGATCCTCAAGGTCTCGCGCGATCAGGTAGAGGCCACGCGCGGGCTGCTTGCCCGCCTGTTTCCCGGTGATGAGAACGGCGATCATTTCGAATGCACGCCGGCGGAAAGCGCCAAAGCCTTCCTGCACCGCTTCGTCGCCGCCGGCGCGGCCGTCCGCTATCGCGCGGTGCATCGGCGGGAGGTGGAGGATATCGTCGCGCTCGATGTCGCGCTGCCCCGCAACACCCGCGAATGGCGCGAACAACTGCCGCCGAACCTCGCGGAAAAGACCATTCACGCGCTCTATTACGGGCACTTCTTCTGCCAGGTGTTCCATCAGGACTACATCGTGCGCAAGGGCACCGATCCGCTGGCCTTCGAACACGCGCTATGGGCACTGCTCGACGCGCGCGGGGCGCAGTACCCCGCCGAACACAACGTCGGCCATCTCTACGTCGCGCGGCCCGAACTGGAGCGGTTCTACCGCAGCATCGATCCGCGCAACCAGTTGAACCCCGGCATCGGCCACACCACGCGCGGCCGCGACTGGACCGCAACGGCAACCCCTGGAGAACACCGGCCATGACCTATTTCCTCGGCATCGACGCCGGCGGCAGCAATTGCCGCGCGCGCCTGATCGACGCGGCCGGCGCTACCATCGGCGAAGGCCGTTCGGGCACCGCCAATGCACGCATCGGCATCGACGCGCTCTATGACACCTTGAAGGATACCGCCGACCAGGCGGTGGCGCAGGCCGGCCTTACCCCATCACAGCGGGCGCAGATCCGCGCCGGCATGGGCATTGCCGGCATTACGCGCCCCGGCGTGCGCGAAGCGCTCGGTGAACTGGATTTCGGCTTCGCCTCGGTCGCCTATGCCACCGACGCGCAGATCGCCAACCTTGGCGCGCATGGCGGCGAAGACGGCGCGATCCTGATCATCGGCACCGGCAGCGCCGCCCAGTTGCGCGTGCATGGCGAGGATTTCACCATCGGCGGCTACGGCTTTCCCATTTCCGACGAAGGCAGCGGCGCGGCGCTCGGCCTCTCGGCCATGCGCCACGCTCTGCGCGCGCTCGACGGGCGCACCCGCCGCACGCCGCTGAGCGCCGCCGTGACCGAGCGCTTCAACCACGATACGGCGCAGGCGATCGCGTGGATGGATCAGGCGACGCCCCGCGATTACGGTGCCTTCGCCCCGCTGGTGATGGACTATGCCGAAGCGGACGACGCCATCGCCCGCTCGATCGTGGAAGACGCGGCCGCGCATATCGAGCGCTTCATCGAGACGATCTTCGAGCGCGGCGCCACGCGCTGCACGCTGGTGGGCGGGCTCGCCCCCCGCATGAAGCCCTGGCTGCGTTCCCGCACCGTCGAACGCCTGAGCGATCCGCTCGGCGATTCGCTCGATGGCGCGCTCCGTCTCGCCGGCTATCGCGGACCGGCCTGACCCCGGGGGACGGCCCGGATACCCGCCGTCAGCGCCCGATCAGTCCCAGTGCGTGACGGATGAACGCGTCGCGGTCCGTGACCCACCGTGCTTGGGGCGGCAGTGCCGGATCGACCAGCGTCCAGCCCTGCGGCGCATAGACCTGCGCCAGCGTTCCCCTGGTGTTGAACGCCATGGAGACCATGCGCTGCTGCGCCAGCGTCGTCTGGCTGTTGCCTTCCATCGCCACGCCATCGGGCGCGAGATGCGTTCCTTGCGGGCGCAGCGCGATCGCATAAGGCTCCGTCCGGAAGCTCTGGACCGTGGTGTTGAGGAAGATCGACAGATAGACCTTGTCCAGCGCCTGTCCGACGACAGCGGCTTTCGTGGGCGGCATCCGCCACGCGGGATCGACCAGCAGGCTCCAGGGGTAATTCTCCGGCGCGCCGTATCGCAGTTCGGTACGCAGATCGACGAGGCCCTCACGCGGTGTCTGCGCCGGCGCGATCCGGTTCAGCCGCAGCCCGTTCGACCACGTGAAGCCAAAGGCGCTGACATCCACCAGCGGCATGGCCGACGGCGTGGAACCGACGGGTCGGTTCGATACCGTTACGTTCTCGTAGATGCGCAGATAGGCCTTGTCCTTGATCTGGTGGCCGCTGGCGAGGTTCTGCCACGCGCGCTGGCCCTGCCAGCTCGAACGGACGAAATGCGAAACCAGCGTACCGTTGATATAGGTGCCGTGTTCCTGATCGCTGTTGGTGCCGACGTTGCCGGCAATCTCGCTGTCCTCGACATAGAGCATGGTCTGGCCGCTGGGGACGAAGATCGCGTTCTTGCCGCCATAGATCTTCGAGCGCCGGATAACGGCCGTGAACAGGCCCGGCCGATGCCCGTCGAAGGCTTCCAGATAGACCGCGCCGATCGGCTGGATCGCGCCGGGGAAATCCAGTTCGACATCGCGCATTTCAAAATGCAGCCGCTGCTGGCCGATGTCGTAAAGGTGAAGGCCGACGGACGCCCACTCGTTCCCCGTCCGG
This sequence comes from Novosphingobium sp. LASN5T, assembly GCF_003856955.1. Taxonomy (NCBI): domain Bacteria; kingdom Pseudomonadati; phylum Pseudomonadota; class Alphaproteobacteria; order Sphingomonadales; family Sphingomonadaceae; genus Novosphingobium; species Novosphingobium sp. LASN5T. The sequence goes on from NZ_RQSI01000005.1 coordinate 27,251, forward strand.
AACGTAACACGGCGCCCGGGGATCGACGAGCGCAGGATATATTGGGTTCCGCGCAGATCACCCGCAACCTGCGGCATCAAGGGCGCGAACGGGTAGATGCACGGTTGCCCCGTGCCATCTAGCGCTTCATAAACGAGTTCGTAGCCCCCTTCGATGCGCCCGCCGAAATCATCGACGCTCCGTCCGGCATAGACTTCGCGGCCGGCGGCGCGCGAGGCATCGCATTTCACCAGCAGCCGGACGGCGGGGCGGCGCAAGCCATCCATCGGCATATAGAACGGATAGGCGCGGTCAGCCTGGTCGGGTGGCAACGTGGCTGCCGAGGGCGGCGAAGGTGTATCCTGCGCGCCGGCGAGCGTTTCCGGCATGGAAACGTCGGCATAGCGCAGGCTTTGCCCGGCTCCCGCCCCCGCACCGGACAGCAGGGGCAACGCCAGCACCGGCAGGGCCAGAATCGTCAGCAGTTTGACCCTTGCAGGCACGCGCACCGGTTGCTCCCTGTTTCACGCGAAAGGAACACCCTCCTAGACGGAAGGGCGTTAAGGCGAAGTATCGATGCGGCTGGCCCATGCCGCACTCCGGGAGCCGCGACAGGCATCCGAACATGCTCCGGATCGGTGGAATCCGCCTGTTCACATTCAACCGAACTTAACGATTGTGACCAATAAACCGTCGCCTCCGAAGCAGCGCCAGGCACGGTGAAGATTCGCCACGCCGCGAGAAGCGCTGCCCTGCCGCAGGTGATGGACCGCAGATGAGCTTGGTGGATACGACGGACGGACAGGCTCTACGCAAGGCGCAGGTCGAAGCCAGCCTGAAGCTGGCGCGGACGGCGGTCATCGGCGGTATCATCAACGCAATCATCGTCGCGACCGTCCTGTGGTCTTCCGTGTCCCACGCGGCCATCGCGTTCTGGACCTTGCTGGTCCTTGGGCAAGGCCTCGTCCGCATTCTGCACGCGCGCCGTCTGGCCAAGAACGATTACGAGGACCTGTCTCCGTCAAGGGACGGCCGCTTCATAGAGCTTCTTGCCACTCTTAACGGCATTGCCTGGGGCATTTCCATGGCGATCGGCGGCCTCGACGCCACGCCTGGCGTGTTCACGCTGCTGGCCATGCTCACCGGCGGCATGATGGGCGCCGCTGTCATCAGCTATGGCCCGCTTCCGCGCGCCGCCTTTTCCTATATGATCCCGCTGACGATCGGCTCGATCGCCGGATGGCTGCTGTCCGGCAATCCCCTGGCGACAACGGGCACGCTGCTGATCCTGTGCTACGCCGCCGTCCTCTCCCGCTCGATCAAGGGCAACGAAAAGGTCTTCGCTGAAAAAGTCGCGCGCGAGCAGGCGCTCCGGGAAAGCGCGGAGACCGTGCAACTCCTGCTCAAGGATTACGAGGCGCAAAGCGCGGACTGGCTGTGGTCGATCGACCGGGAGGGGCTGATCGTGGCCCCCACCGATCGTTTCGTCGAAGCAAGCGGACGCGACCGGGAAGCGCTTGAGGGGCATGCCCTGCTTTCGCTGTTCGAAGCCGGCCACGAGTACGAGCGTCTCGCCGAAATGCTGCGGAAACGGCAGGCGTTCCGCGACCTGACCGTGCAGATCGCCGTGGGCGGCGAAACGTGCTGGTGGCGGCTTTCCGCCCAGCCACGCGCCGGCGGCCGCATGCAGGGCGTCGCGTCCGACGTGACGGCGGAAATGCGCGCGGAAGCACGGGTCAGCTACATGGCGCACTATTGCGGCCTGACCGACCTCGCCAACCGCTTCCTCTTCAACGAGACGTTGAGCCGCGCGGTCAAGCGGCTGCACGAAGAGGAACGGACGGCCGTCCTGTGCCTCGATCTCGACCAGTTCAAATCGGTGAACGATACGCTGGGGCATCCCATCGGCGATCGCCTGCTCTGCGAAGTCGCGCGCCGCGTCGAGGCCTGCGTGCAGGAAAAGGCCATGGTGGCCCGCCTTGGAGGCGACGAATTCGCCGTTCTGATCGAGCGGGTGAAATCGTCCGACGAGGTGGAAGCCTGCGCTGCCCGGATCATCGATGCGGTCGACCAGCCGTTCATCCTCGACGGGATGCAGGTGATGACGTCGACCAGCATCGGCATTGCCTTCGCCACTGTGGCGGACAGCGATCCCACCGAAGTCATGAAGCGCGCCGACCTGGCGCTGTACAGCGCGAAGACCAACGGGCGGAACCGCTTCGCCCATTTCCAGGTCGGCATGGACGAAGCGGCGCGCGAACGGCGCGATCTGGAAATGGACCTGCGCGCGGCGCTGGTGCGCAACGAGTTCACGCTCCACTACCAGCCGCTCGTCAACATCTCGTCGGGCGACGTGGTGGGTTACGAGGCCCTGATCCGCTGGCAGCATCCCACGCGCGGGCTGATCATGCCCAACGCCTTCATCCCGCTGGCCGAGGAAACCGGGCTGATCGTGCAGGTGGGCGAATGGGTGATCCGCCAGGCGACGGCGCAACTCGCGCTATGGCCGGCCGACCTGCGCATCTCGGTCAATCTTTCGCCCGCGCAGATGCGCAGCGCGAACCTGATCCCCACCGTGGTCAACGCGCTGGCCAGCGCGGGGATCGACGCCGGCCGGCTGGAGCTTGAAATCACCGAAACCGTGCTGATGCAGGACAGCGAAGCCAACGTATCGACCCTGTACAAGCTGCGCGAGATCGGCGTGCGCATCGCGCTCGACGATTTCGGAACGGGCTATTCCTCGCTCAACTATCTGCGCAGCTTTCCCTTCGACAAGATCAAGATCGACCGGTGCTTCGTGGAATCGCTCGATCACAACGCCGAATCGCGCGCCATTATCCAGGCCATCACCGGGCTCGCGGGCAGCCTTGGCATGGACACCACGGCGGAAGGCGTCGAGACCGACGCGCAGCTACAGGCGCTGCGCGACAAGGGATGCACCGAGATCCAGGGCTTCCTCATCTCCCAGGCGATCGATCCCGACGGCATCGGGGAGGGAACGCGCCCTGCTTCGCCAAAGGGAGAAATCGACAGTCTTCCCGTCGAAGCGAAAGACGAGGACGCGGAAAAGCGCAACCGCGCAGCCTGATAGGCCCTATCCGTTCGTCCGGCGCGGCACGCCATAGCCCAGCCCTTCCAGCCGGGCCATCGCGGGGCCTCGAAACAGTGCGGGATTGGCCAGATAATCGTCGATCATCCCGATCGTGTCGAACCCCCAGAAAAGTTCCGCGCCCACTTCCACCGTCGGCACGCCGAAAACGCCCCGCGCGATGGCAGCCTCGGTATTGGCGCGCAGACGGTCCTTTACCGTGGGCGCGGCGAGTACCGCCGCCACGCGGTCCAGCCCCAGCGCCCGGCCGAACGCTTCCAGATTGGCCGGATCGCCAAGGTCCAGGCCATCGCGGAACACCGCATCGAACAGGGCGTCCACCGCATCCACCCGCGCATCGAGCGCGACCAGCAGGCGCAGCGCCTCGATCGAGCGGAACGGGTGAACATCGGGGAAGCGGAACGGAATGCCGTGCCGATCGGCAAGCCACTGGCACATGCGGTAGATCTGGATGCGCTTGGGCGGCACTTCGGCTGGTCCCAGTTGCCCCCAGTGCTGGAGCAGGCCGCCCAGCAGGACGGGTTCGGGCCGCAACGCCAGGGTGGCGTTCCGCCGCAACTGCTTCCACATCAGGTACGCGAACGGCGACACCAGATCGAAATAGAACGTGGCGGGCGTGGTCGCGGGTGGGAACGCGGACATGGCCGGATGCCTCCTTCCGGGCGATCATGTCGCCTCGCGAGCCATCCGGCAATGTCGGTGGGCAGAAAACCGCTGCGACCTATCCGTGCGCCCGCTCGCCATAGAGCCGGGCCGCGCGCATCAGGCAGGCGGCCGTGAGGACGGGGGTGACCGCGATGATCAGCATCGAATGCCGGATCGCCATGTCGCCATAGCGCGGCGTCAGCAGATCGGTGACGAAGCCGACAGCGCTTGGCCCCACGACGTTGCCGATGAAGCTGGCGCCGAACAGCAGCAGCGCGATGGCGAGCGCGCGCTGGCGCTCGGGCACGATGTTGACGGTGGCGGCATAGACCGGCCCCTGGTGGATCAGGGTGACGAAGCTGGTCAGCGCGAAGGCGGTGAACCAGACGGCGCGGTCCGAACCGAGCAGGAACACCGCTTCCGCAGGCCCCGCCAGCAGGCAGGCCAGCGCGGGCACGGCCAGCCGCCAGCGGATGCGGCTGGCGGGCAGCCGGTCGATCAGCAGCCCGCCGCACAGCACGCCCGCCGCGCCGATGAAGCCGCGCGTCGGCCCGATCGTGCCGGCAATCTCGGCCAGGCCCATGTGATGCACGCGCGAAAAGAACGTCGGCGTCCACGCCCCCGCCGCCCACACGTTCGCTCCCATCAGGGTAACACCCGCGAAAATCCAGGTGTAGCACTTGTCGGCAAACAGCGTCCGGATGTCGGCGAATATCTTCGTGGCGGACAATCGCTCGCGTTCGCGCGGCGGCGCCTTGCGCGCGGGCTCGCGCACGGTCAGCAGAAGCAGTAGCGCCACGATCATGCCGGGCACGCCCATCGCCACGAACATCGCGCGCCAGCCGTGGTTCTGCGCGATCCAGCCGGCGATCGGAAAGAACACGATGAAGGCGATCGAGTTGGCCGTACCGAAGATCGCCAGCGCCAGCGGCCGCCGGCGCGGGTGGAACAGGTCGGCGATGATCGAATTCGACGGCGGCAGCCCGCAGGCTTCGCCCGCGCCCATCAGGAAGCGCGCGATGGCCAGTTGCCAGATGCTGGTGACGAAGCCGGTCAGCACCGTCATCAGGCTCCAGAAGCCCAGCCCGATGGCGATGATATTGCGGCGGTTGAACCGGTCCGCCAGCCAGGCGATCGGCAGGCCCAGCAGCGAATAGAGGAAAATGAACGCGAGGCCGGTGGCGAGGCCCAGCGCGGTGTCGGACACGCCGAACTCGCGCTTGATCATCGGCAGCACCAGCCCCAGCAACGCCCGGTCGAGGTAGTTGAACACGGAAATGAGCGTCAGGATGAACAGCGGCCAGGTGGCCGACCACGGCCACGTCGCGTTCTCTTCGCCGGTTTCCTGGCCGGGTTCCTTGCCGGGTTCCTCGATCGCGCTCATTCTACCCTTATCCCTTCGCGCCGGGTGCGTTCGTGATCGTCGTCGATAGCCACCGACCGCTCGGCAAAGCGGATGTCGGCCGGGGGGCACAGGTCCGACCGCAGCCACAGGCGCAGCAACAGCCTGCGCTGCTCCGGATCGTCCTCGAACGCGGTGCGTCCGTGCAGCCACGACCAGTTGTGCCACAGCACCACGTCGCCGGGCGAGAGCCGGAATTGCGCGGTGGCGGCAAGTTCCAGTGCCAGCGCGCGCAGATCGGTGACGGCATCGGCAAACGCAGGCGGAAGCGCTTCCCCGCGCGCCTGCGCGGCGGCCTGCAGGAAATAGGGGTTGAAGCAGCACTGCACCCCGTCGCCATCGCCCGCGAAAACCGGAACCTCGCTGGCGCTGACCGGCGCGCGTGAGCGGAGCACCGGATTGGTGCCGAAAAAATACCCCTTGCGCAGCGCCGGCAGATGATGCGGCATTCGCTGCCGAACCGCGTCGTGCAGGTCCGCCGCGCGTACCAGAAACGAATCTCCGCCCCGCGCCGCCTCGCGCACCGTGCCCAGCGCCAGAATATCGTGCAGATCGGTATGCGGCGCCAGTTCGAGATCGGAATGCGTGCCGCGCGCCTGCGCATCGCCCGGCCGCCGCTCCACCCGCGCAACGCGTTCTCCTTGCGGCGACTGGATCGATGGCGTGCCCAGCCAGCGGCCCATCATCAGCAGGCGCTCGGCGAAGCCATCTTCCCCCACAACCGAGGGATCGCCGGTTTCGACCACAATCGCCCGCGCGCCCTGCGTAAACGCCGCGCGCAGATCGCCCCGCAGAGCCGCCAGCGCCGCTTCCTCACCGGCGGCAAACGCATGGCGTTCCGCGGCCGACAGGCCGCGACGCGGCACCACTGCGGTCACAGGCGCGAAGCTCTCGTTTCGGTATGCGTGATGAACTCGATCAGCGCGGGCTGACCGGCCTCGATCGCGGCAATACCGCGCCGGATCGCCGGGGCGATCTGGTCAGGCGTGGTCACCCGCTCGCCATAGCCGCCCAGCGCGCGGGCGAAGGCGGCATAATCGCCCGAGATGTCGGTGCTGCGATAGCGCTCGGTGGCGATCGGCATGACCGGCAGTTCGATCGCCATGGCGCTGTTGTTGAGCAGGATCGAAAGGATCGGCAGCCGTTCGCGCGCCGCCGTTTCGAAATCCATGCCGGTAAAGCCGATGGCGGCATCGCCCCAGACGTTGATGCACAGCTTGTCGGGACAGGCAAGCTTGGCGCCCATCGCCAGGCCAAGGCCATAACCGAGCTGCGTCGACTTGCCCCAGCCGAGGTAGGACAGCGGCGTCACAGACTTCCAGAACGGCGTCAGTTGGTCGCGCGGCGAGCCGGCATCGTGGGTGATGATCGTATTGGCCACGTCCACCGTGCGCTGCAGTTCCCACAGCACGCGATAGGGGCTGAGCGGCGTGTCGTCGCTTTCGAGCAGGGGCAGCCATTCCGCCAGCCAGCGGGTTTCCACCTCGCGGATTTCGGCAATGGTGGCCGAGGGATTGCGCGGGGCGTCCAGCCGGGCGCGGCAGGCGGCTATCAGCATGGCCAGCGTCAGCTGCGCGTCGCCCACCAGCGCCGCTTCGCAGCGCACACTCTTGTTGATGTCGGCAGGATCGAGCGTGGCATGGATGATCGGCACATGATCGGGCATGGCCACGCCGAACGCGGTCTCCGACAGGCTGCACCCGATGCCGAGGATCAGGTCGGCCCGGTCGAGGAAATGGCGAAGCTGGCCGGGGATGGCCGCGCCGCCCGATCCCAGCGCCAGCGGATGCGTTTCGTCGAACGCGCTCTTGCCTTCCAGACTGGTGGACACGGGCGCGCCGAGCAGCTCCGCCAGTTCGCGCAGTTCGGCATAGGCCTCGGCCCAATGGACACCCTGCCCCGCGTGGATCACCAGCCGCCGCGCGGCGACGAGCCGGTCCGCCACCGCCTCGACCGCTGCGGGATCGGGGCCGAAACGGGTGCTGATCACCGGGCGGTAGTCCAGTTCCCCCGGAATCTCCTCGGCCAGGACGTCCCATGGCATTTCGACGAGCGCAGGGCGCAACCGGCCGTTGCGCAAGGCCGAGAAGGCGCGGCGCAGCACCGCCGGCGTGTCCTCTGCACGCAGGATCGGCTCCGCCGTCTTGGTCACGTCGCGCATCGAGATCGAGGCGTTGAAGTTGTCCGGCACGTGGGCGATGCGCCGGGCATAGCCCTGCGGCAGCACCAGCACCGGCACGCTTTCCGAATAGGCCTGCGCCACGCCGCCATAGGCGTTCTCGGTGCCCGGCCCGTGCTGCATCGCGAACACGCCCATGCGGCGGCCGCGCGTCAGCCGTGACAGCGCATCGGCCATGTGTACGCCGGTCCGCTCCTGCCGGACGATGACCGGGCGGATGCCGATCGCCGCCGCCGTTTCCAGCACCGCGTTGCGCGGATAGCCGAAAATGACGTCAACGCCCTCGCGCCTGAGGATTTCCGCGATCGCGGCGCTCACCTTCATGCCGTTTCTCCGTGTCCGCCGCGGTTCAGTTGCCGGTCTGGCGCGCGGCCGGACCGAGCGGGCGTTCGCCCACCACGGTGGTACGGATCAGATGACGCCGCTCGTACTTGAAATCGTGGACCCCGCGATGGAGCGTGAAGCGGTTGTCCCACACGATCAGCGTGTCCTTCTGCCACTTGATGCGGCAATGGTAGTGCAGATGCTGCGCCAGGCTCTGGAGATAGGCCAGCAAGGCCCGGCTTTCGTCCTCGCTCCAGCCGACGAAGCGCTTGAAATAGGCACTCGTGGCAAACAGCGCCTTGCGCCCGGTTTCGGGATGGACGCGCACCGCCGGGTGGATGCTTTCGAGCTGGTCCTCGGTGAAATCGTGGCTTTCGCGCAGGCGCAGCCGCTTGTCGGGCGCGAGCTTCTCGTTCTTAGCCCAGATGTCCTTGCCCGAATAGACGACCTGCAGGCTATCGAGCAGCGTCTTCATCCCGTCGGACAAGTGCTCATAGACGAGGTAGGCGTTGGAAAAGGCCGTATCCCCGCCCCACTGCGGCACTTCCAGCGCGCGCATGACGATGCATTTGGGTGGCGTGGGCAGAAACGGGCTGTCGGTGTGGAAATGCTCGAACGAGGGCACCACGTTTTCGGGCTCGTGCGCTTCGCGGCGCACTTCCTGCATGTCGCGATGGCCGGCATAGGTCGGCGCCTGCGGCAGTTCGGTCAATTCGCCGAAATAGCGCGAGAAGGCCTTGTGCTGTTCCGGCGTCAGATCCTGATCGCGGAAGACGATCACCAGGAACTGCTCGAACGCCTTCATCACCTCGGCCAGCGTTTCCGCGTCAAGCGGCTGGCGCAGGTCCACCCCGGTGATCTCGCAGCCGCAGGCGCCCGAGATCGGTTCGACGCCGATCCTGCGAAATTCGGGCATCGGCAGGCCGGCGACGATGGGGGTTCCGGCGGGAGTTTCGGTGGCCGGAACGGCGGGGTTGGCAACGGGTCGAGACGACACGGTCATTCCTTTCCTGCGATAGTGCGGGTCGCCGGTCTCCGACCGGGCCGGATGTCCGGCGAAGGACGACCCACAGGCCGTCCTTCGCCGCATCAGCCGTTCCTAGAAACGGCGCTTGAGCGTGACGGCCCAGGTGCGCGGTTCACCGGGAACGCCCTGGATCGAGTTGGTCGATCCGCGATTGTCGAAAATGTCGGAATAATAGAGCTTGTTGGTAAGATTGCGGACTTCCACCGCCAGTTCCCAATCCTTCTCCGCCGTCGCGTAGGCCACGCGGGCGTTGACCAGCGTGCGGCTGGGGATCACGCCGAAAATGTCCTTGCCGCCGGTCGCCGCATCGACGTTGTTGGCATTGCGTTCGAACGCGTCCTCATGGTTGACGTCGATGCGGGGAATGATCGTGCCGGCCTTGCCCAGATCGAACTCGTATTGCGCGCCAAGGCTCCACTGCCAGGGCGAGATGTAGACGCCCTTGTCCTCCAGACCGATGCCGGCGCTCGCCGCGATCGCGCTGATCGAATCGTACTTGAAGTGGAGGTAGGCGAGCGACGCGTCGATCGAGAGGCCCTGCACCGGACGCAGCGCCAGCTCGGCCTCGAAGCCCTTGATCGTCGCCTTGCCGGCGTTGAGCGGCAGCGCGCACGGCGCGGCTGGCACGCCCACCGCCACCGGGCAGTTCGAGACCGTCACCAGGATGTCGTTGTACTTGTTGATGAACGCCGATGCGTTGAGGCGCACGCGATGGTCGAGGAATTCGCTCTTGAGGCCGATTTCATAGGCCTTGAGCGTTTCCGGATTGTGCGGCAGGGCCTGGGCCGGGAAGAAAGGCCGGGGATTGATACCGCCACCCTTGAAGCCGGTCGAGAACTGGGCATAGCCCATGATCGCGTCGGTCAGGTGGTACTGCGCGCCAAGCCGGTAATCGACCCGGCTCCCCGAGAACTCGCGCGACAGCCCGTTGAGCGGCGCCAGCGAAGCCGGAACGGCGCCACCGGTGGACGAGCCGGGAATGCCCTCACGCCCATAGATGAAGGTTTTGCTCTGGTCGGTGTAGCGGATGCCGCCCAGGATGGTCAGCCGCGCCAGCGGCGAAACTTCGGCGTTGGCGAACACGGCCTTGGTCTTGGCCGGAATCGTGTTGTCCTCGATGAAGTTCAGCGTCGGCAGTGTGACGCGCGACCGGTTGCGGCTGGTTCTGTCCAGATAGAACCCGCCGACGGTGAGGTTGACCATGTCGCCAATCTTGGCGGACAGGCGCAGTTCCTGGCTGAACTGGTGGTTATAGACGCGGTTTGCTTGCAGCCCGGTGTTGAATGGCGAACTGTCGCCGGACGAATAGTTGCCGTCGAACTTGCGATAGGCGGTGATCGAGGTGAGGTTGAGGTTGTCGGTCAGTTCCGCCGTGATCGTGCCCGAAACGCCCCAGCTGTTGATCAAGCCCTTGAGCGGCGCGGACCACGTGCCCGAACCATCGCGCGGGGTGACCTCGGTATAGTTTTCGTAGCTGACAAAGGGGCTCTTGGTGAACGTATCCTGCGCGTAGTTCCCGTAGGGCGAATACGAGATGTAGGGCGAACCCGATGCCGTGCCGAAGACGTTGCCATTGAGCACATAGGCCGAGGATGGCGGCGTCGCCACGCCGGTCAGCGTTGCGCCGGGGACCGCCTGGCGACCGACGTAGAGCAGCGTTGCGGGGCCGACCTCGCTGTTGTCGCGCGTCATGTCCGCCGCAAGGTCCACCGTCACCCGGCTGGAAGCCTGCCAGCGCAGCGCGAGCCGGCCGGCGACGTATTCCTTGCCGCCCTCGGTGCCCAGCTTGCACTTGTCGGCGGCCACCATGCTCGGCAGCGTGCTGCCGGGATGGGTGCAGGCATAGTCATAGCGGGTGACGTAACCGTCCTTCTTGACGGCAACGCCCGAAAGGCGGGCGAAGAGCTTGTCCGGCACCACCGTGAAATTCGCCGCGCCGCGCAACTCCATGCGGTTGTAGCTGCCATAGGTCGCCGACAGGTAGCCGTCGTTCGAACCGTCGGGCTTCTTGGAATAGAGCTTGATCGCGCCGCCGATCGAATTCTGGCCGGCGAGCGTTCCCTGCGGACCACGCAGGATTTCGATGCGGTCAAGATCGATGAGGCTCAGCATCGATCCCTGCATCGTCGGCAGATAGACATCGTCGACATAGATGCCCACGCCCGGTTCGAGCGCGAACGAGGTATCGCGCTGGCCAACGCCGCGAATGTAAGCGACGACGGCGGGACCGAAGTTCGCCGAAGCCGTCCGGAGCGTCACGTTCGGGGCCTTGCCGCCCAGATCGACGAGGTTGGTCTGGCCGCGCTGTTCCAGCATGGCACCGCTCATCGCCGTGATCGCGATGGGCACGTCCTGCAGTTTCTGGTCGCGGAACTGCGCGGTGACGATGATCTCCTCGGCCGCCGGGTCCTTGCCCTTGGCCGTGTTGTCCGGAGCTTCCTGTGCGAATCCCGGCCCTGCCCAGAGCATCGCGCCGGCCAGCGCCATCACCGAACCGCCGGCCGCCCGTAACATAGCACCACGCGCCATTCGTCCATCTCCCCTTGTTGCGGCCATCTTTGTCCCGGCCTACGGGAGGTATAGAGCATGTTGATAAATCAACGGTCAAGGGCGTTCCGAATTTCGGAATCACAATTCCATTATACGGAAAACTAGCTGTAAGAGATGGCCGCCAGTTCGCTGATCCGCATGGCCGCCCCGCGGACGGCGGCGGCAAGGTCATCCTCTTCATGCAGCCGGTAGCGTGCCGAAGGCATGGTCACGCCGATGCAGCCCAGCATTTCCTTCTCCGCCCCGAAGATCGGCGCAGCGATGCCGGCGATGTCGTGACGCGGATCGAAATAGCGCGCCGTTCCTTCCTTCCGGATTCGCGCGAGGTCCGCTTCCAGTTCCGCCCGCGTTGGCCGGGGGCGCCCTGTCAGTGGGCCATCGCCGGCCTTGCGCAGCAGGATTTCCCCTTCCCCCGTCGGCAGGAACGCCAGAATGGCCCGTCCGAGCGAACCCCAGGGCAGGGCAACTTCGCCCCCCTTCTCCACCGCGAACCGCAGCAGGTGCGGCGTGGAGACCACATCCGCGATGATCCCGCAGCGCCCCGGCGGACTATAGGCGCACAGCACCGCCGTCTCCTGCCATTCGGCGACCAGCATGTCCAGGAACGGCCGCGCGCTGCGCGTCAGATCGAAGCGGGCAATGAGTTGGGAAGCCGTGCGGTAAAGCTCGCGCCCGGGGCGATAGCTCTGCCCGCTTCCCCGCTCCACGAAACCGCAATCGAGCAGCACCTTGAGCAGGCGATGGACCGTGCTTGGCGGCAGTTCCGCGCGCGCGGCGAGTTCGCCCAGACTAAACCGGTGCGGGCCGGCGGCGACCAAACGGATCAGGTAGGCGACGCGCTCGGCGGCACCACGCGGCGGTTCAGTCATGGCACCTCTTGTTGTTGATCCATCGCCTGTATCTCCCGCTTATGCTGCACGCCGGTCACCCGGCAAGGCAAGAGCGCTACGGACGGTGGTCAAGCAAGAGGGGACGCAAACAGTGGCACGGCGCGCGCTCAGACCAGCGCGTAGTAGCGGAACAGCGAGCGGTCGGGATCGGTTCGCCGTTCCCCGCCGCCGACGATGACCGTGCGCGAGAGCCAGTCGTGCGGCCCCTCGGGCACGCGGAAATAGGGCGTCAGCCGGAAGTATGACGGCTGCGGCTCACCCGGTAGCGGACGGACGAGATAGCCCTTGTTCTGGATGTAGATCGTCGTCCCGTCATCGGCCTGAAGCAGATAGTGCGCGTTCAGCTCAATGGTGCCGTCGGCGCGCACGGTCGCGTAGTCCGCACCGCTGTGCGGCACCACCGTACCGGACAGGCGCGGGCCGAAAATGGTGCCGCCGATCGCCGGGGTATAGCCTTGGTTGCCCCCGCCCGGAAGCGGACCGAAAATCACCCGGTCGGCACCGAACAGGACTTCGATGTCGAACACGTGCTCAAGGCGGCAGTCGGCGGGGGACGGGGTCATCGGTTTTCCTCGGAACTGAAAGGCAACAACGGGTTGCAATCAAAGGCGCCACCACCCGGGAGGCGATCGCGGCAGGTCACAGCACGACGAAGTAGTGGATGCGGTTGGCGCCGGGGATCTTTTCCGCCACGCCCACGAAGACATGCTGCGACAGCCAGGCGTGCGGCCCTTCCGGCGCATCGAACCGGGGCGTCACCCGCATGTAGTAATCGTCGAAGCCCACCGGCTCGTTGCGGCGCATCCGGTCGGCGATCTCGTCACTGCGCGCCCAGCGGAAGCCGCGGTTTTCCAGGTAGATGATCGCGCCGTCATCCGCTTCCAGCAGGTAACGCGCGTCGAAGTCAATCACCCCATTCGGGCGCGTCAGCGGGAAGTCCCCGCCCGACATCGGCACCACGCGGCCATTGAGGCGAGGCCCTTCGACCACACCCTCCTTGGCATAAATCGCCCCGCGCGAATCCCCTCTTGCGGCGGGAGCGACCCAGCTTGGCCGCGAAAGGGTGATCGAGATCGTGAAGGCGTGCTCAAGACGCGGCAGGAACGGATGCGGGTTCGACATCGCTCGAGCTAGACGCACAATAGTTGATTCGTCAATACAATAGCGATGGCGATGCCGCGCAGCATTTGGCGTCCGTCACCCTGATGCCGCTAGCGCCAATCTGGACGGGGACACCATGCTCCACGCGTTTAGGGTCAGGACCCAGCCACTGCTCGGCTTACTGCGCTTGCGCCGCTGATCCGGCTTTCCCGGCCTTGCTCGCCGCCACCATGGCATCCCACGCGCTCCATTCGATCGCACGGCCGGGATATGCGACGTTCGCGAACGGCCAGTCGGCCTTCACCCAGGCGGTCACCCACTGGTAAAGCTCGGCGTCGAAGCCCGCGTCGTATTCGGCCTTGGTCACCCACAGCCTGACCACGGCGTCGTAGCCGGGAACGGTGCTGGGATAGACATAGACACAGCCGCGTTCGCGCGTGCCATCGGGCGTCAGCACGGAATAGGCGAAGGACTTGCGGCCCTGAAACCGGGCCTGCTCGGTTTCCATGTCCTGCACGGCGTCGGCGGCGGAGATCCCCTCGCGGGGCCAGCTGGTGCTGCGCGAAAACGTCTTCTGCAAGTGCTCGATGGAGGCCATGTAGGCGTCGTAGTCGATCTTCGCCAAGGAGGGGGCGAGCGGCACGACCTTGAAACCCGGTCCTTCCACGTGAGTCGGAACGTTGAAGCCGGCCGATACAAAGGGCGGTGCCGGCGCGGCAACGGTCGCGGATGACGGCGCCGTCCCTTCAGCCCATGCGGCAGCCGCCGGCATGGCAAGCATCGTCAACGCCAGACCTGCACCGGCCTTCCACATCATCCTGTTACCCTTCCGGACCGAACGCGCCACACAAGCTGTCGGCCCTCGCAAGAACCGCAACGATGCGGTGGCTAGGGCGGCGGGCGGTGGCGGGCAATACGCCATTTGCGCGGGTGTTTCGCATTCTCGCCCCGCGCGTGAACCGCAGGGTTGGCGAAGCGAAAAAGGACTGGCATCACCCACCCCAGGCAGCCAGCCGGACGCTTGAACGAACGAGGCAGAAGCAATGACCAATCGCGGTACGATCACACTTGTCGCCCTGCTGTTGACCGGCGCCGGCGCGGGCGCCGCACTGGCCGGGCAGACCTCGCCCGGATCGTCCAGCGCATCGCCGTCTGCCTTGCCGATGACCGCAACGGCGGCGGGCGCCTATCTGGCTCCCGGCACGGGTATTGACAGTGTGGCGCTGGTGCCCCCCGCACCCGCGGCCGGTTCCGCCACGGAAGCGCGGGACCATGCCGCCGCCGACCGCGCGATGGCCTTGCAGGGCAAGGCGCGCTTCGCGCTCGCGGCGAGCGATGCCGATCTCTGGTCGCCCAAGGCCACCGGCACCTTTTCCTGCACCGCCGGCCTTGCCATCACACCGACGGACACGCCCGCGCTCAACCGGCTGATGCGCCGCGCCATGATCGATTTCGGCATGGCGACGAGCGGCGCCAAGGACAAGTACAAGCGCCCCCGCCCCTTCATGGAGAACGGCAAGCCAACCTGCACCCCTTCGCAGGAAGCCGGCCTGCGCACCAACGGTTCCTATCCCTCCGGCCACAGCGCCATCGGCTATGGCTGGGGGCTGCTGCTGGCGGAGCTGATCCCCGACCGCGCGACGCAACTGGTCGCGCGCGGCCGTACGTTCGGCGAGAGCCGCCGGATTTGCAACGTCCATTGGGAAAGCGATATCGAGGAAGGACGCGTGGTCGCATCCGCCGTCTTCGCCCGGTTGCAGGCCGAGCCGGGTTTCCAGGCCGACCTGGCGGCCGCCCGCGCCGAACTGGCCAGCCAGCCGCACAAGGCACCGGATCGCGATTGCGCGGCGGAAGCGGCCGCGCTGGCGGAGGACATCCCCGGATAAGAAGGTTCACTCGCCGCCGCTATCCGGCGAAGACTTCCGCGCGTACCCAGTCCACCGAACCCGCCGGATCGGCGAGCCGGGCATGGCCCAGCACGCCGTTCCAGTATCCTTCTGAGCCGTCCGCCAGGCGCCATTCGTGGAGCCGCCGGGTCAGCAACGGAAGGTCGAATTCCTCGCTGATGCCGATCGCGCCGTGGACGGCATGGGCAGTGCCGGCCAACCGCGCTGCCACCGACGAGGCGGTCGATTTGGCCACCGCAGCGGCCGCGAGCGAAACATCGAGCCCCCGCGCGCAGCCCAGTTGCGCGGCGATGCGGGCAGCGACGGCATCTTCCGCCATGACCGCGAGATTCTGTTGCAGGGCCTGCTGGCGGCCGATGGGCTTGCCGAACTGCACCCGTTCATTGGCATGGCGCGTCGTCATATCCAGCAGGCGGTGCGCCACGCCGGCGATCAGGGTGGCCCGAACGACCGCCGCCAGTGCCCGCAGCCCCGCCTCAGGGCGGGCGATCTCCTGCCCCGCTGGTGTGTCACGCCAACCGATCCGCGCGCACAGCGCGTGATGCACGCCCGTCGGCGTCACCGCCAGCGCATCGACCGGGGCAAGCACGAGGCGGTCACCCGTATCGACCAGGACATGCTTGGCCACGAGACCGCACGACACGATCTGCTCCGGCACGCCCGCCGTGGCGAGCGCGATCGGGCCATCGGGCGAGGCGACGCCAGCCCCGGCCATCAAGGCGCGCGCCACCATGGTTTCGGCCACCGGCAACGGCACGGCATGAGCGCCCACGGCCTCGATCAGCGGCGCGATAGTTGCCAGCGACAGGCCGGCTCCCCCCGCATCCTCGGGCACCAGCGCATCGAGAAAGCCCGATTGCGCCAGTTCGCTCCACATCGCCGAGGCATCGCCGCCGCTTTCCACGGCGCGCACCGCGGCCGGCATGGCAATCGCCACCAGCATCCGGTCGAAGGGTTCGAGCAGTTCGCTTGCATCCATCGGCTCTCTCCCGTCCCCTACCGCAGACCCATGCCGCGCGCGATGATCCCGCGCAGGATCTCGCGCGTGCCGCCGCGCAGCGAAAAGCTGGGCGCGATGTGCGTGACATAGAGCAGCGTGCGGTAGAGCTCGTCGCTCACCGGCTCGTCGGGATGCGCGGCCAGGTCGTCACCGATCGCCACGGGGAGGTCCTGTTCGAACGTCGTACCCCGATCCTTGACGATGCTCGCCTCAACCACCGGGCTCTCCCCCAGCGCAAGGCGCGCGGTGCAGGCGATCGACATGGCGCGCAGCGTGGCGATTTCCGCCATGAAACGGCCGGTCAGCGCATCCGCGTCACGGCGGCCAACCGCCTGCAGGTGCCGTATCCAGGCATCGAGCAGCACCACCGAGGAATAGATGCGTTCCGGCCCGGAACGCTCGAACGCGAGTTCGGCCGTGACCTGCTTCCAGCCTTCGCCTTCGCGGCCAATCAGCGCATCGGCGGGAAGCTCAACATTGTCGAAGAACACTTCGGCGAAATGCGCATCGCCCGTGAGATCGACGATCGGCCGCACCGCAACGCCCGGCGCCTTGAGGTCGATGATCAGCTGCGAAAGCCCTGCGTGCCGGTCTTCCGACGTGCCCGACGTGCGCAGCAGCGCGATCATGTAATCCGAATGCATCGCATTCGTGGTCCAGATCTTCTGGCCGTTGACGCGCCAGCCCGCGTCCGTGCGCTCGGCGCGGGTTCGCACGCTGGCAAGGTCCGAGCCGGAGCCCGGCTCGCTCATGCCGATGCAGAACAGCGCCTCCCCCCGGCAGATGCGCGGGATATAGGACTGGCGCTGCTCTTCGGTACCATAGCCCAGGATCAGCGGCGCGCTTTGCCGGTCGGCGATCCAGTGCGCGGCCACCGGCGCGCCGGCGCTCAGCAATTCCTCCACCACCACGAACCGGGCAAATGGCCCGCGCTCCTGCCCGCCATAAGCCCTGGGCAGCGTCAGCCCCAGGAACCCCGCCTGCCCCAGCGCACGGCTGAACGCGGCATCGAAGCCCTGCCACGATCGCGCCCGCCGATCCGCCGGCAGTCCCGCGACGTGACTGGCGATGAAGGCCCGGATTTGCGGGCGCAAAGCCTCATCCTCGGGCGGCAGCGCGGCCAGCGTCAGCGTGTCGAACACTGTGAGACATCCTCGATCAGAACCAGCCGCATGATCGTTCATGCGTTCCGCCGGACCGGCTTAACCGATCAGTTAAAGCGACGCAATGCAGGCTCCATCGCGCTTCAACCGACGGCAAGGGCAAGGTGGCAGGCGGGTTACG
This sequence comes from Novosphingobium sp. LASN5T, assembly GCF_003856955.1. NCBI lineage: Bacteria > Pseudomonadati > Pseudomonadota > Alphaproteobacteria > Sphingomonadales > Sphingomonadaceae > Novosphingobium > Novosphingobium sp. LASN5T. Next base: position 44,648 of record NZ_RQSI01000005.1, read on the forward strand.
CCTCCACCTGCAGCCGATAGCCAACGCCGGGTTCGTTGCGCAGCAAGGTCGGCCGCGACGGGTCTTGCTCCAGCTTGCGGCGGATCGCGCGCGCCGCCACGCGCAAGTATTCCACATCGTTTTCGTGGCCAGCGCCCCACACCGTGCGCAACAGCTGGGTGTGCGTCACCACGCGCCCAGGCGATTTCGCCAGCTCCGCCACGAAGCCGTATTCCTTGGGCGTCAGGCGCACATCCTCACCGCCCCGGCTCACCCGGCGCGCCGCCAGATCGATCTCCACGTCGCCGTGGCGCAGCACTGGCGCGCCGGTGGCACTCGCCAGCCGGTGCCGCAGCGCCGCCCGGATGCGGGCGAGCACTTCCTCGCTGTCGAACGGCTTTGCCACGAAATCGTCCGCGCCAAGGTCCAGCGCCGCCACTTTCTCGTCCGTCGCATCGCGCGCGGAAACGACGATCACCGCCGCTCCGGCGACCTTGATGAGCGGGATGAGCTCCAGTCCATCCCGATCGCGCAGGCCAAGGTCGAGCAGAACCACTTCGGGCTTATCGATCTGCAGCGCCGCCAGCGTCTCGCGCGCGGACCCGGCCTCCACCACGCGATAGGCGGCGCGGGCCAGGCTGGCATGGAGCAGCCGCCGGATGGCCGGCTCGTCATCGACCACGAGTATCGTCACCGCACTGTTCATTCCGCACTGCTCATTCTGGGGGCAATTCCTTCAACTGGCCGGGCGGGAAGCGGATCGCGAACGACGCGCCGCGCCCGTCCGCGCGATCGGACGCGGAAACGCCCAGCCCCATCGCTTCGGCAAAACCCTTGACGATCGCAAGCCCCAGCCCGGTGCCGCCCTTGCGGTCCGATCCCTCGATCCGCGCAAACGTCTCGAAAATCCGCTGCGCCTGGCCTGCGGGAATGCCCGGCCCTTCATCCTCGACGAACAGCGTCAGCCCTTGCGGGTCGCGGTGGGCGCGCACGGTTATGCCCGTTCCGGGATCGCCATATTTGGCCGCGTTCTCGATCAGGTTGATCAGGCAATGGTGGAACAGTTGCGGATCGACCAGCACGAACGGAAGATCGGCGGCGATCTCTACGTTCACCAGACGCCCGTGCAGCGCCGTGCCCAGATCGTGCAACGCGCTGGCGACCGCCTCGGCCAGATCGACGGGCTCGATCTTGCGGTGCAGCGCCCCTGCCTCGATCCGCACCATGTCCAGCAGGTTGGCGACGAAGCGGTGGAGCCGTTCCGCCTCGGCGCGCGTCTCGGCGAGCTGGTCCTCCTGCTCAGGCGACATCGCGCGGATCTGCGCCAGCGAGCCGAGGATCGTGGTCAGCGGGGTGCGCAGATCGTGGCTGACGGACGACAGCAAGGCATGGCGCAGCCGGTCGCGTTCGCGGACGTGGGCGAGGTCCGCCATTTCCTCGGCCAGTGCGATCCGCTCCAGCGCCAGCCCGGCCTGGTCCAGCAGGCTCAGCAGGAACGGCAGCTGATCCGCCCGCACCGGCGCGCCCGCATCGGGGCGCGACAGGCCGAACACCGCCAGCACCCGGCTGGTGGTGCCGATCGGATAGAACAGCCATTCCGACGCGGTGAGCGTATCCGATCCCTGCCCCGCGGGCTTGTTGTTGTCGAAGGCCCAGCGGGCGGCGGCATCGTCGAGCATCGCCAGCCTGCCCCCCGGCGGCGCGGCAGCCCGCACCGCAAGGCCCGCCGCATCGGGCATCAGCAGCACCGTGTTACCGGCCAGGCGCTGCCCGATCTCGTCGCACAGCACCTGCGCCAGTTCATCGGTGGAAGCGATGCCGGTCAGCCGCCGGGCAAAGCCCGCGAGCGACCGGTTCTGCGCCGCGCTCGCCTGCGCCAGCAATGCCTGCGCCCGCACGCGCGAAGCGAGCTGGCTGCCGACGATGGCCACGCCCAGCAGCACCAGCACGGTGATGATGTTCTGCGGGTCCTGAATGGTGAAAGTGTTGAGCGGCGGGATGAAGAAGAAGTTGTACGCCAGCGAGCACGCGAGGCTGGTGACGATGCCGGTGCGCAGGCCATAGCGTGTCGCCGCCAGCATCACGGGCAGCAGGAACAGCAGGCCGATATTGGTAATGCTGCCCTGCGCGAAGATCATCCGCCCCAGCACGGTGATCGCCGCACCAAGGCCCAGCGACACGGCATAGCCCTGCCACGAACCCCAGCCCTCGCCCAGATCGGGAAGACGCATTTTGCGGGCCGCTCCCGCTTCGGACAGCGGCAGGACATGCACGGCAAGTCCGGGGGCATCGCGCACCAGCCGGTCCACGATCGATCCGTGGCGCAGTTCGAACCAGCGCGACCGCCGCGATTTTCCGACGATCAGCTGGGTCGCGCGCGCTTCCGCCGCGAACTGCCGCAAGCCGGCCAGCGCGCTTTCGGCGGGGATGGTCTCGATCTGCGCGCCGAGTTGCGAGGCAAGGCGCATGGCTTCGGCCAGCCGCGCACTTTCGGCCGAGGTGAATCCGGCATCGCGCGGGGTTTCGACATGGACCGCCGTCCACGGCGCGCGCAGCGCGTCGGCCAGCCGCTTGGCCGCGCGCACCAGTTCGATCGCGCCCGCCTGTTCGCTGATGGCCACGACCAGCCGGTCGTTGACCGCGAACGTGCCGCCCACCGCGTTGGCGCGCACATAGTCCAGCATCTGCGCGTCGACGGCTTGCGCCGCGCGGCGCAAGGCCAGTTCGCGCAATGCCGAAAGGTTGGACTTGGAAAAGAAGTGCCCCAGCGCGCGCGCGGCTTCGTCCGGCACATAGACCTTGCCTTCGCGCAGCCGTTCGATCAGCTCGTCGGGGGGAATATCGACGATCTCGATTTCCGCGTTCTCGATCACCCGGTCCGGCAGCGTTTCGCGCACGCGGACCTTGGTGAACGAGGCGACCAGATCGTTCAGGCTTTCGAGATGCTGGATATTGAGCGTCGAATAGACGTCGATCCCCGCCGCCAGCAGTTCCTCTACATCCTGGTAGCGCTTGTCGTGGCGGCTGCCCGGCGCGTTGGTATGGGCCAGCTCGTCGACCAGCACCAGTTGCGGCCGGCGCGCGAGAATGGCGTCGATGTCCATCTCCGCCAGGGTGTGTCCCTGATAGGCGATGGGTTTGCGCGGCATGATCTCGAAGCCGTCGACCTTGGCCTCGGTTTCGCGCCGGCCGTGGGTTTCGACCACGCCGACCACGACATCGACGCCCGCGTCACGCCGCGCCGCGCCATCGCTGAGCATCTCGTAGGTCTTGCCCACGCCCGGCGCCGCCCCAAGGAATACCTTGAGGCGGCCCTTGGCCTCGCGCGCGGCGGCGCGCAGCAAGGCATCGGGATCGGGCCTGGCGTCGTTCATGGCCTCCCGTGTGCGCCCGCAGGAGCCGCGCTGTCGAGAGCCAGATTGAGTTCCAGCGCGTTGACGCGCGGCTCGCCCAGAAAGCCCAGCGTCCGCCCTTCCACATGGCGGGCGACCAGCGCGCGCACGGCCGGTTCGCTTATCCCCCGCGCCCGCGCGATGCGGCCCACCTGGAAATAGGCCGCCTCGGGGCTGATATGGGGATCGAGCCCCGAGGCGGAAGTTGTCACCAGGTCAGGCGGAACGATGACGCCCGGTGAGGTCGCGAGAGCGCGGGTATCGGCTTTCACCCGGTCGGCCAGCGCCTGGCTGGTCGGGCCGAGGTTGGAACCGGCGGAGGCGGTGGCGTCATAGCCCCTGCCGGCGGCCGACGGGCGCGGATGGAAATAGCCGTCGCTGGCGAAGCCCTGCCCGATCAGGCTGGAGCCCACCGGACGGCCATCGCGATCGATCAGGCTGCCATTGGCCTGGCGGGGGAACAGCACTTGCGCCACTCCCGTCAGCACCAAGGGATAGGCAAGCCCCAGCAACAGGGAGAACAATACCGTGAGCACCAGCGCGGGGCGCAGCGCGGCCAGAAGATCCTTGGTCATATCGAAAATCCTCAGACGAGATGAAGCCCGGCGACGGCGAGATCGATCGCCTTGATGCCGATGAACGGCGCGACCAGGCCACCAAGACCATAGACCGCCAGATTGCGGGCCAGCAGCGGCCCGGCACCCATCGGCCGATAGGTCACGCCCCTGAGCGCCAGCGGCACCAGCGCCGGAATGATCAGCGCGTTGAAGATGATCGCCGAAAGGATCGCGCTTTCCGGGGAAGCGAGCTTCATCACGTTGAGCACGCCCAACCCCGGATAGAGCACCACGAACATCGCCGGGATGATCGCGAAATACTTGGCGACGTCGTTCGCCACCGAGAAGGTGGTCAATGCCCCGCGCGTCATCAGCAACTGCTTGCCGAGGCCCACGATCTCGATCAGCTTGGTGGGATCGCTGTCGAGATCGACCATGTTGCCCGCCTCGCGCGCCGCCTGCGTGCCCGTGTTCATGGCAACGCCGACATCGGCCTGGGCCAGCGCGGGCGCATCGTTGGTGCCATCGCCGCACATCGCCACCAGCTTGCCGCCCTGCTGCTCCTTGCGGATCAGCGCCAGCTTGTCCTCGGGCGTCGCTTCGGCCAGGAAATCGTCGACGCCGGATTCGGCGGCGATGGCGGCCGCGGTCAGCGGGTTGTCGCCGGTGATCATCACCGTGCGGATGCCCATGCGGCGCAGTTCCGCGAACCGTTCGCGCACGCCCGCCTTGATCACGTCCTTCAGCGCGATCACGCCGAGCAGCTGGCCATCCCGCGCGACCGCGAGCGGCGTCTGGCCCGACCGCGCGATCTCTTCGGATATGCGCCGCAGTTGGGGGGCATGACTGCCCGAAGCCGCCTCGGGATTGGCGCGCAGGATCGCGTCCACCGCGCCCTTCTGCACCAGCCCGGCGTCGGTCCTGACGCCCGAAATCCGGGTCTGCGCGGTGAAGGGAATGATCTCCGCGCCTGCGGGCAGGGCATCGATGGCGACACCGAACGTTTCGCGCGCGAGAACGACGATGGAGCGTCCTTCGGGCGTCTCGTCGGCCAGGCTCGCCAGCATGGCGGCCTGCGCCAGCGTGGCGGCGGCGATGCCGTCCAGCGGACGGAAGGCGCAGGCCTGCCGGTCGCCGATGGTGATCGTGCCGGTCTTGTCGAGCAGCAGCACGTCCACGTCGCCCGCCGCTTCCACCGCCCGGCCCGACTTGGCCAGCACGTTGAAGCGCACCAGCCGGTCCATCCCGGCAATGCCGATCGCCGAAAGCAGCGCGGCGATGGTCGTGGGGATCAGCGTGATGAGCAGCGCGGCCAGCACGGCGACGGGAATGTGCCCGCCGGCATAGCGGGCGAAGGCGGGCACCGTCGCCACCGCGATCAGGAAGATGATGGTCAGGCCCACCAGCAGGATCGTCAGCGCAATCTCGTTGGGAGTCTTCTGCCGCTCCGCCCCTTCGACCAGCGCGATCATCCGGTCGAGGAAGCCCTGCCCCGGCTCCTGCGTCACCCGCACGCGGATCGAATCCGAGATGACGCGCGTCCCGGCGGTGACGGCGGACCGGTCGCCGCCGGCCTCGCGGATCACGGGCGCGCTTTCGCCGGTGATGGCCGCCTCGTTGACGGAGGCGACGCCGGCGATCACTTCCCCGTCGGCGGGGATGAGGTCGCCGGTTTCGACCAGCACCTCATCCCCCCGCCGCAATTGCGAGGCGGGCACGACCTGGCCATTGGGCAGCCGGGCGGCAAGCTCGCTCTTGGTCGCGCGCAGCGACGCCGCCTGGGCGCGGCCGCGTCCTTCGGCCAGCGCTTCGGCAAAGGTGCCGAACAGCACGGTCAGCCACAGCCAGACGATCAGCTGCGCCTGGAAACCCAGCGGCAGCGGCTCGCCACCCAGCGCCAGCAGCAGCGTGAGCAACAGGGCCACCACCGCCGTGGTGAACAGCACCGGATTCTTCACGAGCGCGGCGGGATGGAGCTTGCGGAAGGCGTCGCCGATCGCGGGAACGGTCAGCTTGGCCGAGAACATGGATGCGGGAACGCTCTGGGGCGTGGTCATGATAACAAACCTCTCAGAACAGCTGGCCGGAGATCATGGCGAGATGATCCGCGATGGGGCCAAGCGCGAGGCTAGGAAGAAAGGTGAGGCCGCCGACGATCAGGATGATGCCCACCAGCAGGCCGACCCACAGCGGGCCGGTCGTGGGGAAGGACCCGGCGGTTTCGGGTGTGTACTTCTTGGCCGCGAGGCTGCCCGCGATGGCCAGCGCCGGAACGATCATGAAGAACCGGCCGATCCACATCGCCACCGACAGCAGCCCGTTGTAGAACGGCGTGCCGGCAGTCAGCCCGGCGAAGGCCGAGCCGTTGTTGCCCGTGCCCGACGAATAGGCATAGAGGATCTCGGTGAACCCGTGCGGCCCCTTGTTGAGCGGCCCGGCCAGCCCCGCCGGCAGCACCGCGCTGATCGCGGTGAAGCCCAGGATGCACAGCGGCAGCACGGCGATGGCCAGCACCGCCAGCTTCACCTCTTTGGCCTCGATCTTCTTGCCCACGTATTCCGGCGTGCGGCCAACCATCAGACCGGCAATGAACACCGCCAGCAGAGCGAACAGAAGGAAGCCATAGATCCCCGCGCCGACGCCGCCGACCACGATCTCGCCCAGTTGCATGTTGAACAGCGGGATCATCCCGCCCAGCGCGGTGAAGCTGTCATGCATGGCGTTGACCGCACCGCACGACGCGGCTGTGGTGACCACCGAGAACAGCGCGCTGGCGGCAATGCCGAAGCGCACTTCCTTGCCTTCCATGTTGCCGCCGGCCACGCCAAGCTGGTGCAGCACCGGATTGCCCGCCGCTTCCTGCCAATAGGTGATGCCGGCGCCCGCCAGGAACAGGATCATCATCGCGGCCAGGATCGCCCAGCCCTGTCGGACGTTGCCCACCGCCTTGCCGAAGCAATACGTGAGGCCCGCGCCGATCGCGAAGATCGACAGCATCTGCACCAGATTGGTCAGCGCGGTGGGGTTCTCGAACGGATGGGCGCTGTTGGCGTTGAAGAAGCCGCCGCCGTTGGTGCCCAGCATCTTGATCGCTTCCTGGCTGGCCACCGGCCCCAGCACCAGCGTCTGCTTCACACCTTCCAGCGTGGTCACGTCCACGCTCGACGCCAGCGTCTGCGGCACGCCGCTGGCCACCAGAAACAGCGCATAGACGATGCAGGCCGGCAGCAGCAGATAGAGCGTGACGCGCGTGCAATCGGCCCAGAAGTTGCCGATCGTGCCGCTCTCGCGCCGGGCGAAACCCCGGAACAGCGCGAAGGCGATGGCGATGCCGGTGGCCGCCGACAGGAAGTTGTGAATGGTCAGCGCCAGCATCTGGCTGAGATTGCTCATCGTGCTTTCGCCGGCGTACCACTGCCAGTTGGTGTTGGTAACGAAGGCGATGGCGGTGTTCATCGCGCCATCGCCGCCAATGGCGCCCAGCGCGCGCGGATTGAGCGGAAGCACCGCCTGGAACCGCAGCAGCGCATACGTGAACACCGTCAGCACCAGCTGGAACAGCAGCATGTGCAGCGCATAGGCGCGCCAGGTCTGCTCATGGTCTGGCCGGATGCCGGCAAGACGGTAGAAGCCGCGCTCCACCGGCCCAAGCACGCGATGGAGCGGTGTCGTCCGCCCTTCATAAAGGGCGAACAGGAATGCACCGACCGGCTGTGCCAGCGCGACGGTCAATGCCGTGAACAGCAGGATCAGGGTCCAGCCTTCGATGGTCATGGATGGCTCCGTTCAGAAGCGTTCGGGCCGCAGGAGCACGGCGAGAAGATAGACGAGCAGGCCGGCGGCGGTGATACCGGCCAGCAGAAGCGGAAGGGTCATGGCGAAATCCTCAGGCCTTTTCGCAAAGGCGGACAAAGGCGAGCGTAAGCAGGAAAAGGCCGCCCAGCAGGGCGAGCCACGCGATGTCGGGCATCGGACGGTCCTTTCAGTACCAGAGGCTGCGCGAGGGGATGGGGACGTGGCGGAACAGGCCCGGTCCCTCGATCACGAAGGCGAGCCCGCTGGTCAGCAGCAGGAAGACCACCCCGCACAACGCCAGTTCGCCGGGAGTGGTGTGGTGCGCCGGCGGCGTGGTAATGATCCGGTGCGCCCACACCGAGGCCCGGTGCGCGCCGCCGAGCAGCAGGACGCCAAGCGACCGCATGACGAGTTCGGCGGTCCACCAGCGTTCACCCCGGCGCAGGCGATCGAAAGCGTGTGACATGGAAAAGCTCCCGCAATGCAAATGCGGTGCTTCCACTGCGCCTTCCGGGCGTTAAGATTCCACGGGGAATTCAGGCCGCGCCGTAAAGATTCCATAAAGCGCGCGGGGCCGCTCGCGGCCGCCCGAACATGACGCCCTAACGCTTCCAATGCCGCGCAATAGCGGCCTTCTCCGCATCCGCATCGAGCGCCGACCCGCTCGCCATGTCCTGCACGGCCGCCATCAGGCGCGGATCGGCGCTGCCGGCCTGGCGATAGACGCCTTCTTCTCCAGCCGATCCACCGAACGCCTTCTCCAGCCGCCAGCCGCGCGCATCGCGGCAGGCGATCCCGGCCCCGGCCTGCCCGCTATAGCCACGGCAGAAATCGCCCTTGGCGTTGGCGAAGCTCAGCATCACGCGCACCGGCGCGCCCGCCGCCGGGGTTCCGGAAAGCTGCGTGTCGAGCGCCGCCGCCAATTGCCCGTCCGCATAGCCGGGGCCACCGCTCGGCGCCGGCCGATTGACCACCACGGCCAGCGCCAGCGAGGCCGCCAGCGCCGCCCCGGCGCCCCAGGCCCAGCGCGATCGCGTGCCGCTGGACGCCGACGCGGCGCGTGCCTTGCGCGCGGCATCGAGCGAAAGGACTTCGGCTTCCGGCCGCGCCCGCACCGCGCGGGTCAGCGCCTCGGGCAGCGGGGCGTCGAGAATCGGCGCGAAATGGGCGGAAAGCCGCGCCTTCAGGGCCCGGTGCGCTTCCACCTGGCGGGCGAGCGCGGGGTCCCGCGCCAGCGCCTGCTCCACGCGATCGCGCTCCGCGCCTTGGAGTTCGCCATCAGCATAGGCGGCGATCATTTCGGGGGTGATGGTCATGCCGCTTCTCCCAGCAGGGCGAGCAGGGCGTCGCGCCCCCGGACCAGACGCGAATTGAGCGTGCCGACCGGACAGCCGACGATGTCCGCCGCTTCCTTGTAGGACCAGCCTTCGACCATCACCAGCAGCACGGCCTCGCGCTGATCGTCGGGCAGGCGGGCCATCGCACGATCGACATCGGTCAGCATTGCGCGCGCTGCCTGCCCGCCGTCCGCGCCCACCGCGGCGCCGGCTTCCTCGTCTACGAAGGTCTGTCCACGCCGACTGGCCGCGCGCGTCTCGTCGATCCAAAGGTTGCGCATGATTCGGTACATCCAGCTATCCATCCGTGTCCCCGCCTGCCACTGGTCGCGGCTGCGCAAGGCGCGTTCCACCGTCATCTGGCAAAGATCGTCCGCCCGCGCCGGATCGCGCGCCAGCCCGGCCGCGAACCGGCGCAACCGGGGCAGCAGGGCCAGCATTTCGGATTCGAAGCGGTCTGACAGCGTTTTTGCCTTTCCGATGGATAAAACGGATGACGCCAATCGTTTCATCCATAATGAAATCCGAAAGATCGGGAAACGCGGATGCGAAGTCGAATATGGATACTCCTGTCGGTCGCCATGGCCTCCCCGGCGCTGGCGCAGATCGGCCCCATCGGTCAGCAATTGCCCGGCGTGGCCCAGCCCGTCGAGCGCGTGCTGGGCGGGACGCTGGAATCGGTCGATCGCACGCTCGGCACGGGCGTTGATGCCACGACGCGGACGGTGCGCGGGGCCGCCGCGCTGGCGCAGGCGCGGATCGACCGGATCGGCGATCTGGTTCGCCGCAACCCGGCGGCGATCGAGCGCGATGCCGACGGCAATCCCGCGCGCAAGGGCGAATTGCTGCTGGTAGCGCCGGATCAGGCGACGCTCGATGCCGCGCGGCAGCTTGGCTTTGCGGTCATGGCCGAGGAACGGCTCGATACGCTCGATATTTCCGTCACCCGGCTCTCCGTGCCGCGCGGCATGACGCTGGCCCGTGCGCAAGCCCTGCTGCGCAAGGCCGCGCCCGATGCAACCGTGTCCGCAGATACGCTGAACTTCCCGTCGGGATCGGCCGCGCCGGCGCGTGGGCGGGAAGGCAAGGCCTCGCCGCCGCTCCCCCCGGTCGCCACGCCGGTCGGCGTGATCGATGGCGCGCCCGGGCGGGCCATCCCCGTGGAAGCCGTCCGCGGCTTCGCGCCCGGCGCGCCGGCACCGGGCGATCATGGCAGCGCGGTGGTCTCGCTGCTGCGCCGCGCCGGGGTGCAACGGGTACTGGTGGCCGATGTCTATGGCGCGGGGCCAGCCGGGGGAAACGCGCTGGCGATCGCGCAAGGGATGGACTGGCTGATGGGGCGCGGCGTGCGGGTCATCTCGATCAGTCTGGTCGGACCCGCCAACGGCCTGCTGGCGCGGACCATGGACGCGGCGCAACGGCGGGGGGCGGTGATCGTCGCGGCGGTGGGCAACGATGGCCCGGCCGCGCCGCCGGCCTATCCCGCGTCCTATCCCGGCGTGCTGGCGGTCACCGGCGTCGACGGCCGCAACCGCGCTCTGATCGAGGCGGGTCGGGCGCGGCACCTCGACTACGCGGCCCCCGGCGCCGACATGCGCGCGATGAACGCTGCCGGACGGCTCGTGCCCGTGCGCGGCACCTCTTTCGCGACGCCGCTTGTCGCCGCGCGCGCCGCCAATGCCATGGATGCCCGCGCCGCGCTCCCGGCCGCACTCGACCGGGAGGCGATCGACCTGGGCGCGCGCGGGCCGGATGCGGTTTACGGCCGTGGCCTGATTTGCACAATTTGTCGATAAATCAGATATTTGTGAAAAATATCGAGCGAGCGTGGATTAAACCGAACGCATCCTTCGTTTTCAGGGCAAGGGGATGGATCAGGATCCATCACCACCAAACGAAAGGATGGATACCATGCGTAAGCTCATCACGATTTCGGTTCTCGCCTTCGCCGTTTCGACCATGCCGGCCCACGCCCAGCTCCTGGGTGGCGGCCTTGGCGGCGGATCGCTCGGCGGCATGGTCGGCGGCACGCTGGGCGGTACGCTCGGCGGCGGCCTGAACGGCGACCTGCCGATCGGCTCGACCATGGACCGCGTGGGGTCGGCTACGTCCGGCGCGGCCAGCGCCACCGGCTCGACCACGGGCAGCACCCGCGTCAACCGCCACAACGGGCAGGTTCACGCCGACCGCAGCGCCAGCGGCAGCGCGACCGGTGCCGTCACCCAGAACCTTGCCAGCCCGGCCGGCGCCCTCACCGGCGCGGTTTCCGGCAGCGGCTCGGCCAGCGGGTCTGCCAACGCCGATGCGCAGCTGATCGGCACCGACCAGATCGCCTCGACCTCGCGCGCCGTGGCGGGAACGGCCCGCAACACCGCGAGCGCCGCTGCCGGCAAGGCTCGCACCACGGCTCAAGGCGCGGCGATGACCGCGCGGGACACCGCAGCCGGCGCGGCATCGCGGACCCGCGATGTCGCCGGCAAGGCGGCCCAGCGCGCGAACAGCACTGCGGGCGCCGTGGCCGACAAGGCCGCCAGCACCTCGGTGACCGGCGGGGTGACCGGTTCGGTCAGCGGAAACGGTTCGGCAACGGCCGGCAACTGACGCCCCGGGGGCACTCTCGAAGGGCCTGATCACTCCTTAAGGGGTGGTCAGGCCCTTTCGTTCAGGGCTGGGGCGCGGTGCGGACCCGCAGGGTGGCGACGGCCGCGAGCAACAGCATCAGCCCGGCCAGCGACAGCACGTTGCGTGGATCGGAGCCCAGCACGGTGCCGTATAGCAATGGCATCGTGACCGTCTGGATCAGCATCGGCACGACGATGAACATGTTGAAGATGCCCATGTAGATCCCCGTGCGTTCGGCCGGGATGCTGTTGGCCAGCAAGACATAGGGGCTGCCCATCAGGCTGGCCCAGGCGATGCCGATGCCGATCATCGGCAGATAGCTCCAGGCCTCGTTGCCCATGTGCGGCAAGGCCAGCATCGCCACGCCGCCCAGCGCGATGCTGACCGCGTGCACCGGCTTCACGCCCAGACGCCGGATCAGCGGAACGAGCGCGAACGCGGCGAGGAAGGCCAGGAAGTTGTAGAACCCGCCCAGCCGCCCGTTGACAAGCGTGGCATCGCGCAGCGCCACCGCCGAATCCGAACCGTGAAGCGACCGCGCCAGCGACAGCGTGACGTACTGCCAGTAGCAGAACATGCCATACCATTGGAACAACATGGCCACACCGAACTGCCGCATCGGCCCGGGCATTTCGCGCACCGCATCCGCGAAATCGCGCCACGCGGTTCCGGCCGACAATGGCTGGGCACGCATCGCCGCCGCCTCGTCCGCCGGCAAGGGCAGCTCCGGCACACGCCAGACCGACCATACGATCGTCGACAGCGACAGCACCGCGCCGATGATGAAGGCCACGCGCGTCACGTGCGGAATGCCGTTCGCGTCGACCGCGTCCGCGCTCATGCCGGCCCACACGAACAGCGACGGCGCAAGGTAGGACAGCGTCTGGGCAAGTCCGGTAAAGGCGCTCTGCGTCAGGAAACCGAGTGGCCGCTCGGCCGTGTCGAGCCGGTCGCTGACATAGGCCCGGTACGGTTCCATGGTGATATTGTTGGCAGCATCGAGCACCCACAGCAGCGACGCGGCGACCCACAAGGCGGGGCTGAACGGCATGGCCAGCAGGGCCAGGCTGCACAGCACCGCCCCGATCAGGAAATAGGGCGTGCGGCGTCCGATTCGCGTGGACGTGCGATCGCTGAGCGCGCCGATCAGGGGTTGGACGAGCAAACCCGTCATTGGGCCGGCCAGCCACAGCACCGGCATGATCGTCGCGTCCGCGCCCAGATAGGTGTAGATCGGCGCCATGTTGCTCTGCTGCAATCCGAAGCTGAACTGCAGCCCCAGAAAACCCAGATTCATCTGCACGATGCCAGGAAAACCAAGGCGTGGCCGGGTGCCCTTCATAGTTCCTCTCCTAACCGGGTTTGGCGCTGTTTGCTTGCATCGCTTGCCCTGTCCCCTGCGTAGCAAAAATGCAAAGGTTTGCAAATTATTCTTGCAAACGTTTGCAATCACCTTTAGCGACTGCCTGCAGATGTCGAGTCACTCGACCGTGTCAGGAGAGGGATGATGAAGGTTCTTCCGCTTAACGCCGTGCGCTTTTCCGCCGCCAGCCTGCTGGCAGCCAGTTCGATGTTCGCGCTGGGCGTCACCCCGGCCCTTGCGCAGGAGACTTCGGCGCAGGCCGATTCTCCCAACGATGCCGAGATCATCGTGACCGCGGTGGCACGCGGGCAGAACCGGCTGGATTCCTCGGTTTCCGTCAGCTCGCTCAACGCCGATCAGCTGCAGCAGACCACGCCGCGCTCGGTCGCCGAACTGTTCCGCAACATTCCCGGCATCCGGTCGGAAAGCTCGGGCGGTGAAGGCAACGCCAACATCGCGGTGCGCGGCCTGCCGGTCGCCTCGGGCGGCGCCAAGTTCCTGCAGCTGCAGGAAGACGGGCTGCCGATCCTGGAATTCGGCGACATCACGTTCGGCAATGCCGACATCTTCCTGCGTTCGGACTTCAACATCGCGCGCGTCGAAGCGGTGCGCGGCGGTTCTGCTTCGACCTTCGCCTCGAACTCGCCGGGCGGCGTCATCAACCTGATCTCCAAGACCGGGGAACAGGAAGGCGGCGCGGTGCAAGCGACGGTCGGCCTCGATTACGGCGAATACCGCGTCGACGCCGACTACGGCGGCAAGATCAGCGACAGCCTGCGCTTCCACGTCGGCGGCTTCTATCGCCAGGGCGAAGGCCCGCGCCGCGCCGGCTACGACGGCAATCGCGGCGGCCAGATCAAGTTCAACGTGACCAAGGATTTCGCCGGCGGCTACGTGCGGCTCTACGGCAAGTACCTCAATGACCGGGCCATCGGTTATCTGCCCAACCCGGTGCGCGTGACCGGCACCAACGCCAACCCGGTCTATACCAACCTGCCCGGCTTCAGTATCAACGAGGATACGCTGCATTCGCGCTATTTCACACGCAACATTACGCTTGATGGCAACAACAACCTGGTGGCCGACGACATCCGTGATGGCCAGCATCCGGTGGTCAAGGCCGTGGGCCTCGAAAGCAAGTTCGATGTCGGCGGCGGCTGGTCGGTGATGGAGCGCTTCCGCTACTCGGCGATCTCCGGCCGGTTCATCTCGAACTTCCCCTCGTCGGTCGATACCTCGGGCGCGGTGGCGACCAGCCTGGGCGGCGCGGGCGCGTCGGCGGTCTATTTCAATGGCCCCAACGCCGGGCAGGCGGTGGCTGCCAACACCTACCTTGCCAATATCGTGGTGTTCGACACCAAGCTGAACAGCCTGGACAACATCACCAACGATTTCCGCCTGACCAAGGACTTTGACCTGGGCGGCGGCAAGCTGACCGTGACCGGCGGCTTCTACAAGTCGCGCCAGACGATCGATACCGACTGGCTGTGGACCTCGGCGGTGATGGAAGTGAAGGGCGGCGGCGATGCGGCGCTGGTCAACATCGTCAACGGATCGGGCCAGCTCGTCACGCAGGACGGCTTCTATGGCTATGGCGCGCGCTTCTTCGGCAATTGCTGCCGCCGCAGCTACCGCCTGAGCTACGACACCAATGCGCCGTTCGCCGCGTTCACCTGGAACAAGGACGCGCTGACCCTGGACGCCAGCGTCCGCTACGACATCGGGCAGGCGCGCGGCTTCGTCGCCGGTGCCGATCTCGGCGGTGGCCGCAACGGCATCACCAGCTTCGACATCAACGGCAACGGCGTGATCTCCGGCCCCGAAACGCAAGTCTCGGTGATCCCGCTCGGCAGCCCCGCTCCGGTGCATTACAACTACAACTACGCCTCCTACTCGCTCGGCGTGAACTATCGCGTGCGTGACGATCTGGCGCTGTTCGCCCGGTACAGCCGGGGCGGCCGCGCCAATGCCGATCGCCTCACGTTCGGCCCGGCGATCCGCAACACCGATGGCAGCCTGGTCAATGCCGACGCCGCCGTCGATTTCGTGCGGCAGGCCGAAGGTGGCGTGAAGTACCGCTCGGGCGGGGTCGCGCTCTACGTGACCGGTTTCTACGCCACCACCGAGGAACAGAACTTCGAAGCAACGACCCAGCGCTTCCTCGACCGCAAGTACCGTTCCTATGGCGTGGAACTGGAAGGCAGCATTCGCAAGGGGCCGTTCCAGCTGAACGCCGGCGGCACCTGGACGCATGCCCGGATCACCGCCGATGCGCTCGATGCCACGGTCGTCGGCAACACGCCGCGCCGGCAGGCCAGCTTCGTCTACCAGATCAGCCCGGAAGTGAACCTCGACAAGGTATCGTTCGGCGCCAACGTGGTCGGCACCACCAGCAGCTACACGCAGGACAGCAACCAGCTGAAGCTGCCGGCCTATACCACGGTCAACGCCTTCCTGCAGGTGCGTCCGATCGAACGCCTGCAGCTCTCGGTGAACGCCAACAACCTGTTCAACGTGAAGGGTTTCACCGAAGCGGAAGACGGCGCGATCCCGGCCAACGGCATCGTGCGGGCCCGTTCGATCAACGGGCGCACGATCTCGGCCTCGGCGCGCATCTCGTTCTGATCTCCCTGCCTCGGGCCGGCCTGATGCGCCGGCCCGATTTTTCTTCTTTCGATCGGACCAGACCGATGCCCTGTTTCCGCTGGCTGCCCGAACATGTCGCGGGAATCGCCGCCCGCCCCCACCCGCAGGCGCGCCCTTTCACCCGCGCCGAAGCGCCCCGCATCGCCGCCGACATGGACCTGTGGGACCATTGGCCGGTGCTGGAAGCCAACGGTGATGTCGCCGCGATCGCGGGCGGCGCTCTGGTTATCTTCCTTGCGGCCCCCATCCTCGACGATCCCGAAGCGCGCCATGCCCTGGCGCGGCTGTGGCTGTTTCACCGCACACCGGCAGGCTGGCGCGATCTCGGCCCGGTGTTTGCCGATGGCTTTTCGCCCGGCAGCCGGGAATGGTCCGGCACGGCGATCGTCGATCCCGCACACAGCCAGGTCACGCTGCATTTCACCGCCGCCGGCGGGCGCGGCGAACCGGCGGTCACGTTCCGCCAGCGCCTGTTCGCCACCCGCGCCGCGCTGACCATCGCGGACGGCGTGCCCGCGCTGTCCGGCTGGACCGCCCCTGTCGAAACGCTGCGCCCCGATGGCGTGGACTACATGATCGATCTGGAGGGAACCGGCGCGGTCGGCGCGATCAAGGCGTTCCGCGATCCGTTCGTGTTCGAAGATCCCGCTTCCGGGCAGACCCGCCTGCTGTTTGCCGGTTCCCGCATGGGATCGGATTCGGACTGGAACGGTGTGGTCGGCGCGGGTACGTTGCAGGACGACGGCTCCTGGCGGCTCGACCCGCCGCTGGTCAGCGCCGATGGTCTGAACAACGAACTGGAACGGCCCCACGCGATCATGCACCAAGGTCTGGTCTATCTGTTCTGGTCCACCCAGCGCAAGGTCTTCGCCGCCGGCGGGCCGTGCGGCCCCACCGGTCTCTATGGTCTTGTGGCGCCGGGCATCGACGGCCCATGGACGCCGGTCAACGGCACGGGACTGGTCTTCGGCAATCCCGATTGCGCTCCGTTCCAGGCCTATAGCTGGCAGGTGCTGCCCGATCTTTCGGTCTGGAGCTTTGCCGATCTCGTCGGTCTTGCCGAGCTGCCGCGCTCGACGGAAGCGGCCCGGGCGGCCTTCGGCGGCACCGCCGCGCCCGTCCTCCGGCTGGCCCTGGACGGCGACCGGGCGAGCCTTGCCGCATGATCGACGAGCCGCTTCTCGCCGGGGTCGAGCTGGGCGGCACCAAGTGCATCGCGGTCGTCGCGCGCGGCACCGAAATCCTGCGCGAACGCCGCCTGCCGACGACCGATCCCGCATCCACGCTGGCAGGACTGTCCGAAGCGCTTGACGAATGGCAGGCCGAGATTCCGTTCACCGCGCTGGGCATTGGCACGTTCGGCCCGGCCCGCGTGTCCCCCGACGCGCCGGACTATGGCCAGATACTGCCCACGCCCAAGCCGGGCTGGACCGGCGCGCGGGTGCTGGACCACTTCGCCGATCGCTTCGCCGTGCCCATCGCGTTCGATACCGATGTCGGCGCGGCGGCCCTCGCGGAAGGACGCTGGGGCCGCGCGCGCGGGTGTTCGACCCATGCCTATGTCACGATCGGCACCGGCATCGGCATCGGCATCGTAGCCAACGGGCAGGTGCTGCACGGCGCCTTGCACCCCGAGGCCGGGCACCTGCGCGTGCGCCGGCGCACGGACGATACCTTTCCCGGCATCTGCCCTTTCCACGGCGATTGCCTGGAAGGCCTGGCCGCAGGCCCGGCCATTGCCGCGCGCATCGGCGGCGATGCCGCGCATATCGCCGATGACCATCCGGTCTGGGCCGATGTTGGCGCGGAACTGGGCGAACTGATGGCCACGCTGATCCTGACGGTGTCGCCCGAATGCATCGTGATCGGCGGCGGCGTGGGCGGTGCGCGGCCGGCGCTGCTCGACCGTATTCGCGATGCCGCGGCTGCAGCCCTGGGCGGCTATGTCCCCGGCGCCGACCGTGACGCGCTGGAAACGCTGATCGGCCCGCCGGGACTGGAGGCACGCGCCGGGCCGATGGGCGCGCTCGCGCTGGCCCTCACAGCATTGGGCTGACGGGGCTCGATTGACACGCTGACGCGGCTCCCGCAAACGTTCGCACGACTATCGGACCGGTCGCGCGCGATCGCCCGGGCAAGCGTGCGGAGCAGTCGATGGACGGGGATAACGAAAGCGAACAGCCGCCGGCCCGCGTCCGCAATATCGTCGAACTGGCCCGGATTGCCGGCGTTTCGGCCAGCACCGTCTCGCGCGCTCTGGCCGGCAACCCGCTGATCAAGGCGAACACGCGCGAACGGATACAGGCGCTGGCGGAAAAGCACGGCTTCCGCCTGAACCAGATGGCCAGCAAGCTGCGCACGCGGGAGACCCGCGCGATCGGCGTGGTGGTGCCGCTGGGGCACGAACGGCGACAGCACATTTCCGATCCGTTCTTCATGACCATGCTGGGCCATCTGGCCGACGGGCTGACCGAATCCGGATACGACCTGATGCTATCGCGCGTGCTGCCCGATACGCCGGGCTGGCTTGATGACATCGTTGACTCCGGGTTGCTCGATGGCGTGCTGATCATCGGGCAATCGGATCAGCTCGATGCGATCGAACACGTCGCGCAGCGCTATCGTCCGCTGGTGGTCTGGGGCCAGCAGACCCCGGGCTATCAGCAATGCACGATCGGGTCGGACAATCACGCGGGCGGCAAACTGGCCGCCCGGCACCTGATCGCCAGCGGGCGCACACGACTGGCCTTCCTGGGTGATATCCGCCCGCCCGAGATCGCCGCACGCTTCGCCGGCGCCAGCGCTGCCGTGCAGGAAGCCGGCCTGCCCGCACTGGAAGCGCTGCCGGTACACTTGAGCGGCGAGCAGGCGCAGGAGGATATTGCCACCCGGATCCGCAGGATCGGACGCACGCTGGACGGCATCGTCTGCGCGTCCGACGTGATCGCGATGACCGCGCTGCGCGCGCTGACGGACGAGGGCCTCGCCGTCCCGACCGACATTGCCGTTACCGGGTTCGACGATCTGCCGATCGCGGCGCAGACGGTTCCCCGGCTGACCTCGGTGCGGCAGGACATCGCCCGGGGCGCGGGCTTGATGATCGGCGCTCTCGCCGCCCGGTTGCGGGGCGAAGACAGCCCGTCGGTCCAGATGACGCCCGAACTGGTCGTGCGCGACAGCGCGTAGCGCTATCCGCTGCTTGTGTCGAAAGCTGCCGCAAGATGGCGCAGCTTGTCAGGATTGCGCACGATGTAGATCGCCGCGATCCGCCCGTCGCGCACGTCGAGGGCCGTCGTCTGGAGCACATCGCCTCGATCGACGCTGACATACCCCGGCAGGCCATCGATCATGGCGGTGCGCAGCAGCGTCGGCATCGATGTATTTTTGCGCTTGAGCCCGGCGAACAAGCGCAGTGCCCGATCGATCCCCCGCACGATGTTGCGGAAGGCGATCACCTTGCCGCCGCCATCCGAATAGATCGCGACGTCGCGCGCGAGCAGCGCAGACAGCGCGCCCGCATCGCCCTCGCGCGAAGCGGTGAAGAAGGCCCGGGCGATCCGGTCCGCCTCGCGCGCGTCCACCGGGAAACGCGGGCGCGCATCCTGCACGTGTTTGCGCGCGCGCGCGGCAAGCTGGCGAACCGCGGCGGGCTCGCGCCCCAATGTCGCGGCGATATCGGTCAGCGCCACGCCAAACACGTCGTGGAGCAGGAAGGCGGCGCGCTCCAGCGGGGACAGGCGCTCCATCGCCAGCATCAGGGTAAGCGTCAGGTCGTCGGCGATCGTCTCGTCAGGCTCGGTGGTTTCCATCAGTGGTTCGGGCAACCAGGCTCCGACATAGGTTTCCCGGCGAACACGGGCGGACTTGAGCTGATCGAGGCAAAGGCGGGTGACGATGCGGGTCAGATAGGCAGCCGGAGCATCGACGCTTTCCGCTTTTGCCGCCCACCGAAGCCATGCCTCCTGAACGATATCCTCCGCTTCGCTGACGGAGCCGAGCATACGGTATCCCAGGCGCAACAACCGTGGCCTTTGAGCCTCGAAATCAGCGGCATATTCATCCCTGCTCGGCACGCGCGTCCTCCACCGAGTGCGGCCAGCACCTCTCCCGTGCCGTATCGCGCCATGCCCACAGCGCAAGCGCAGTCGTCAGTATAGCCGGCAACGTCACCGCGGGAAAATCCCGGGCGAGTGCGCCGGTGCCGCAGATGCCAACCACCACTTCCCAAAAGTGGAACAGCGCATGGCCCGCCAGCCAGAACGCGGCGGCGGACCAGAGCGGAAGACGCGCCGCCGGCCGCGCGACGCCTGCAAGCATCGCGATCGCGACCAACAGGAAAATCAGCCCGATGTCGCGCAGGAAATGCTGGTTGAACGGGCCGGTGGTGGTGACACCGGGCACCGCGAAGTACCATCGGGCGGGCGAGAGCAGCATGAAGAGACCGTTGACGGCGGCTCCGATGCCGAGCGCCGAGGCCAGCGCGAGCGGCAAGCCCCGGCTCATGCCGTCCTCTCCGGGGATTGAGCGGCGCGCCAATGGCCCTGCGCTTGCGGAAGGGCAACGACAGGGACACCGAACCGTCCCGCGCCGCCGACGATAACAGGCTTCATGTTCGTATCTCCCATGCGCAATGCTTGTTTGCATGACGAGATGACGGCGACGAGTGTGACATGGGCGATGGCGAAATGAAAGCTCGCGCTCGTCGATGCCTCTCCGGATATCCAGGCGGTGCCGCTCGCGGTACCCTCGATCGAGCCGGATGCACGCCCCTCCGCTTCGGATGGGGATTTCGCGCGTCCCGGCCGGGCGCGGCGTCCTTCGCTGCGCTGGCCGGACGTCGAGACGTTACCGCCCTGGCACGTGCGATTGGGCAACTGGTGGCGCAACCGGACCGCGCCGAGGGAGATGCGGCGCGCGCCAAGCAACAATCTGCGCGACTTGGGCGCACGGCTACGCGAGGCGTCGCCGCTGGTGCTATGGCCACAGGATGGCGTGCTGGCGTTGCGGTCAGCCGACGTGAACCATTTGCCCGCTCCGGTGGCGCGACCCTGGTCCGGGAAGTAGCGGCCCTTGACACGGTTCGCTCAGCCGCCGCCGTGGACAATCCGGTCATGAGACCTCCTCTCAAGGGAATTTCGGGCTACCACTGTCATTCGTCAGTGGACTGTTTTGTCGGTGCCGAAGCCATCAGCCGTTTGTTCGCCACGCTGCGGATCATGTACGCAAAACGGTGAGCCTGGGCCAAATTGCTTCGCGGCGATCTTGCCGCAGCGGTTTGAAGAGATGACGGGCCGCCCCTACAGCGGCGATCATCCGTCACTGGCCATCCCGACCGCTCTGGAGTAATTGCCCTCGGGCCATGGCCTCTGCCGCGGCGGGCACGGCAAGGGCGGCGGGCGTTCACGGAGCAGCCGCCTGAACCGTGAACCTTTTCTGCGGCAGGTGCTCAGGGGGAACGTTTGAAACGGTCTGTGACCATTGTCGACATCGCCAAACACGCCGGCGTGTCTTTCAAGACCGTTTCCCGCGTTCTCAACGGAGCGCCGACCGTGGCCGCAGAGCTGCGCGATCGCGTTGAACAGGCGATACGGGACCTCGACTACAAGCCGAACAGGGCCGCCAGCCTGCTGCGTGGCGGCAAATCCCATGCTCTGGGATTGATCATCGGATCGCATACGGAGATCCTCCACGCTTCCGAACCCGATCATCACATGCCCAGTTATGCTGCGGACGTGATACTGGGTTTGCTGCAGGCGTGCCACGCAGCAGAGCATCATCTGGTCATCGAGAACATCTCGTCCGTGGATGCCCGGATGTCGGGAGAAATGCTGCGCCGTTTTCTCGATCTGGTAAAGCTGGACGGCGTTATCCTGGTGCCGCCGCTGTGCGATATCGCGTGGGTGCTCGACCTGCTCGACAACGCGGCAATTCCGTTTGCGCGGATCAATCCCGGCCTCGATCTGGACCGCGGGCTGTGCTTCGTCATCGACAACAACAGGGCAGCGCACGACGTGGGAGAAGCCATTCTCGCGATGGGACATCGGCGGATCGGCTTTATCGATGGCCCGGAAAGCCATGCGGCCCAGCGCGAACGCAAGATCGGCTTCCTCGACATCGTCGGCAGCGTGGCCGGCGCCAGCGTGGAAGTGCGGCAAGGCAACTTCCTGTTCGCCTCGGGTTTCGAGATGGGGCACGAATTGCTGGCTCTGGCCGAGCGCCCCACCGCCATATTTGCCGCGAACGACGAAATGGCCGCCGGCGTGCTGGCGGCCGCCATCGAACGGGGAATAGACGTGCCGGGCCAGCTGTCGCTGGTGGGTTTCGGCGGGCTTGCCGTTTCCGCGCATACCTGGCCCCGAATCGCCACGGTGCGGCAATCGACGATCGAGATTGCCCGGCTGGCGGGTAACAGCCTGATCGAGCGTGACGCGCGAGACGGCGTGGCATGGGACCGGGTCGTGACGATGCCTTACGAACTGGTGCCCCGCCAGTCGATGGCCCCGGCGGCGCGCTGACAGCCACAGAAACAACCGTCAGTCCGTCCACTGTTGACGCGGATTTTGCGCAACACTATGCGTTTGAGACAACGTTGTCCCGAATCGCTTTGCGTCAGTGGGCAAACGAAATCGGACCGAACACAATTCGGTCAGACAAGGGAGGGTGTCATGAATTATCGCCGCAGAGTGCTGTCGCTTGGGAGCGTGGCGTTTTCGATCGCGATGCCTCTGTCCGTGCATGCGCAGCAAGTTCAGGATAGCGCGGCCGCGGATGGAGAAACCCCCAGCGGCGAGATCGTGGTGACCGCGCAAAAGCGCGAGCAGAGCCTGCAGAAAGTACCTGTTTCGGTTGCCGTGCTTTCATCGACCGTGCTGGCGGACAACCGGATCAGCGGCCTGGAGCAACTTTCGCAGGTCTCGCCTTCGATCAACTTCACCAACAGCGCCAACACGCGCGGGCAGGGGTTGTCGATCCGCGGCATCGGCACGCTCAACTTCTCGGACGGCGTGGAGCCATCGGTTTCGACGGTGGTCGATGGCGTGGTCATCGGCCGGTCGGCGGCTTCGTTCTTCGATTTCAACGACATCGAGCGCATCGAAGTCCTGCGCGGTCCGCAAGGAACGCTGTTCGGCAAGAATTCTTCGGCCGGCGCGCTCAACGTCGTCACCGGCAAGCCCGATCTGGACACGTCATCCCTGTCGGCCTCGGCCAGCTACGGCACGTTCAACGACGTTCGCCTGAAGGCCACCGGATCGGCGGTGCTGGATCCGGGCCGCGCGGCGCTGCGCCTCTCGGGCTTCCGCTCCACCGCCGACGGGATCATCACCAACACCGTTAACGGCCAGAAGCTCAACGGCAACAACAGCTGGGGCCTGCGCGGCAAACTGTTGTTCAAGCCGAGCGACGTCACCTCGATCTATCTCATCGGCGACTACGGCGAGAGCAACCGCAACTGCTGCGCGTCGACCGTGCGCTCGGTGCTGCCGACGACGACCTACTACAACGGCCAGACGCGCGCCGCGCTGCTGGCGAGCCAGACCCTCGGGCCGATCAACCGACAGGTCACGATCGATGGCGATTACTTCAACCGCCAGAAGACCGGCGGCGCCTCTGTCGAAATCAACACGGAACTCGGCGGCCAGACGATTACATCGATCACGGCCTATCGCGAATTCAGGGTGTTCGACAACAACGATCCCGATCTGGTTCCCCTGCCCGTCGTAAGCCTGAACAACGCCCTGCAAAAGCAGAAGCAGTTCACGCAGGAACTGCGGCTGACCTCGCCGGCCGGCAAGCCGATCGAATATGTCCTCGGCCTCTACTATTTCTGGCAGGACGTCACCACCCGCACGCAGGTGAAAGGCAATCTGACGGTCAATCTGCCGGCCGGACAATATCTCGGCAACCAGGTCGACCGCGACATTACCACGAAGAACGTGGCCGCGTTCGGGCAGCTCACCGGCCATCTGACCGACTCCCTGTCGCTGATCGGCGGGTTCCGCCTGACGTCCGAACAGGCGGTGGCGCACTTCAACCGCACGGTGCTGCCAGGCGCGATCGCGGCGATGCCCAGCCTGGGCGGCCCGGCCTACGTCACCCCCACGCTCAAGGCCACCGACACCGATTTCAGCTACAAGCTCGGCATCCAGTATCAGGCTTCGCCCGATGTGATGGCCTATGCCAGCTACACCCGCGGCTACAAGGGACCGGCGCTCAACCTGCTCAACAACCTGACGGCGGCGACGGTGAACGCGGGGCTGGCTGTGCTGAAGCCGGAGATCGCGCGCAATTGGGAAGTCGGGCTGCGCACCACGCTGTTCGACCGGAAGCTGACGCTGAACGCGACCGGCTTCTACGAAACCTTCACCAATTTCCAGGCGCAGACCTACAGCGCGGTGCTGACCTCGTTCCAGCTGACCAACGCCGGCAAGCTCGTGACCAAGGGCGCGGAAATCGAGGCGATCCTGCGCCCGATGAACGGCCTCAGCCTTTCGGGCAATCTTGCGTTTACCGACACGGAAGTGCGCGGGCTGGTCGTCAGCTGTTATCCCGGGCAGACCGCCGCGCTCGGCTGCGTGACCGGCCGGCAGGACGTTACCGGCCAAGCGCTGACCAACGCCCCCAAGTGGGCCTATTCGCTCAACGCCAGCTACCGGACGGACATCGGCGACAATCTGCGCGGCGGTGCGAACCTGTCCTTCACCTACCGGTCGCGCACGCTGTTCAGCTTCCGCGATCCCAACACCGCCCAGCCCGGCTACGGCCTGCTCAACGGCAGGCTGTCGATCGAGACGCAGGACGGGCGCTACAGCCTTGCGGTGTTCGGCAAGAACCTCACCAACAAGCATTTCGCCACGCTCATCGGCACCGGACTGCTCGATACCTCGGCAACCGGCGCCGGCTATACCCAGTTGCTGACTCCGGACGCCTTCCGCACGTTCGGCGTCGAAGCGGCCGTTCACTTCTGATGCCTATCGCGGGGAGCGTCGGCACGTGCGCCGGCGCTCCCCGACCGTGCAGGAACGCCTGACCCATGCAGCTTTCCCGACGTCACTTCGTCAGTGCGCTCCTCGCCACGACCACCCTGGGGACCGCGCCCGCCCGGGCCATCGCGGGCAAAGGGCCGCGCCCCAACATCATCACGATCGTGCTCGACGACGTGGGCTATTCCGACATCGGCTGCTTCGGCTCGGAAATCCGCACGCCCGTGATCGACAGCCTCGCCAAGACGGGCCTGCGCTACGTCCATTTCGATACCAAGGCCGTGTGCGCTTCCACGCGCGCCGCGATGTTGACCGGGCGCAACGCGCACACGGTCAACATGCCCGACGTGCCCGATGTCGCGGCGGTGACCCCCGGCGATCCGCAGATGGCGCACCTGTTCCGCCTGCCGGGCAATGCGCAGACCATGGCGCAGGCCTTGCAGCGGCGGGGCTATGCCACCTGGGCGATCGGGAAATGGCATATGATCCCGATGGCCGAACTGGGCGCGGACGCCCCGCGCGAAAACTGGCCGTTGCAGCGCGGTTTCGACTATTTCTATGGCTTCCCGCGCGGCTGGACGGACCAGTATCGCCCCGAACTGGTGGAGAACAACGGCTATCTGAAGCGGGATTTCCCGGAGGGCTATCACCTCTCCGCCGATCTGGCCGACAAGGCGATCGGCCTCGTCTCGAACCATCTCGACCGGAACCCGGCCGCGCCGTTCTTCCTGAACCTGGCGTTTGGCACGGCGCATTCGCCGATCCAGGTGCCGCGCGAGTACTCGGCACCCTATGACGCGGTTTACGCAAAAGGCTGGGACGCGATTCGGGAGGAGCGCTTCGTCCGGATGAAACGGATGGGGCTCATCCCCGAGAACACGCTGCTGCCCGCGCGGGAATCGCGTGATCGCGCTTGGGCGGATTTATCGGAAGACGAAAAGGCCGTCTTCGCCCGGTACATGGCGGTCTATGCGGGCTTTATCGAACATTGCGACCGGCAGATCGGGCGGCTGCTCGATGCCCTGCGCGACCGGAAGGCGCTCGACAACACGATCATTGTGCTGTTGTCGGACAACGGCGCGGCTTCCGAGGCCGGTCAAGCGGGCTTCTTCGACGGCCTCTATCGTGCGAACACCGCTACGCCGGCCCAACAGCGCGCCCGTCTCGACGAACTGGGAACCGGCAAGACGCAGGCGGAATATCCCCGCCCCTGGGCGATGGCGGGAGACACGCCTTTGCGGCGCTACAAGCTGTGGCCCTATTCGGGCGGAACGCGCACCCCGATGATCTTCCACTGGCCGCGCATGGTCCGCGATGGCGGCGCGATCCGCCGGCAATTCGTCGACGTGATCGATATCGCGCCCACGCTGCTGGAAGCGGCGCAGGCCCGCTTCGACGCGACCGTGGAAGGCGTGCCGCAGATCCCGGTCGCCGGCAAATCGTTCCTTCCCACCGTGCGCAGCCGCAAGGCGCCGGGCCGGCAGGTGCAGTATTTCGAGCTGCGCGGCAACCGGGCGATCACCAGCGGCCGCTGGCGCGCCGTGGCGCTGCATGACTGCGACCAGCCCTATGCCAACGATCGCTGGGAACTGTTCGATCTCGACAGCGACTTTTCCGAAAGCACGGACCTCGCGTCGCGCTATCCGGCCAAGGTTGCCGAGATGAAGAGGCTGTGGGATGCGCAATGGGCCATGTATGGCAGCGGTGCTCTGGCGCAACCGGGCGCGCTGACGTGCCGGTATTCGGATATGTTCGACCGGCGGCCGGAATGATCGCCGGACGCGCGCCGACTGGATAAGACAAGAAACGGGGACGGGAACGATGAACAGGACAATGATGAAAGCGGGCCTTGCCATCCTGCTTGGCACGGCCGCCACGGCGGTCGTGGCGCAGGACCGGGTTGCAGCGGCCGGAAACGGTCCGGCCGCACCGAACAAGGCCGGCGAAGACGCGCTGCGCCGGGCCGACGCAACGCTGCGGCAGATGACACCGGACGAAAGGACCGTGCTGACCCACGGGATCATGCCCCTGCCGGTCGGCGTCAGTCCGCCGCCGATTCCGGCGGATGCCATTCCCGGCGCCGGCTATGTCGGCGGCATCGCCCGGCTGGGCGTTCCCGCACTCAAGGAAACCGACGCCAGCCTTGGCGTGGCCTACGTGTTCGGGCTGCGCCGCGATGGGGCCACCGCGCTGCCATCGGCCCTCGCCATGGCATCGACCTGGAATCCCCTCCTGATCGAACAGGGCGGCGCGATGATCGGCGCCGAAGCGCGCGCCAAGGGCTTCAACGTGATGCTGGGGGGCGGCGTCAATCTGATGCGCGATCCGCGCAACGGCCGCAATTTCGAGTATTTCGGCGAAGACCCGCTGCTCAGCGGCACGCTCGCCGGTCATGCGATCCGGGGCATCCAGTCGAACCACATCATCGCCACGATCAAGCACTTCGCGCTGAACGGGCAGGAGACTGGCCGCAAGTTCGTCGATTCCCGAATTTCCGAAGGCGCGGCGCGCGAAAGCGACCTGCTGGCCTTCCAGCTCGGCATCGAGATCGGCAATCCGGGCTCGGTGATGTGCGCCTACAACAAGGTCAATGGCGACCCGGCCTGCTCCAGCAGCTGGCTGCTGAACACGGTGCTCAAGCGCGACTGGGGCTACAAGGGCTTCGTGATGTCGGACTGGGGCGCAGTGCCCGATCTTCAGGCGGCGATGAACGGGCTGGACCAGCAATCGGGCGGGCAGCTCGACAAGGCGATGTTCTTCGATCGCCCGCTGGCCGAAGCCGCCGCCGGCAAACCCGCATGGGCCGCGCGGCGTGATGACATGAACCGCCGCGTGCTCTGGGCGATCTACGACAACGGGCTGGACAAATTTCCCGTCAGCCCCGGCGGCAAGATCGATTTCGACGCGCATGGCAAGATCGCGCAGGATACCGCCGAACAGGGCATCGTCCTGCTGCGCAACGAACGGGGAGCCTTGCCGCTTGCCGCTTCGGCCAAAAAGATCGCGGTCATCGGCGGATACGCCGACACCGGCGTTGTCTCGGGCGCGGGCTCAAGCCAGGTGCAGGGCCAGGGCGGGCCGGCGGTATCGATCCCGCTGGGCGGAGGCAGCGGTTTCGCGGCCTTCATTCAGGAGGCCTATCACCGCTCCGTGCCGCTGAAGGCGATCAGGGCGCAAGCCGGCGATGCCGCCGTTACCTATCGCAACGGCCGCTACATCTCGGAAGCGGTTACGCAGGCGAAGCAGGCCGATGTCGCGATCGTGTTCGCCACGCAATGGTCGACCGAAGGGTTCGACCAGCCCGATCTCACGCTGCCCAACGGGCAGGACGCGCTGATCGCGGCGGTGGCGGACGCCAATCCGAACACGATCGTCGTGCTCGAAACCGGCGGACCGGTGCTGATGCCGTGGCTTGGCAAGACCGCCGCGGTGATCGAGGCATGGTATCCGGGGGCACGGGGCGCGGAAGCGATTGCGAACGTGCTGTTCGGCAAGACCAATCCATCGGGCCGCCTGCCGATCACGTTCCCGGCCGCCGAAAAGCAGCTTCCGCGCGAAAAGGTCGATGGCTTCGACGTGCTCGAACCCGATTTCACCGGCAATCCGCCGCACGCGGACATGGCCCTTGTCGCCAACTACGACATCGAGGGCTCCGACCTCGGTTACCGCTGGTTCGCCCGCAAGGGGGAAAAGCCGCTGTTCCCGTTCGGCCACGGCCTGTCCTACACCACCTTCGCCACTAGCGGCCTCAAGACCGATGGCGCAACGGCCACGTTCACGGTCGCCAACACCGGCCAGCGCGCCGGCGCGACGGTGGCGCAGCTTTACATGGTCACGCAGGCGGGCGCGCGCCGGCAGCGTCTGGTGGGCTACGCACGCGTCGATCTGGCGGCAGGCGCATCGCAACCGGTCACGGTCACGATCGATCCGCGCCTGCTGGCGGACTGGAAGAACGGCGCATGGTCCATCGCCGGCGGCGATTACGGCTTCGCGCTAGGCGAAAACGCGGACGCGCTCAGCCCGGTCGTCACCGTGCGCATGAAGGCGCGGCGCTGGTAGGCGCCGATTACCCCGGGCGCACCACGCAGCGAAAGCCGATGTGCGTGGTGGAGGTATCGACCATTTCCGGGTGGCGCGCCGCCGGGCGGTAGCGCTGGCAATAGTTCGCCGCGCAGAGGTGCGATCCGCCCTTCAGCACCTTGCGCCCGATGCGCACCGCCGGCTGCGCCGGATCGTAGCTGCCCTTCAGCTTGCCGCCGCGCGGGTTGGAAACCGTACAGCAGGAACCCTTCGGCTTCTTGGGATCGGCTTGCGCCGCATGGTCGCTCCACCAGTCGCAGGTCCATTCCCAGGTGTTGCCGATCATGTCGTAGAGGCCATAGCCGTTGGGCGGAAAGGACCGCACCGGGGATGTCCGCTCCCATCCGTCCAGGCACTGGTTGGCGAAAGGGAACAGGCCCTGCCAGTAGTTCGCCAGCATCTGCCCGCCGGGCGCCAGTTCGTCACCCCAGGCGTATTCGCTGCCTTCCAGACCACCCCGCGCGGCATATTCGTATTCGGCTTCGGTCGGCAGATCCTTGCCCGCCCAGCGCGCATAGGCATCGGCATCCGCCCATGCGACATGCACAACCGGGTGGTCCCACAGGTCCAGATCGTCCAGCGAACTGCCGGGGCCAAGCGGATGGCGCCAGTCCGCCCCGAATTCGAAGTGCCACCAGTTGCCCGGTGCGCTCATGTCCACCGGCCCGCGCGTCTTGCGGAACACCAGCGATCCGGCGCGGTCCATGCCCGGCAGCATATCGGGATAGTCCTTCGGATCGGGCGCGATCTCCGCCTGCGTCACATGCCCCGTCGCCTCCACGAAGCGCGCAAACTGGCGATTGGTCACCGGCGTCTCGTCGATGTGGAAGGCATCGACCTTCACGCGGCGCAGCGGCGCTTCCTCCGGATAGAACGCTTCCGATCCCATCGTGAAAGTGCCGGCCGGGATGGCTATCATTCCCGCGTGCAGGTCCGTCACGGCTTCCAAACGCTCTTCCTTCCCCATCGCTACGCTTACACGCCCGCCCATACCGGCGCCCGCTTTTGCAGGAAGGCGTCGATCCCCTCGCCGGCGTCCTCCTCCATCATGTTCCGCGCCATCACTTCCGTGGCCAGTTCATAGGCATCGGCGCGCGGGCGTTCGCGCTGGGCATGGAACAGCGCCTTGCCATGGCGGATCGCGGCGGGGCTCTTGGCCATGATCGTCCGAACGAAATCGTCCACCGCCGCATCGAGATCCCCGCGCGCAACGGTCCGGTTGGTCAGACCCCAGCTCTCCGCCGTGGCCGCATCGATGAACTGCCCCGTCACCAGCATCTCGAACGCGCGCTTGGCCGGTACGTTGCGCGATAGCGCGACAGCCGGCGTCGAGCAGAACAGGCCGACGTTGATCCCCGAAACGGCGAACCGCGCATCGGAGGAAGCGACCGCGAGATCGCAACTGGCGACGAGCTGGCATCCCGCCGCCGTGGCGATGCCGTGCACGCGCGCGATCACCGGCACCGGCAGGTCGGCGATGGCCTGCATCACCTCGGTACAGGCACCGAACAGATCGCGATAATAGGCAATGTCGGGCGTGGCGCGCATCTGGCGCAAGTCATGCCCCGCACAAAACGCGCGGCCCGCGCCGGACAGCACCACGCAGCGCGCCGCGGGATCGGCGGCCACAACGGCCAGCTCGGCTTTCAGCGCCGCCAGCATCTCCTCCGACAGCGCGTTGAACTGCGCCGGGCGGTTGAGCACCAGATCGAAGCGCCCCCGATCGCGATGCACGAGGACGAGGGGGTCATCTTGGCTGGCAGACGTCATCGTGCGGGCATCCTCGATCCTGTTGTGGCCGACACCGGATTTTGCTTCGTATAGCGTACAGCGACTGCGAAAAACCGATTTTGCGCCTTGCCGCCGCCGCCCACCATGCGCCTTTCCCGCAGGAGGCCCATGCTCGACCGCTTCGCCTATACCACGTTGCCCGCACGCATCCTCTTCGGGCCGGGGATCGCGGCACAACTCGCCGGGGAAATCGAGACGCTCGGCTGCCGCCGGCTGCTGCTGGTTTCGACGCCGGGGCAGCGGGACAAGGCGCAGGCGATCGCCCAACCGCTCGAACGCAGGATCGCCAGCCATTTCGCCCATGCCACGATGCACACGCCGGTCGAGGTGACGGAAGCCGCGCTCGCGGAATTCCGCGACGTGGATGCCGATGGCGTGCTCGCTTTCGGCGGCGGCACGGCGGTTGGCCTCGCCAAGGCAATCGCCCTGCACACCGGCTGCCGGCAGGCGATCGTCGCCACCACTTATGCCGGATCGGAAGTGACCCCCGTGCTGGGGCAGACGGCAGCGGGCATGAAGACCACGGTGCGCGATCCCCGGCTGCTGCCCGATCTCGTGCTCTACGATCCCGAACTCACGCTGGACCTGCCCCTGCCGACCAGCATTACCAGCGGCTTCAACGCCATCGCGCACGCGGTGGAGGCGCTCTACGCGCCCGATCGCAATCCCGTTTCCAGCCTGATGGCGCTGGAAGGCGCGCAGGCGATGGTGGGAGCCCTGCCCCGCATCGCCGCCGATCCCCAACACCTGCCCGCGCGGACCCGCGCGCTCTATGCGGCATGGCTGTGCGGCACGGTGCTGGGCGCGGTTGGGATGTCGCTGCACCACAAGCTGTGCCACACGCTGGGCGGCAGCTTCGGCCTGCCCCATGCCGAGGTGCATACCGTGATCCTGCCGCACGCGCTGGCTTACAACACCCCGGCGGCGGTGGCGGAACTCGCCCCGCTGGCGCAAGCGCTGGGCGACGATCCCGCGCGGGCGCTGCACCGGCTGGCGCGCGACCTGGGCGCGCCGACATCGCTTGCAGCGCTCGGCATGGCGGAAAGCGATATCGACCGCGCCGCCACGCTGGCCACGCAGAACACCTACCCCAACCCGCGCCCTGTCGAACGCGGAGCGATCCGCGATCTGCTGGCGCGGGCGTGGCAGGGAGAGCAACCGGCATGACCGGGCCAATCATCAGGGAGCAAGGCGCATGAGCTATTTTACGGAGGCGCAATCGGCCGAGGCGGTCAACGCCCGGCTGGGCGCGGACATCGACCCGCGCCTTGACCGGATCATGCGCTCGCTGGTCACGCACTTGCACGCTTTCATCAAGGACGTCGAACTGACGGGCGAGGAATGGGCCAAGGCGATCGACTTCCTGACCGCCACCGGCCGCATCTGCAGCGCGGAACGGCAGGAGTTCATCCTGCTGAGCGACGTGCTGGGCGCATCGATGCTGGTCGATGCGATCAACAACCGCCGGCCGGACAAGGCCACGCAGAACACGGTGCTCGGGCCGTTCCACGTCGCCGGCGCGCCGGTGCGGGAAATCGGCGAAAGCATCTGTCTGGATGGCGAAGGCGAAGCCTGCCTGTTCGAAGGCATGGTTACGGACATAGCGGGGCGGCCCGTCGCCGGCGCGGAGATCGACGTATGGTCCGACAACGCCGATGGCTTCTACGATGTTCAGCAACCCGGCGTACAACCGCAATGGAACAATAGGGGCCGATTTATAACCGATAGGGATGGGCGATACGCCTTCATCGGCATCAAGCCCGTATCCTATCCCATCCCGCACGACGGTCCGGTGGGCCAGATGCTCGACGCGACCGGGCGGCATCCGTGGCGCCCGGCGCATACCCATTTCATCGTCTCCGCGCCCGGTTTCGACCGGCTGGTGACGCATACGTTCGTTGCGGGCGACGCATGGCTGGAAAGCGACGCGGTGTTCGGCGTCAAGGCGCCGCTGATCGTGGATTATGAACCCACGCCCGATGCCGCAACCCCGTGGCGCTGCGCTTTCGATTTCGTGCTGGCGCCTGCCGATGCGTGAGAAGCCCATCGCGCAGGACAGCGCCGCATCGTGGTACGTCGTGGCGATCTGCATGGCCGCCTATGTGCTGTCGTTCGTCGACCGGCAGATCCTGTCGCTGCTGATCGGACCGATCCAGGCCGATCTCGGCATCAGCGACACCCAGTTCGGCCTCCTGCACGGCTTCGCTTTCGCGATCTTCTACGCCACGCTCGGCGTGCCGATCGCCGGCTTTTCGGACCGGATGGCGCGCCCGGCGGTCATATCCGCCGGCATCGCCGTGTGGAGCCTCGCCACCGCCGCCTGCGGCCTTGCCGGCAGCTTCGCCGCGCTGTTCGGCGCGCGCGTGATGGTGGGCGCGGGCGAAGGCGCGCTTTCCCCGGCCACGCAATCGCTGATCGCCGATCTCTTTTCCCGCGAAAAGCTGGGCCGGGCGCTGGCGGTCTATTCGCTCGGCTCGTTCGTGGGCGCGGGGCTCGCCTTTGTCGCGGGCGGCGCGGTGATCGCGGCGGCGACGGCGCACGGCACGGTGCATATCGCGGGCCTGGCGCTGCGGCCCTGGCAGCTGTGCTTCATGATCGTGGGTCTGCCGGGCCTGTTGCTGGCACTGATCGTCGCCATGACCGTGCGCGATCCTCGCCCCGCCGCAAGCGCGGAACGGGCAGACCTCCCGCCCGGCATCGGCGCGGTTTTCGCCATGATGCGCCGGCATCGCGCGATCTTCGGCCCGCACCTTGCCGGCTATGCGCTGACCGGCTGGGCGCTGTTCGGCACGCTGGCCTGGGCGCCCGCCGTGCTGACCCGCGCTTTCGGATTCGATACGCGCGAGGCCGGGCTATGGCTCGGCCTGATCGCGACCTGCGCGGGTGGCGGCGGCGCCTATGCCAGCGGCTGGCTGATGGACTTGCTCGACCGTCGCAGCGGACGGGGTGACGGCGCGCTGCGCGTCGGCATGATCGGCGGGCTATGCTCGGCGCTGTTCGGCGGCGCACTGGCCTTCGCGCCTTCGCCGGGCACGGGCCTGGTGCTGCTGGCGGGTTTGCAGTTCTTTTCGTCGTTTCCCATCGCGCCGTCGGGCGCGCTCGTCCAGATTGTCGCGCCGCCGGCCATGCGCGCGCGGGTTTCGGCACTGCTGATCTGCTGCACGTCGCTGCTGGGCGCGGGCGTAGGAACGCTGCTGATCGGCCTGCTGAACGACCATCTGTTCGGCGCGGGCGCCGGGATCGTGCAATCGCTGGCGCTGGTGACCGTGATCGGTGGCGTGGGCGCGGCGACGATACTCGCGCCCGGATGCAAGCCTTTGCGCGCCTTCGTTGCGGGTCAGCGGGCCTGAACCCGCGCCTCGGCCATTGCCGCCTTGAGCCGCGCGCGGACCGGCCCCGGCGACCGTAGCCAATCGGCACGCAGCCGCGCCACCTCCTCGGTCGTATAGTCCTCGAACCCCGCCGGCATCGGCCCCATCCGGCGGACCAGCCAGTTCATCAGCCGGGCCACGTCGGCATCGCTGAGGCGTGAGGTGGAAACGCCGGGCACGCGCACCAGATACTCGCGCCCACCCGGCAAGGCTGCGAAAGGACCGAGCTGCCCGCGCATGTCGGGCACCTTGCCCGCCATGCCGCGCCCGTCGGGCAAGTGGCATCCCTGGCAGTGCAGCGCATAATCCACCCACGCGCGGTGCGCGCGCTCGTCCGGCGCCGTGCCGGTCGCCGCGACGCCGAACACCAGCGCCAGCGGGAGCAGGACAACCGGTCGCCGCACGGCCGCGCCGTCAGTCCGCCGGCCCGAGCACGACCGACGTGGAGCAGTGGTAGGCGACCCCCGCCTGCGTGCCGAGGCACCAGTCGAGATCGTTGGACGTGGTCGGCTGGTAGGTCGGCGTCGCGCCTTCGTCGCGGCTGCAGTTGCAGCGGCCGCACGCGGATTTGCCGCAGCAATCGTTGTAGCTGATGATGTAATTGCGCCCGTCCACGGGGTTGCGGCAGGTGCCGACCCAGGTGATCGGCGAAGGCTCGGTTCCCGGCGGGCACGAGGATGCCGAACCGCCGCAGCACGAACAGAGGAAGCCGTCCACCGCACAGTAGCGCCAGTATTCGCAGGACATCGGATCGCCCTGCTCCTGCACCTGCACGGGATTGGGCGCGCGTTCCGCGCGCGCGCGCGCCACCGGCAGCAGCGTGGCGGCACCCGACACGGTCAGGAAAGCGCCCAGCCGCCCGATGAAGCCCCGGCGCGACGTGCCGCGCGCGGCGCTGCGGGCCAGGTATTCGGCGGCGCGGTCCAGTCTTCTCATGCTTTGCTTCCCTGGTTCTGCCCCAGCAGCCCCGCCGCGCGGGCGCGCTGGAAATCCTGCAGCGAGGCGACGCCGATCCGGCTCGCTTCGAACAGGCTTTCAAGATGTTCGCGGTTGTTGATGAGGCCCTTGGCCACGATCTGGTTGTTGGCGTCGATCAGCACGGCATGGGGCAGCTTCGACACCTGGAAGGCGATGCCGAGCGGCGTCGACAGCACCAGCGGGAAGGCCTCCAGCCGTTCGCGCACGACCATTTCGTATTGCGCCTGCGCATCGCCATCGCTGGCCAGCACCACCTGCAAGGCGTCACCCTGTTCGCGCGCGATCGATTTGACCACGGGAATCAGCGACTTGCACACCGGGCAGGTCGGCGAAAGAAAGAACAGCAGGGTGGATCGCCCGTCCGCCGGACCGCCGATGCGCACGGCGCGGCCATCGATGGCTTCCAGTTCGAACGCCGGCGTCTCCTGCCCCACTTCGGGGCCGCCCGGCAGCATCAGCGCGCCGACCGGACCAAGCCGTTCGTGCAGCATCCCCACCTGCCGCAGCAGCGCGACGACCACCAGCGCCAGCACGAGCACCAGAATCCACAGCGCGATCAGCGCGGCAATCACGGCATTGGTCACGAGCGGATCTCCTTGCGGGGAAGGTGCAGCGCCATGTCGGCACCGGCATGAATCAGCGCCATCAGCGCGAGGCCGCCGAGCAGGGTGACGGCGTCGAGCCATACCAGCGGGCGGGAGGAAACCGGCAGCAAAGCGGTCAAAACCGCCGCAAGCAGGAGCGCGTTGCGGCCGACGAGGCCCCAGCGCAGTTCGGGCACGCGCGCGCCGAAGCCGAGGCAGCCGCAATCGATCCGCGTGTTCCCGCGCAGGAGATTGATGGCGATAGCGGCCGCATAAGCCCCCAATAGCAGCGCGCAACCGAGCACGCCGGCCCGGCCCAGAGCAGGCCACAGGGGGCTGGCCAGCGCCGCCGCGCCGGCCGTGATTTCCGCCGCGATCACCGCTGGGGCTGCAACGGACTCCCCTCCGGCGGGCAACAGGCGATAGGCGCCCAAGGTTGGCACGAAACGCGCCAGATCGCGCATTTTATGCACGCCCGCCGACACGAACAGGCATCCCGCGCCGATCGCGGGCAACAATGCGAGAACGGGATCGATCATCGCGCGCCCACCGTGGCCACGACCGGCGCGGGCTGGATCAGCGTGAGGTCGGCCCCCAGCCCTTCCACCTTGCGCAGGACCGCCCCGGTGCCCGGATCGCGCACCGCCAGCGTGCCGCTGCCGAACAGGGTGGTGTAGAGCAGCGGCGCATCGTCCCCGCTGACGGCCACCGCGCTGGCCGGCTGGTCGAGCGCGATGCGGGCGGTGCGCTTGGCCGAGGCAACGTCATAGACCCAGATTTCCTCGCCGGGATATTTGTGGGTGCCCGCGCCGCCCTTGTGCATCAGCACGAACAGCCGCCCGCTGGGCGCGTGGTAGGCCAGCGGCTGCAAACCGCCCGGCCGCCACGCGGATTCGTCCGGCCCCGCCAGCTTCCAGCGCGCCTTCACCGCGATCTGCCCGCCGGCCCCGTCGATCACCGCGACATCGCCGGCAAAGGTGGTGAACAGCCAGGTCGATGGGCCGATCCGCACCGGCTTGTCGCTGGCGGGATCGTCGGCGGTGAACAGCGGCTTGGTCGTCGCGCCCAGACGGACCGCGCCGTCCGCATCGAGCGCGACCGCCTGCAACGATCCGTCGGCGCATTGCATCAGGAATCCGCGCGGCCCGGTCATGTGCATCAACCCGCAGCCGGGCGTCGGAAATTCGCCCACCAGCTTGCGCGCCTGCGCATCGACCACGCTGACCGACTGTTCGGGCGTGAAATTGTACACCAGCAGGAACCGCCCGTCGTCGGTCAGCGGCATGGTGGAGGGCAGCGGCAGCGACTGGATGCGCTTGGCCGGGATCTCCACCTCGTCGCCCGGCATCAGGTCGCTGATCTTGAAGAACGTGACGACATCGGTGCGCGTGCCCCGGCTACCGCGCGAATAGTACGTGCCCGGCACCATCGCCGTGCGCCCTTCGGGCGAGACGGCGACACCGGTGTGCGACATGCCGCCCGGAATCGTGCCGAGGAAATGGCCACTGTCCGCATCGATCAGATAGGCGCGGCCATCGGCGATGTGCAGGAAGCTGATGTCGTTCACCAGCACCCAGTGCGGCGGCATCTGCTCCTTCAGCTCGACCGTGGTCAGTTCCTCGGGCTTCAGCGGCGCTGGCTTCGGCGGCGCGGCCATCGCGTGCGACGCGCCGAGCGCGAGGAGCGAAAGGGCAAGCAACGTCTTCATCGCATACTCCGAAACGAAAACCGGCCCCGCGCCCGCTTCCCCATAGCCGTGGGCCGAGCGGCAATCACCACTTCACGCTCGCGCTGACACCATAGGTGGCGGGCTTGGCGTACATAGCGGTGGTGCCGAGCGGACCGAGATTGAGCGTATACTGGCGATAAGCCTTGTTGAAGACGTTGCGGCCGAACACCTCGATGCTGAACCGGTCGTCCGCGCTCGTCCAGGTCAGCGAGGCGTTCGAGACGTTGTAGGCCTTCTGGAACGAGGACGCGCCGTTGGTCACTTCGAGATACTGGCCGTCGTACCACGCGCCATCGAACTGCGCGGCGACATTGCCGAGCGCGGTGTCGATGTCATAGCGGAACAGGTAGTTCACGCTGAAGCGCGGCGCGTTGGGCAGCTTGGCATTGGTGACAGTGGCCGCCGGGAACGTGCAGAAATAGTTGCCGGTGCCCTGATCGACGCAATATTGCGGCACGCTGGCGCCGGGGACCAGCACCGAGAGGTACTCCGACCCCGCCGTCGCCACCGACTTGACCTTGCTGGTTTCCCAGGTCGCGCCAAGGTTCACGTTGAAGTGCGGGACCGGCCGGAGCCACGCCTCGAACTCCGCGCCCGTTGCCGTGGCATCGCTGTTGCGGACCTGCGGCACGTTGGCGATCAGGGCGAAGGCCTGATAGTTCTTGTAGCTATAGTGGAACACGGTGGCGTTGGCGCGGATGGTCTTGCTGTCGTTGGACCACTTGATGCCGCCCTCGAACGCGTTGAGCGTCTCCGCCTTGTGCTGGAAGGTCGAGGCATCGATCGCGGGGCTGAGCGTGAAGTTGCCGCCCTTGATGCCCCGGTTCCACGATGCGAACAGCAGCGTGTTCGCCGCCGCCTTGTAGTTCAGCGTGGCGCGCGCCGCCCAATCGCCCTTGGAGATGCGATCGACGCCGGGGATCACCGCATCGAAGCTCTGGTTGGAGGCCAGCTCCACCGTGCTGCCGTCCGAACTGACGAGCGAATGGTAGGTAACGCCCTTGGTGTCCTTGGAATAGCGCAGGCCGGTAATCAGCGTCAGCGCATCGGTCAGGTCGTATTCGGTCTGCGCGAACAGCGACCAGTTCTTCGAGGACAGGCGATAGGTCTCGTCGATCGAGGGGTTGCTGCCACCCAGCCCCACGGCCACCGCCGCGCCCAGCGCCGGGTTGCCGGTGGTCACGGTATGGCCGTTGATCTTCATGTCGAGGTAATAGAACCCTGCCTGCCAGCGGAAGCGCGGCAAATCGCCCGACAGGCGCAGTTCCTCGCTGAACTGGCTGTAGCGCGCCTGCGTCTCGTAGCGGATGAGGTCGAGCGGCGTGGCGTCGCCATCCTCGAGATAGGACTTGGTGAGCTTGGTATAGTTGGTGATGCTGGTGAGCTTGATGCCGCCCAGATCGTAGGCCAGCTTGCCCTGATAGACATCGATCTTGCGATCCAGGAAACCGGGCACGTTGGAGAAGTTCTGGTAGGGACTGGCCTTCTCGCCGGTGATGCCGTTGATGACCCCGCCGGTGCCGTTCGAGAGGCCGGCGGCATCGGTGGTGCAATAGCCGTTGTCCTGCAGGTTGCAGTTGTCGAAGACATAGCCGCCGGTAGCGACGTGATCGTCCTGCGAATGCTTGTACCACAGGTCCAGCTTGCCGTTAGGGCCAAGGTCCGCCTGCACCGTGCCGCGCACGGCCCAGCCGTTTTCCCCGCCCAGCGCCTGCCCGTCGCTTTCGAACACGCCCGGCAGCGCGGCCGCCGGCTTGATGTAGCCATCGGCCTTGGCGACGCGGCCCGCCACGCGGAAACGCAAGCCGGAGGTGATGCTGCCGCCCACCGCGCCTTCCAGCGTGCGCCGGTTGAAGCGTTCGTAGGTGCCCGAGGCATAGCCGTTGAAGTCCGCCCGGCTGGCATCGTTGCTGACGTACTGGATCAGGCCGCCGGTGGCGTTGCGGCCGAACAGCGTGCCCTGCGGCCCGCGCAGCACTTCCACGCGCTGCACATCGAACAGCTGGCCGGAAATGCCGTTGATCGAGCCCATGTAGGCATCGTCGACATAGACCGCGACCGGGCTTTCCAGGTAGTCGGTGAAGTTGTTCTGCGAAATGCCGCGCAAGTTGAAGATGGTGACGTTGGGCGACCAGGCGTTGAGCTGAAGCCCCGGAACGTGCTGCGTGATCTGGGTGGTGTCGGTCACGCCCAGCGCCTTGAGCTGGTCGCCCGAGAACGCGGTGATCGAGATCGGCACCTTGGCGACGTTCTCGGACCGCTTGGTGGCGGTCACCACGATATCGCCGAAGCCGCTGGTCGCGTCCTGCGTGGCGGTTTGCGCCTCCTGCGCGTGCGCCGTCCCAGTCATGCCGGCGATCGCAACCGCCATGGCCAGTATGCTCGACGCCGCTTTGGTTTTCCCGAAGGTCATGCCGGATGCTCCCTGATCGCCGGCACCAACTGGTGCTTTTGTTGACCGGATGCTCGCCGAGGGGCCTTGGTATTTCAACAGTATAGAAATGCCGAAAACGTACATCCGCCGCGCATTGCGGATTGCCGGAACGCAAAGCGGCCAAGCTCTGCGGAACCCGCAGGCGGGGTTCGCGAAATCGGTTGAAACCTGTGGCCGAAATGACGCGCTTTGCGTACAGCGCCGTTCGCGTTCCGGATAGCGCCGCACCGTCAAATCGGGTGCCCTTCGGCCCTCAGCGACAGCGGGCGCGGCCGTGACCGGCCTCGTGCCCCTTCCATATGGCGGAACCCGGATGAAGACCAAAGCGATCCTGCTGACCGCGATCTGCGTCAGCGCCACGGCCCTTGCCGCGCCGAAGCCCGCGCCTGTCCGCGCCAGCACCGAGACCGCCAGCGCAGATACGGACTGGGCCATGCACGGCCTTGATCCCGGCGAGACGCGGTTCAGCCCGCTGGCCGGTATCGACGCCACCAACGTCGCCCGGCTGGGCGTGGCGTGGAGCGCCGATTTCGACGCGCGAACGCTGCGCGGGGTGGAAGCGACGCCGATCGTGGTCGACGGCGTGATGTACGTCAGCGGCCCGTGGAGCGTGGTCATGGCGCTGGATGCGCGCACCGGCCGCGTGCTGTGGCGCTACGATCCGCAAGTCGATGGGGCCACGGCGCGGCGCGGTTGCTGCGACGTGGTCAACCGGGGCGTCGCCTATGCCGACGGCAAGGTGTTTCTGGGCGCGTTCGACGGACGGCTGATCGCGCTCGACGCGAAGACGGGGCACGAGGTCTGGTCGATCCAGACCACGGACCGCGACCGGAACTACACCATCACCGGCGCGCCGCGCATCGTGAAGAACCGCGTCATCATCGGCAACGGTGGCGCGGAATACGGCGTGCGCGGCTATGTCACCGCCTATGACGTGGCCACCGGCAAGCAGGCCTGGCGCTTCTACACCGTGCCCGGCGATCCGGCGAAGGGCTTCGAGAACAAGGCCATGGAAATGGCCGCCGGCACCTGGTCGGGCAAATGGTGGAAGGTGGGCGGCGGCGGCACCGCGTGGGATTCGATGGCCTACGATCCCGAACTCGACCTGCTCTACATCGGCGTGGGCAACGGCGGACCGTGGGATCGCACGGTGCGCAGCGCCGGCAAGGGCGACAACCTGTTCGTCTCCTCGATCGTGGCGATCCGGCCGGAGACGGGCGAATACGTCTGGCATTTCCAGGAAGTGCCGGGCGACGAATGGGACTACACCGCCACGCAGCACATGATCCTGGCCGATCTGGAAATCGGCGGACGAACCCGCAAGGTGCTGATGCAGGCGCCGAAGAACGGCTATTTCTATGTGCTGGACCGCGCGACCGGCGAGTTCATCTCGGGCACGCCCTATGTGCCGCTCAACTGGTCGAAAGGGCTGGACCCAAAGACCGGCCGCCCCGACATCGTGCCGGCCGCGCGCTATGCCGAAAGCGGCGCGCCGTGGCTGGGGCTGCCCTCGCCCGCGGGGGGGCACAGCTGGCAACCGATGAGCTATGATCCTTCCCGCCGGCTGGTGTTCCTGCCCACCGCCGAAATGCCCTATGGCTATGTGTCGGCCAAGCCCGGAAGCTTCGCCTACGATCCGCGCGGGTGGAACACGGGGCAGGACCCGGCCGCCTCCTCGATGCCCGAAGATCCCAAGGTGCGCGCGCAGATCCGCGCGATGATGAAAGGCGCGCTGGTGGCGTGGGACCCGGTGGCCGGGCGCAGGGTGTGGAGCGTGCCGATGCCGCTGCCGTGGAACGGCGGCGTGCTCTCGACCGCGGGCGGGGTGGTGTTCCAGGGCAACGGCACGGGCGAATTCGCCGCCTATGCCGCCGACAGCGGCCGCAAGCTGTGGTCCGTGAACCTGGGCAGCTGCATCGTCGCCGCGCCGGTCACCTACCGCATCAAGGGCGTGCAATACGTCTCGGTCGCGGTCGGCTGGGGCGGCATCCTGCCGCTCAACATGGGCGAGGCGCTGAAGGAAGCGGTCGGCCCGCGCGTGAACCGCATCGTCACCTTCCGGCTGGATGGCAAGGCGCCCTATGCGCTGCCGCCAGTCGATCCGAAGGTGCTGCCACCGCTACCCGCCAGCGCCGGCGATCCCCGGCAGGTGGACGAAGGCCGCACGCTGTTCCACGTGCGCTGCTGGATGTGCCACGGGGATACGGCGGTGAACCACGGCGGCGTGCCCAACCTGCGCTATTCGCAGGCGATCACCGATCCGCAGATGTTCGCCGCCTTCGTGCTGCAGGGCGTGGGCGAACCGCAGGGAATGCCCAACTTCGCCAAGGACCTGACCGCCGCGCAGGCCGAAGCGATCCGCACCTATGTGGTGAAGCGCGCGCTGGACCTGAAGGCCGATCCCGACGCGCCGTGAGCAAGCGTCGTCGCGCCCTCCCGCTGGTTCAGGCGATGCGGTTTCCGTCGGCGTCCACGACCGCTTCTCCATCTTCCTTGGAGAACGCCGCCTGCTGACGCCGGGGCAGGAGATCGAGAACTTCCTCGGACGGGCGGCACAGGCGGACGCCGAGCGGCGAGACCACCAGCGGGCGGTTGATGAGGATCGGATGCGCCATCATCGCATCGATCAAGGCGGCGTCGCTCAGGCTTTCGTCGGCCAGGCCCAGTTCGGCGTAGGGCGTGCCCTTCTCGCGCAGCAGGGCGCGCGGGGTGATGCCCGCGCGGGCGATCAGGCTTTCAAGGAGAGCGCGCGACGGCGGAGTCTTCAGGTACTCGATGACATGCGGTTCGATGCCGGCATTCCGGATCATCGCGAGCGCGTTGCGCGAAGTGCCGCAATCGGGATTGTGATAGATCACGATGTCGGTGGTCATGGTCGTTCCTTGACGTTCAGGCGATCGCCGGGGTTTTCCCGCCGCCAAACCAGTTGCGGCGGAACCACAGCGCGAGATTGACGAGGGCGATCAGCACCGGCACTTCGACGAGCGGCCCGATGACGGCGGCGAAAGCCACCGGCGAGGCAAGGCCGAAGGCGGCGATGGCAACGGCGATCGCCAGTTCGAAATTGTTCGAAGCGGCCGTGAACGAAAGCGACGCCGTGCGCGCGTAGTCCGCGCCACTGGCCCGGCCGAGCGCGAAGGCCAGCACGAACATCACCACGAAGAAGATCACCAGCGGGATCGCCACGCGGACGGCATCGAGCGGCAGCGCGATGATCTCGCCGCCTTTCAGGCTGAACATGCACACGATGGTGAAAAGCAGCGCCACCAGCGTGACCGGGCTGATCGCCGGCAGGAACGTGCCCTCGTACCAGGCCGCCCCGCGCATGCCGATCAGGACGCGCCGGACGAGATAGCCGCCGAGGAATGGCATGCCGAGATAAGTCACGACGGCCCTCGCGATCGTTGCGAAATCCACGTCGACCATGTGCGCCTCCATGCCGAACAGGGGCGGCAGAACGCCAAGGTAGAACCAGGCGTAGGGGACGTAGAACACGATCTGGAACAGCGAGTTGAACGCGACAAGGCCCGTCACGTACTCCGGGCTTCCCTCGGCCAGCTGGTTCCACACCAGCACCATGGCGATGCACGGCGCGATGCCGATCAGGACGAGCCCGGTGAGGTATTCGGGCCTGTCCGGCAGGAACAGCGCGGCGAGCGCGAACATGAAGGCGGGAGCGACGACCCAGCACAGTACGAAGGACAGCGCCAGGACCCTGCCGTCGCGAAAGACCTTGCCGAGTTCCTCGTACCGCACCTTGGCGAGCGGCGGAAACATCATGAGGATCAGACCCATGGCGATGGGAATGCTGGTCGAGCCGACCGACATCGCCCCCAGTGCGCGCGGAACCGATGGCGCCAGCGTGCCCAGAACAATCCCCACGGCCATTGCCGCGAAGATCCAGACGGTCAGATAGCGATCGAGAAACGAAAGACGCGGATGCGCCACCACCGGCCGGGTCATCGTGCAACCATCCTCTTGCTAGTCGCCGCGTTGCCCGCGGAGTCTTCGTCCGCGGCCGGAGCGCATGCCAGGTTTGCGCCGCAGGGAGCCCCGCCGCAGCAGTTTTCGGTGAGATAGGCCATGAGACCATTCATG
Source organism: Novosphingobium sp. LASN5T (assembly GCF_003856955.1). Lineage (NCBI taxonomy): Bacteria > Pseudomonadati > Pseudomonadota > Alphaproteobacteria > Sphingomonadales > Sphingomonadaceae > Novosphingobium > Novosphingobium sp. LASN5T. The sequence continues at coordinate 88,385 of NZ_RQSI01000005.1, forward strand.
GCGGGGTAGTTGGCCGAGTAGATGATGGACCGGCCCTGCCGGCGCTGCCTCACCAGTCCGGCATGGGCCAGCTGGGCCAGATGAAAGCTCAACGAGGACGCCGGCACCGCCAGACGACCGGCAAGCTCGCCCGCAGGCAGCCCTTCCTCGCCCGCCTGAACCAGCAGGCGATAGGCGGCCAGCCGATGTTCCTGGGCAAGCGCGCCAAGGGCGCGGACAACCTGTTCCGCAGCAAACGATGATTCCATATTTCCAATATTATGGAAATGATATGGCGCGTCAAGAGGATGACCGCGCCGCGGGGCAACGGTCGCGCCATCAGGACCGCGACGATGCGCGCCTATCCCCGCTTGCGCAGGGTTTCCGAGGGGAGGCAGCCGTATTGCTGGCGATAATACTGCGCGTAACGGCCGAAATTGACGATGCCGCATTCGAGCATCAGTTCGGTCACGCTGGCGGCGCCATCGCTTTCCATCAGCGCGCTGTGCAGCTTTTCCAGCCGGTGGCGGCGGACGTATTCCAGCGGCGTTACGCCCAGGAAGTGGCGGAAGCCGCTTTGCAGCGAACGCACCGAAACGCCGACCTGCGCCGCCAGCGCGGCGATCGAAATCGTCTCCTCCACCGAATCGTGGATGATCTCGCGCGCGCGGCGGACGTGGCGGGGCGAGATGTCGTTGCCGTGAAGCGCAATCTGTTCGGAATAGCTGTTGCAGTAATTGCCGAGCAGCACTTCGGCGAGCAGCATCCCGTACTGGCGTTGCAGCCGCTTGTTGCCCATCGTGATCGGGCAAAGCTGCAACTGCCCGCAGATGTGGGTCAGCATCCCGCGCCACACCAGCGGCAGTTCGCGCGTGCCTTCGCGCCCCGGGTAGAATTCCAGGCGGCGCTGGACCGGGATGTGGAGCTGCTGGCCGAGATAATCGGTGCAGATCGACGCGGGCATACGCACCGCGAGGTGGCGGCAGTTGCCCGTCATGTGGACCTTGAGCGGCGTGCCGGGCGAGGACACCATCAGTTCATCGGGCCGCAGCTGGTAGCGGTTGCCATCGGCCCACATCACGGTTTCGCCATCGAGCGCGAGATGGACCAGGAAGTGATCGTCCTCCAGCTGCGCCTCGACATCGACCTCGGTGCCGTACTGCAGATCGACGAACTGGATCGCGCCGAGTTCCATGCTGTAGATGCGCGCATCGATCGGCTCCGCCCGGCCGCAATCGAAGCGGTGGCGCGAAAGGCGCTTCGAAAGGTGTTCGTGGACCACGTCCGCCCGATCCGAATGGAAGGACTGAACACCGGCGACATTCGACTGGGCAAGGACGGCTAGCATGTGGCGGCTCCCTGAGCGCGACGGTTTGCCCGCCGTGTGTTCTCGCTTGCACTGTTACCCGGCTCACGCGGCCTGATCGGGTGCCGATCATGAGAACCGCGTAGCCGAGTCCTCATCCGATGCAGGACACTGAAAGCCGCGTCTCCTGTCAAGAGGCGTGCGCCTTCCTTTTGCCGGATCGGCACGCGGCCTGCGCAAAGTGGATAGCGCGGGCGCGAACGCGCCTCCTACGATCGCGGAACGTCAGCACCATCCACGAAAAGGTGACCCTGAAATGAGCGACACGCTGGACATCGCAAGCACCGCCGGGGCGAGCCCTTCCGCCACCGTCGGGTCCGGCGCGCAGGCCGCCAGCGCCCCGACGCAGGCCTTCCTCGCCCACCGGCACGGCCTGTGGATCGATGGCGCGCAAGTACCGGCCATCAGCGGCGACCGGCGCACCGTGATCGATCCGGCGACCGGCGCGCCGATCGCCGAGGTGGCCGAAGGCGGCGCGGCCGACATCGACCGCGCGGTGGCCGCCGCGCGCACCGCGTTCGACACCGGCCCCTGGCGCGCGCTGCGGCCGGTGGAGCGCGAACGCCTGCTGCTGCGCCTGGCCGACCTGATCGAACGCGATGCCGATCTGCTGGCCGAGCTGGAAGTGCTGGACAACGGCAAGATCCTGCCCATGGCGCGCCACGGCGATCTGGTCCTCGCCATGGATTCGCTCCGCTACATGGCCGGCTGGGCGACCAAGATCGAAGGCACGACCATCGCGCCCTCGTTCCATTACGTGCCGGGCCTCAGCTTCACTTCGCACACCATCCGCCAGCCGGTGGGCGTGGTCGGGCAGATCATCCCGTGGAACTTCCCGCTGGTCATGGCGATCTGGAAGATCGCGCCCGCGCTGGCCGCGGGTTGCACCGTGATCCTCAAGCCGGCCGAGGACACGCCGCTGTCCGCGCTCTATCTGGGTGCTCTGATCGCCGAAGCCGGATTTCCGGCCGGCGTGGTCAACATCGTGACGGGCGGCGCGGCGGCGGGCATCGCGCTGGTCGAACATCCGCAGGTCGACAAGATCGCCTTCACCGGATCGACCGAAGTCGGGCAGGAAATCCAGCGCCGCGCCGCGACCACGATGAAGCGCCTGAGCCTTGAACTCGGCGGCAAGAGCCCGGTGGTGGTGCTGGGCGACTGCCCCGTGCAGATGGCGGTGGAAGGCGCGGCCGGCGCGATCTTCTTCAACCACGGGCAGGTCTGCACCGCCGGTTCGCGGCTGCTGGTCCACCGCAGCATCTATGCCGATGTGATCGACGGCCTCGCCGCCGTGGCCGATGGCATGGTGCTGGGCGCGGGGCTCGATTCGGCCAGCCAGATGGGGCCGCTGGTTTCGGCGAAGCAGCGCGCGCGCGTCGACGGCTTCGTGCAAGGCGCGCTGGCGCAGGGCGCGCGGCTGGTGGCGGGCGGCGCGGCCCCCGACGGCCCCGGCTTCTTCTATCGCCCCACCGTCTTCGCCGACGGCACGCCCGAGATGACGCTGTGCCGCGAGGAAGTGTTCGGCCCGGTGCTGGTGGCCATGCCGTTCGACAGCGAAGAGGAAGCGCTGGCGCTGGCCAACGATACCCGCTTCGGCCTCGGCGCCAGCGTGTGGACGCAGAACCTGGGCGCGGCCAACCGCTTCGCGCTGGGGCTGAAGGCGGGCAATGTCTGGGTCAACGCGCACAATCTGCTCGATCCGGCAGTGCCGTTCGGCGGCCACCGGATGTCCGGCTATGGCCGCGAACTGGCGCACGCGCCGCTCGAACTCTACACCGAGGCGAAGTCGGTGACGGTCACCCTGCTCTGAGCGCCTCCACCCCTTTTTGACGCCCCGCCCCCCGGGAAGCCGCCGCGCCCTCACGCGGCGGCTTTTTGCGTATGCGAAGGGTGCGAGCCAATAGGCCGGCCTTTTTGGGAAATCCTTATTCGCAATCGCACCACGCCTTGCCGAACGCGCACATTGGCTGCGGATAGCGAATTGCCGCTGCCCGGCGAAATCCGGAAGTTCCCCGCAATGACGGCCGGCGCGGAACCGGACGCAGAAGTTCGCAGGCCCCGCCACGCAACTTTCCAATGAGGGATCACAATGACACCGGGAAATCACCGACACATCGGCCGCACGATCGCGGCCGGACTGCTGGCCGCAACCGCGCTTTCCTTCGGCGGCATCGCCCATGCCGAGGAAACGACGCCCGGCACTTCCGCCAGCACCGGCCTTGAGGAAATCACCGTCACCGCGCGCAAGCGCAAGGAATCGCTTCAGGAAACGCCGATCGCGATTTCCGCCTTCTCCGGCAACGCGCTGGAACAGCGGCAGGTCAGCTCGGTAACCGGGCTGGACCGGGTGGTGCCCAACCTTGTCGTCAGCGAGACGGCGCCGGTCGGCGGCAGCAGCGCGGCCGCCTCGTTCTTCATCCGTGGCATCGGCCAGACGGATTTCAACCAGAACACCGAACCGGGCGTGGGCATCTATGTCGACGGCGTCTATATCGCGCGTTCGGTCGGATCGGCGTTGCAGCTGGTGGACCTCGAGAACCTCGAAGTGCTGCGCGGGCCGCAGGGCACGCTGTTCGGCCGCAACACCATCGGCGGCGCGATCAACATCACCACCAAGAAGCCCGGCACGGAACTGGGCGGCACCGCTTCCGTCACCGGCGGATCGGACCACCTGCTCCAGTTCAAGGCGACGCTCGACGCGCCGATCACCGACCGCATCCTGACCAAGCTGACCGTGTTCTCGCGCAACCGCGACGGCTATGTCACGCGCACGAGCGACGGCGTCGATCTGGGCAACGACAACAAGTTCGCCATTCGCGGCGATGTCCGCCTGCTGCCGACCGACACGCTGACCATCGACGCCTCGATCGAACGGATGCGCGAACGCGAACACGGCGCGCCGCTGCAACTGATCGCGGCCTATGCCGACGCGCCCTTCGCCCAGTACAACAACCTGGCGCTTAACGGCGCCGTCTGCGCCACCACGCCCACGGCCGCGCCGTGCTACGGCTCGCAATGGATCGCGCCGGCCGGCAAGGATTACGGCACCGGCCGCGTCGTTTCCAACATCGACGTGCTGGGCGTGAACGTGACCGCCAACTGGAAAGCACCCGAACCGATCCTGGGCAGCGAGATCGCGGTCAAGTCGATCACCGCGTGGCGCAAGCTGGATTCGATCTTCGGCGCCGATCACGATCACAGCCCGGTGCTGATCGACCACACCTTCAACGATTATTCGCAGCGCCAGTTCTCGCAGGAACTCCAGGTCACCGGCTCGTCCAAGCTGCTGAACTGGGCGGCGGGCGTCTACTACTTCCGCGAAAGCGGCACCGACGCCAACACCGTGGACTTCTCGATCGGCAGCCTGCTGAGCGGCGGCGCGATCCGCAACCGCAGCCTGGCCTTCTATGGGCAGGCGACGCTGAACATCACGCAGGCCCTGTCGATCACCGGCGGTATCCGCCATACCGACGAAGACAAGCTGTTCCTGCCCAACCAGGTCTATCTGACCGACTTCGTCGCCAGCGCGACGCAGATCCTGCCGGCGGGCACGCCGCAGGTGCTGCCGGGCGCGACCGGCAAGCTGAAAGTCAACGAAACCAACTTTCTCGCCAATATCTCGTATAAGTTCACGCGCGATATCATGGCCTATTTCAACTATTCGGACGGCTTCAAATCGGGCGGCTTCACCCAGCGCCTCGCCGGCCCGCCATTCATCTCGCCCCCCTCGTTTTCGCCGGAATACGTCAAGGTCTACGAGGCCGGCATCAAAAGCGAACTGTTCGACCGGCGCGTGCGCCTGAACCTTGCCGCGTTCCAGACCGACTACAAGGACATCCAGCTCAACGTCCTCTCGCCCGGCCTGCCCAACCCGTTCACGATGAACGCCGCCAAGGCCCGCATCCGCGGGTTCGAAGGCGAACTGAACACGCGGATCGGCGGCGGCTGGGCGTTCAACGCCTCGGTGGGCTACCTCGACGCGAAGTATCTCGCGGCGAGCGGCGGCATCATCCTGCACACCGTGGCGGGTGACATCCCGGTCGGCACCGGGCTGGTCAACGTGAACAGCAAGTTCGTGAACGCCCCGAAATGGACGGCTTCGGTGGGCCTTGCCTACACCGCCGAAACCGCCATCGGGAAGTTCTCGCCGCGCGTGGACTGGGCCTATCGCAGCGACGTGTTCCTCGATGCGCTGAACACCCCGCTGCTCCACCAGCCCGGCTATGGCCTGTGGAACGGCACCGTGAGCTATACCGACACGGCGGAAAACTGGACGGTGAGCGTGGGCGCGAAGAACATCTTCAACAAGCGCTTCCTGGTCGCCGGCTACGCCGACGTGGGCGCCTCGGGCTTCGTCGAAGGCGTCTACAACCGTGGCCGCGAATGGCAGATCGAGGTGCGGCGCAAGTTCTGATCTTCGAGTGGACGTGGAGAAGGCGCGGGCTAGCGCCCTTCTCCTCCGATCGCCGCGCCACCCTTGCCCCGTCTCCTTATGGAGGCGGGGCTTTTTCTGCGGCGACCATATCGCTGCGGAAGGCCCACCCCGCTGCGACTAACGCCGCCTGCGGTGGCGCAAGTCTCGCTCCCCTCCCGCTTGCGGGAGGGGCCTGGGGTGGGATGGCTTATTGCTCCGAGGCCAGCCGGCACTGGCCTTCCATCCGCTCGATCCAGCTGCGCACCAGCGCGATGCCTTCGGCATGGACCAGGCTGCGGCCGATTTCCGGCATCATCGTGCCCGGCACGTTCGAGCGCAGGCGATAGAGCAGGATCGACTTTTCCGGTTCGCCCGGCGCCACGTCGAACGGCAGGCCGCCGCCGCCATGCCCGCCGGCCACGATCTGCTTGCATACGCCAATCCGGCGCGGGCTGGCCCAGTCGGCCCCGTGTTCATGGCCCTGATCGAACCACAGCCCGGTGGTGCGCGCGGCGCCGACGGGCGAATGGCAGTGGCTGCAATTGATGTCGAGATAGCTGCGCGCGCGCGCATCGACGGGCAGGCGCTCGTCATGCCAGTCGACGTTGCGCGGCGCGGACGCCGCCGCCGGCGCGCCGGTCAGGTAGCCCAGCCGCTGCAGCCGCGTAAGCTGGTTGATCGTGCCGAACTTGCCCGGAAAATCGCGGTTCAGGTGCCGCGCCTTGATCCCGATCGGCTCGATATGGTTGATCTCGCCCGTCGTGAAATTCGGCGCGTGGCAGTTCGCGCAATCGTTGGCGTTGGGCACGACATAGACGAAGTCCTTGCGCTCCGCGCCGTCCACCATCGTCAGCGGGATCGCATCGCCCACGCGCTCCAGCGTGGCATCGCGCTGGTCCTCGTCCCAGACATAGGGCAGCGCTACCCAGCCGCCCGCGCGATGGACCAGCAGGCGCGTTTCCATCAGGCGCACGTGCGCAAGCCGCAAGCCGCCCACGCCATCCTGATAGTCGCTCGCCCGCGCCTTGACCACGTCCGTGCTCTCGCCCGTGTGATCGGCGGGCGCGACGGGGTAGTAGAACGTCTTGGCGATGACCGTGCCCACCGGCAGGTCGAACGCGCGATCGGGATTGTAGGCCGCTTTCTTCCCGTTCGGAATGAACAGCACCCGCCATTTCAGCGCGTAGTCGGTGAACAGCGGGGTGGCGAGTTCGTAGGTCACGCCCGATGGCGCGGCGGCCAGCCGGTCGCCCGCGCGCTGGATCAGCTTCCATTGCGAGAGCTTCGCCGGAAAATCCTCCCGCGATCCCGCCGCGCTGGAATGGTGCGTCAGCATCGCGAAGCCGAGAACGGAAGCGACCAGCGACCACAGCACGAACCGCAGGGATTTCGGCACCGGACAGCCCCCTAGCGGATGACGACAGGCGGCTGGCGCTTGAAGCCGTCGCAGCTCTTGCCGTCGATCACGGCGAACTTGCCGGGGCTTTTCGGATCGAGCCGGATCAGCTTGTCCGGCCCGGACGCGAGGCAGATGCCGTTGTCGTCACCGGGCGCGCGGGTATAGCCGTCCCATACCACGTTGGTGCTCTGGCCCGCCGCGCGGATCACCGGGGCCGCCGGGAAGCGCTCCGCATCAGGCGCGTTGCCGCCACCCGAGATACGGTTGCCGGCGATCAGCACCCGGTCCGGATAGGGATCGTGCTCGCCGGGCGCGCCGGCCTCGATCTTGTAGTCGGTCGAGAAATCGCTGGCGATGGCGATGCCCATGGTATCGTTGTTGCGGATGTCGTTGTCGAAGATCTCGACGTCGTCGTTGGCCAGCACGATCATGCCGGTGCCCTTGGGCACGATGCTGACCGCCGTGCCCTTGGCCGCGAAGTTCGGAGTGTTGTTCGCTTCGGACACGTTGTTGTGAATGCGCGTGCTGTGGCCGGGCTTGGGCAGGTTGGGCATGTTGAACACAAGGATGCCGCCGGTGTTGCGGGTGGCGACGTTTTCATAGACGTCCGCGTTCGTCGAGTTCTCGATCTCGATCCCGGCGACGTTCAGCTCCGCCCGGTTGCGGCGCACGATGATGTTGTCCGACTGCCCGACATAGATGCCGGCGTCGGAGGAACCGAACACTTCGCTGTCTTCGATCAGCACGTCGGTGCAGCCCACCGGGTAGATGCCATAGGCGCCGTGGGTGCTGTTGTCGGGATCGGTCCAGCGCACGCGCACGTTGCGGAAGGTGACGCCCTTGGTGCCGTTGATCTTGATCCCGTCGCCCTTGGTGTCCTGCACGGTCAGGTCGCTGACGACGAACTGGTTGCCCGTCACCAGCAGGCCGACCGGACCGGCGACCATGCCCGCGAACGACAGCACGGTCTGGTCCTTGCCCGCGCCCTTGATCGTCACACCCGAGGCAGTGAGGCCCAGGCCGCGCGAAAGGCGGTACTTGCCGGCGGGAATGATTATCACGTCCCCGGCCTTGGCATCGAGCAGCTGTTCCTGGAGATGCTTTTCGAAGGCGCGATCGGTGACGAAGCCATCGGCATCGGCCTGCGGACCCGCCGCCCAGGCCGGCCCGGCCAACCCCAGCGAGCCCAGACCCGCCACCATCAGCGCACTGCCCAGCAGCGCCGCGCGGCCGCGTACAAATCCTGCCTTCATCGTTCTCTCCTCGCTTGGTGCGATCCCGTGTGCGCGGCCGGCGACGCTTTTTGCCGGCCGCCGATTCGTCAATACTTGAGCGCCACGCTGCCGCCGAAGAAACGCGGCGGCGAAATCCGCGTGTAGGGCGTGCCGAACGTGGTCGTGGTGATGTTGTTGATGCCGTTCATGTACTGCTTGTTGAACAGGTTCTCGACCCAGAAGGTCACGGTCACGCGTTCGTTGGCGCTCTTGCCGCCGATGCGGGCGTTGACCAGATCGCGCGAGGACCGCAGCGTGCCGAGCTTCGTCCAGTCCACCCCGCCCAGCACGGTATCGAGCGCGTCGTCATAGGGCGTGCGCGCGTTGGTGCGGGCGCGCGAACGGTGGCTCCAGTTGAAATCGGCAAAGAGCTTGCCGAAGCCGACCGGCACGGTGGCGTGCGCGCCGAACGTGCTGCTGAGGCGCGGCTCGCCGGTCGGCTGTCCGTTGAGGTTGAGATTGATCGGCCCGCTGAAGGTCTGCACCTGCTCGATACGGCTCGCCCAGGTGGAATCGATCCAGGAAAGGGTGCCCGACAGGCTCAGGTAGTCGTTGATCTTCAGCGCCGTATCGAGATCGAAGCCATAGGCTTTCGAACTGCCGGTGGTGGTAACGTATTGCGGAATGGTGCTGCCGTTCTGCACCAGCGAGATCGACTGGCGATCGTTGTAGCGGAAATAATAGCCGGTCAGGTTGAAGCGCAGCCGCCGGTCGAAGAATTCCGACTTCACGCCGGCTTCGAAGTTCCACACGGTTTCCGGGCGGAAGTAGCTGTTGATCGCCTGCGAGTTGAAGCCGCCCGCCTTGTACCCGCGCGAGGCGGAAACGTAGGCCATGACATCGGGCGTGAACTTGTAGCTGACGACGAAGCGCGGCGAGACGTCGTTGAAGCTGGCCTTGCGCGTGAACGGCACGTTCTGCAACGCGCCTTCGTTGAAGATCAGGTTGCCCGTGGGGTAAATCGGCGCACCCGCCAGGAACGGCTGGGCAGCGAGCGTCTGATAGACCTGCAGCACCGAATAGGTGGTCGCCGGATCGAACAGCGGCGGCAGGCCGAGCTGGTCGAAGCCCGCGTTGAACACCGCGCCCGGCAACTGGATCGCCGACAGGCCCGGCGATTGCACGCTGGGCGCGAACCAGGTGAAGGTCTTGCGGTCGTTGGTATAGCGCAGGCCGAAGCGCAGGCTCCACTTGTCGGTCACGTCCCAGGTCACGTCGCCGAACGCGGCGAAGGACTTGTTGCGCGCGGTGTTGGTCATGTCCTCGCGCCAGGTGTTGCCGAACACCGGCAGGCCGGCGCCGGCGAAAGCGCTGAACAGCGGCAAGCCGCCGCTCGACAGCGCGAAATCGATCGAATCGACCAGCGCCGTCACCGCGCTGGTCTGGTGGCCGACCTCGTTGAAATAGCTGCCGCCCATCAGCCAGTGCAGCTTTTCGCCATCGTGCGAAAGGCGCAGTTCCTGATAGAAGCTCGTGTTGCTCTCGATATTGTCGGTGTCGAGATAGCGCGTGGGATCGTTGGTGCCGTCCTCGTCCTCGCGGTTCGAGGTCGAGAAGCGGCGGTACGAACTGATGCTGGTCAGCTTCAGCCCGTCGGTGATGTCGCGGTTGATGGTCAGCGCATAGCCGTTGAGCAGGCGCGTTTCGCGCGCGCCGCCGACCACGTCGTTGGTGAACGGCCCGAACGGATCGCGCGACAGCGCCACCTGGCTGATGCCGATCGCCACCGGGCCATCGTTGCGCGTTTCGTCATGATCCCAGGCGAAGACCACGTCGGTCGCGCTGTCGGGCGTCCAGCGGGCGGAAATGCGGCCCGACGTGGTGTGGATGAAGCCCCGGCCCTTGCCCGTGACGGCATCGTGCAGCCAGCCGTCGCGCCGGTTGATCAGCACGTCGCCGCGCACCTGCAGGGTATGCGTCAGCGGCACGTTGATCATCGCCTCGATGCGCTTCGAGCCATAGTTGCCGAAATCGAAATTGGCGGTGGTGGTGAAGCGGTCTTCCGGTTTCTTGGTGACGATCGAGATCGCGCCGGCGGAGGTATTGCGCCCGAAGATCGTGCCTTGCGGCCCCTTCAGCACTTCCACGCGCTCGATATCGTTGAAGAAGATCAGCGCCGAGCCGGTCCGCGCGGTGTAGATGCCGTCGACGAAAACCGCCACGGCGGGTTCGGTGCCGATGCCGAAATCGTCGGTCGCCACGCCGCGAATGGTGAAGCGCGGCTGCGTGACCGAGCTGTCGTCCACCACCAGCCCCGGCGTGAAGGCGGCCAGCGAGCCCAGGCTGATCGCGTGCAGTTCGTTGATCTTGGCCGAACTGACCGCAACCACGCTGACCGGCACGTCCTGCAGCCGTTCCTCGCGCTTCTGCGCGGTCACCACGATTTCATCGAGCCCCTGGGTCGCCGTTTCCCCGGCGGCAGGCGGCCCCTCCGCCGCGCGGGCCGACGTTGCGACCAAAGCCAGGCTCAAGCCGATGGCCAGTACCGAAACCTGATGGAACGCGGGCTTGCCCCCGCCGCGTCGCGTAAATCCGGTCACCTGTACCCCCCAATATTTCTGCATTGTTATGTTTGTTTGCTACGCAATTGGCACGGCCCATGTCAAGAACATTGCCCTCCAAGCATTTTGGAGGACTGCCAATGAATTCAATCTGATATGTTGGGGAGGACGGCGTGAAATGGGGCCAGATCCGAGCAGCCGGATTGTGAGCGCGGATTTGCGGGTTGGTGACGAACGCAACGGAAGATCATACCACCACGCCGGGCTTGCAACGGCGGGGAGGGGGGAGAGCGGACGTTGACATCGCGGACCCAGACGGCATTCTGCGTTGATGGACGAGGAGCAGATTGCCACTTGGACGGGATTGGGGCGTTGGCTCTTGATCGGCTTCGGGATAATGCTGATCTTCCTTTCCATTCCTATCGTCTTCTCACAGGACAATGGGGCTGCCGCTGGTTGGAACATTTTTCTCGGCCTATTGGCGATTGGCGCCATCGCATCCGGCAATCGCAAAGCGCCTCTGCTGTCTCTGGTCTTGGCATCCTTGATGGCAATCAGGCTGATCGCCGCGATCATCAATGGTTCATCAGTTTCAGTGCTGGCGGGTTCGCTGATCCTTTTGGTCATCGCGGCGGGCGCGGCGTACGACCTTCGAAAGCAGGCGAGGTTGGATTAGCGCGTTGCCATTGAAACGCCGAATGACCGCTATCTTGTCGTGTCTGGAAGGACCACCCCCACGGAAAGATGTCGGATAGCTGCCGCTCCGGCCACGCCGGACTGTGTCCACGTCGCCTGGCGAACGCGAAAAAATCGAGTCTGTGTCCGAAGTCACGGCGGTGTCATCGCCGGCATGGCAAAGAAAAGCCGCGACCCGAGGATGGCTTGCCATCTGAACTGCGCCTCCTGCCTTGTGCAGGGGGCGCATTTTTTCTTGCGGGTATAGTATCGGCGGTGGAAGCCCACCCCGTTGCGACTAACGCCGCCTCCGGCGCCGCAAGTCTCACTCCCCTCCCGCTTGCGGGAGGGGTTGGGGGTGGGTAGCGCCCAATTGTCTGCAATGACGCGCCGGCGCGGGTCTTCTACGCCGTCAGGTCCAGCACCACGCGGCCTTCGATCTGGCCCTTGTGCATCCGGTCGAACACGGCGTTGATGTCCTCCAGCTTCGCGGTTTCCACCGTCGCGCGGACTTTGCCGTGCGCGGCGAAATCGATCGATTCCTGCAAGTCGAGCCGCGTGCCAACGATCGATCCGCGCACGGTGATGCCGTTCAGCACCAGGCCGAAGATGTTGAGCGGGAAATCGCCCGGCGGCAGGCCGTTGAGCGCGACGGTGCCGCCGCGCGCGGTGACGCCGATCGCCTGCTCGAACGCCTTGGGGCTGACCGCCGTGACCAGCACGCCGTTTACGCCGCCACCGGTCTCGCGCTTGATGACGGTGGCGGGATCGTCGTGGCGGGCATTGACGGTGATCGTCGCGCCCAGCCGGCGGGCAAGATCCAGCTTGGCATCGTCGATGTCGATCGCGGCGACGTTCAGGCCCATGGCGACGGCATATTGCACCGCCATGTGGCCCAGCCCGCCGATACCGCTGATCGCGACATAGTCGCCGGGCTTGGTGTCGGTCATCTTCAGCCCCTTGTAGACCGTGACACCGGCGCAGAGCACCGGCGCGATCTCGGTAAAGCTGATGTTGGCGGGCAAGTGGCCAACGTAGTTCGGATCGGCGATCACGTAATCGGCGAACCCGCCGTTGACCGAATAGCCGGTGTTGAGCTGCGTCTCGCACAGCGTTTCCCAGCCGCCCAGGCAATGCACGCAATGGCCGCAGGCGCTGTAGAGCCACGGCACGCCGACGCGATCGCCTTCCTTCACGTTCTTCACGCCCGCGCCCACCTGGCTGACATAGCCGACGCCCTCGTGCCCCGGAATGAACGGCGGGTTGGGCTTGACCGGCCAGTCGCCCTCGGCGGCGTGGAGGTCGGTGTGGCATACGCCCGATGCCTGGATCGCGACCTGGATCTGGCCGGGGCCGACCTGCGGCACGGGCACTTCATCGATCGTCAGCGGCTTGCCGAATTCGCGCACGACGGCGGCCTTCATGGTGCTGGCCATGGTTCTTCTCCTTGGATTCCTGGGGAAAGCGGATGGCCCGGCCGCGCGGGCCGGGCCTTGCGCACGGTCAAAAGAAGCCAAGCTTCTTCGGGCTGTAGCTGACCAGCATGTTCTTGGTCTGCTGATAGTGATCGAGCATCATGCGATGCGTTTCGCGCCCGATGCCCGACTGCTTGTAGCCGCCGAACGCCGCGTGGGCGGGATAGGCGTGATAGCAGTTGGTCCACACCCGTCCGGCCTGGATCGCCCGGCCGAAGCGGTAGCAGGTGTTGGCATCGCGGCTCCACACCCCCGCGCCAAGGCCATAGAGCGTGTCGTTGGCGATGGAGAGCGCCTCCTCGGCATCGCGGAAGGTCGTGACCGACAGGACCGGGCCGAAGATTTCCTCCTGGAAGATGCGCATCTTGTTGTGGCCGCGGAACACCGTGGGCTGCACGTAGTAGCCGCCCGACAGTTCCCCGCCGAGATCGGCCGCGCCGCCGCCAATCAGCAGGTCCGCGCCTTCCTGCCGACCGATGTCGACATAGGAGAGGATCTTGTCGCGCTGCTCCGCCGAGGCCTGCGCGCCGATCATGGTGGCGCTGTCGAGCGGGCTGCCTTGCCGGATCGCGGCGACGCGGGCCAGCGCCTTTTCCATGAAGCGGTCGTAGATGCTTTCATGGATCAGCGCGCGGCTGGGGCAGGTGCAGACCTCGCCCTGGTTAAGCGCGAACATCACGAAGCCCTCGATCGCCTTGTCGAGGAAATCGTCGTCCTCGCGCGCCACGTCCTCGAAGAAGATGTTGGGCGACTTGCCGCCCAGTTCCAGCGTCACCGGGATCAGGTTCTGGCTGGCGTACTGCATGATGAGCCGGCCGGTCGAGGTTTCCCCGGTGAAGGCGATCTTGGCGATGCGCGACGAGGAGGCAAGCGGCTTGCCCGCTTCCAGCCCGAAGCCGTTGACGATGTTGAGCACGCCGGGCGGCAGCAGATCGCCGACCAGATCGATCCACACCATGATCGACGCGGGCGTCTGTTCGGCGGGCTTCAACACGATGCAATTGCCCGCCGCCAGTGCCGGCGCCATCTTCCACGCTGCCATCAGCAGCGGGAAGTTCCACGGGATGATCTGGCCCACCACGCCCAGCGGCTCGTGGAAATGATAGGCGACGGTATCGTGGTCGATCTCGCCGATCGAGCCTTCCTGCGCGCGGATGACGCCGGCGAAATAGCGGAAATGGTCGATCGCCAGCGGCACGTCGGCGGCCATCGTCTCGCGGATCGGCTTGCCGTTGTCCCACGTTTCGGCGGTGGCCAGCGTTTCGAGATTCTGCTCCATGCGGTCGGCGATGCGCAGCAGGATCGCGGCGCGTTCGGCCACCGAGGTGCGGCCCCAGGCATCCTTGGCCTTGTGCGCTGCATCCAGCGCGGCCTCGATATCCTCCGCTTGCGAACGGGCGATCTCGCCCACCACCTTGCCGGTGATCGGGGACACGTTCTGGAAATAGCGCCCGGCCCGGGGCGCGACCCATGTGCCGCCGATGAAATTGTCATAACGGGCCGCGAAGGGCGGCTGCAGCGTCGCAACCGGGCGATCCTGAACGACGGAATCCATAAACCTGATCCTCTTCCTGGCTGAACCGGCGCCGTCTTTCGGCGTCTGTCCCGCATCCTAGGAACGCGATCGGAACGGGGGGAAGAGGGGGCCGGGACAAGGCCATGCCGATGTGTCTCGCCAGCGAGACAGGCGCGGGCGCAAATCGTTCAGGCCGAGGCTTTCAGGGGGTCAGGCCGGCCCGCGCCAAGCGGCGATAGAGCGTGGCCCGGCCGATGCCGAGCAGGCGTGCCGCCTGGCTGGCGTTGCCGCCGGCCTGCGCCAGCGCCTGCCGCAGAACCGCGCGATCGGCATCCTCGAACGAGGGGCCAGCCCCTTCGCCGAGCAGCTGGCCCAGCGCGCGCGGCGTCGTCAACGCCGCATCGTTCAACCCCAGTCGCAACCGCGCCGCCCGGCTCGCGCCGACCACCAGATCATCGCGATCGACCGCCAGCAGCGCCGTGCCGGTGGTGGCGTCATCCGAAAGGAACACGATGCGATGGCCATCGAAGTGACGACAGAAATAGTCCCGCTCGATCTTGCGCGCGGCGTCGCGCACCAGCGCGGCGATCATTTCCGCCATCGCGGGGCCATGATCGTCGCGGCAGCTCGATACGTCGAGCGCCCCCGCCAGCCGGCCGTGCGGATCATGCACCGGCGCGTCCATGCAGCTGATATCGACATTGCGCCCGGCGAAATGCTGATCGCGGTGAACGATCACGGGCTGGTCTTCGTAAAGGCAGGTGCCGATGCCGTTCGTGCCTTCCTCCGCCTCGCCCCACCGCGCGCCCTGGACCAGCCCCGCCGCGGTGAAGGAAGCGGCGTCGGCATCGTTCGTGCGACGCTCCAGCACGATGCCGCGCGCATCGCTCAGAATGACCGCGCAACCCGAACGCCCGACCGAACGGAACATTTGATCGAGCACCGGCGCGGCCACGGTGAGCATGACCTCGTGCTCGGCCCGCAAGGCCGACAGGAAAGCACCATCGACTCGCTCGCGCGCCGCGTGCTGGTCGGGGTCAAGTCCATGGAACAGGACGGACCTGCACCACGATGCGGCGATCGCCGAAGAGGCGGCCGCGCTGGGGGACCGCACCACATCCAGAACCGTGTCGCTGTGTCGAGCGACCACCACGGGCATCCTCCGCACTTCAGGCCATGAAGATCACGCCAACGTCGCCCGATGGTACAGGGACTCCGCCCCCCGGTAAAGCGCGCGGATCAGGCGCCCCGCTTCACACCCCCGCCATCAGCACCGAGGTCTGGATCAGGGTCTGCGCCCAGTTGTCGGGCAGCTTGCCGATAAACAGGTTTTCGGTGCGGTAATTGGCGATGCGCCAGCCCGCTGCGGTCTTGCGGAACTTCACGTGCAGGCGGCTCGACCGGATCAGCGAGGACCCGTCGTCATAGACCCACGGCTGGAACTGCACCCATTCGCCCTCGGCGGTTTCCGCGCTGGTGGCGCGCAACTGCTCGGCGGTCAGGTAGTGCGTGTTGAAGATCTGCTTCGGATTCTCGGCGGCGTAGAACTTGCGCATGTGCGCGGCGATCTCGGCCGGGCCGCGGTGCTGGCCGAACTGCGCGCCGTGCGCCCCGCCCACGCCCTGCCAGATGGCGTCTTCGGTGAACAGCGCGCCGATCGCGTCGGCGCGGGCTTCCGCCGGCATTCCGGCTTCGGGCAGAGGGCTGTCGCACAGGAACATGTAGCGCGCGAGCAGCCGGCGCGCCTCCGCTTCCGCCTGCAGGAACGCGACCTGCTGCTGCAGCTCCGCAATGGCTGCCCTGACGTCTTCCATGCCCTTCATCCTCGCATCAATCGACAATGCCGCCGTGCTTACGCGCTAACACCGGCCGCGTCATGGCCCGCGACAAGCCGCCGGCGGCTTCGTTTCGCGAAACGGGCAAAGCCTGCCGGAAGCGGTCAGGAGATGGGGCGTCGACTCTCAGTTCGATCGCCCGAACAGGTGCGAAGGGCTGGCCAGAGCCAGCCGGATCAGATCGGCCTGGCGGCTCGCTCGCGTCTTGGCCATGACCTGCTTGAGCTGCGTGCGCGCGGTGTGGATCGAAACCCCGCGCGCCTGCGCGAACGTGGCGACATCGTCTCCGCCGCACAGACGCGCCAGCAGATCGGCCTCGGACGGGGTCAGCGCGAAAAAGGCGCGCAGGTCGGCCGGCGCTGGCGGTGGCGGTCCGCCCGCGTCGGCCAGCGCCAGCGCGAAGGCAGGCCGTTCGGCCGCGATGGCGTACCGCTCCAGCGCGAAGCGGGGCAAGGCGACGGCGTGAAGCAGCACTTCGCAATCCCCGTTGCGCCACCGCATCGCGCGGGGAGAGCCGGACAGCAGCAAGGGACGCAGCCCCTCAATCAGCCGCCATTCCGTGTCCGCCATCCCCGGCACCCGCACCACCAGGCCTTCCAGCAGGCCCTGTGCCGCCGGATTGGCGATCTGGACCCGCCCCGCATCGTCACAGATCGCCAGCGCGAACTGCATCCGGTCCATCACCTGCCGCAGCATGGCGTTTTCATTGGCGCGGCGATCGGTCTCGATCAGCAGGCGCAGCGCTTCGCGCACGTGCGGCATGAGGTCGATCAGTGCCTGCCGGCAATGCGCCGCCAGTGGCGTGCCGACCCCGGCATGAACCGCAAGCCCCGCCTCGCCCAGCGCGCCCATGGCGATGCGCGCGCCCAGGAACTGCCCCAGTCCCTGTTCGCGCAGGCGCGCCTGCCACTGGTGGAACTGCCCCTGCAGGGCATCCGGGCAATTGTCGTCCTCCAGCATATAGACGCCGTCGTGGACGGGATTCACCGCGACGATGGTGCGCGGATTGACGTCGTCCAGCAGCGAGAGTTCGCCGGCGGGCGCCGGGGTCGCCGAGCAAGTCGCCAGCCAGCGATGGCGCAGGCGGTCGGGCGTGCGGTTGAACCAGTGGATCGTGACGCTGCGCGCGCCGGTTTGCGTGCGCAGCCGGTCCAGCGCCGTGGCCAGGCGCGGACGGTCCATGCTGGCCCCGTACAGATCGCCCAGAACATTGGAACAGAGCATCGCCATACCCCCAACAAAGGCAACGGGGCATGGTGTTGGCGGCGGCAGGCGATGGCAAGGCTGGGCTTCCGCCTTTGTGACAATTCTTGCCGAAATTGCACAGCGCGTACCGCAAATGGGCGATGCCGCGCCCAGTGCCGGTTCCCATCATCGCCCGATCAACGAACACAACAGGGAGCTAGATCATGTGGGGAACCCATCGCGGCGCGGCGCTGCTCGCCATCTGCGCGGCCGGAATCGCGGCCTCGCCCGCCCTTGCCGCCGAACCGGCGGAGACCGGCGCGCAGGATAGCGGCGCGCTCGACACCATCGTCGTCGTCGCGCGCAAGCGGCAGGAAAACGTGCAGAGCGTGCCGATCTCGATCACCGCGCTGACCGGTGCGGCGCTGCAGCAGCGCGGCGTGGCGCGCGTGGGCGACCTGATCGGCACGGTCCCCAACCTTACCCAGGACGGCGGCGGTTCGGTGCTCGGCGCGATGGGCATTCGCGGCATCGTTTCGCAGACGCGCAACATCGGCTTCGACAGCGGGCTTGGCGTCTATGTCGACGGCGTGCTGACCGTGCGCCCCAACGCGGCGGACCAGGAACTGCCGGACATCGCCACGCTGGAAGTGCTGCGCGGGCCGCAAGGCACGCTGTTCGGGCGCAACACCACCGCCGGCGCGATCAACATCACCACGCGCAAGCCGAGCCTGGACGGCATCGAGGCCAATGCGCGCACCGCCTTCGGCAATCTGGGCACGATCGAGGCCAACCTGTTCGCGACCGCGCCAATCGTGACCGACCGGCTGGGCGTGAAGATTGCCGGCTCCATCGCCACGCGCGACGGCTATATCACCAACCTCTTCGACGGCTCGAAGCTCAACAACCTCAACCGCAAGTCGCTGCGCGGCGGCCTGCTGTGGAAGCCGGCCGAGACGCTGGAAGTGGCGCTTTCGGGAAGCTGGCTGAAGCAGGCGGACCGGCTGCTGCTGGGGCAGGTGGCCGACAACACTTCCGGCGGCCTCGCCGGGCTGCCGGGCTACTTCACCGATCCCTACACCGTTTCGCAGGACCATCCCAGCCTGCAAAGCCGCGAGATCTGGAGCACCAACCTCAACATCGACTGGCACATCGGCGGGTTCACGGTCACCTCGATCAGCGCCTATGGCGACAACCGTTCGCGCCTGATCGACGACGACGACGCCCGCCCGATCCCGCTGTCCACGTCCGACTTCCAGGACCGCGCCCGCCAGTTCACGCAGGAACTGCGGCTGGCTTCGCCCACGGGCGGCAAGATCGACTACCTCATCGGCCTGTACTACCTGCACCAGAACGCCGACGCCAACCGCGCCACCACGGTCAACGGTCCGCCGGGACCGGCCGCCTTCGTCGGCGCGATCTCCAGCATCTCGAACCTCAGGACCAATGCCTATGCCGCGTTCGCCAGCGCCAACTGGCGGCCGCTGCCGGGCCTGACGATCAGCGGCGGCCTGCGCGTCAATACCGAGAGCAAGGATCTGGTGTTCGACCAGACCAACACCTCGTTCATTGCCCTGCCGCAGCTTTCCGCGCGCCTGCACCGCAAGGACAGCAACCTTTCGGGCAACGCCAGCGTGTCCTACGAAGTCGTGCCCGATACCCGCCTCTACGTCAGCGCCGCGCGCGGCTTCAAGAGCGGCGGCTTCAACCCGGACATCGTCGGCAGCACCGACATCAGCTTCGGTCCGGAAAAGGCGTGGTCGTTCGAGGCCGGCATCAAGTCCGACCTGTTCGACCACAAGCTGCGCATCAACGCGGCGGGCTTCTACACCGATTACAAGGACCTGCAGGTCTCGGCGCTGGTCGGCGCGGCCTTCCAGATCCGCAATGCGGCGGCGGCGCATATCAAGGGCTTCGAAGTGGAAGTCACCGCCAGGCCGGTGCGCGCGCTCGAACTCAACGCGGGCGCGGGCTATACCGACGCGACCTATGCCGACTTCCCCGGCTGCGCCCCGGCCACGAACTGCGCCGGGCAGCGCCTGCCGTTCGTGCCCAAGCTCTCGCTCAACGCCGGCGCGCAAGTGACGCAGCCGCTTGGCGAAGGGCATCTGACCGGGCGGCTGGACCTGTCGTGGCGGAGCGGCATCTACTACGAGGCGACCAACACGCCCGACGGACGCCTGCCCGGCTACGTGCTGGTCAACGGGCGGCTGGGCTACAGCTTCGCCGGCGATCGGCTGACCATCGCCATGTTCGGCCGCAACCTGTTCGACAACCGCTACCGCGACTACTCGTTCTATCTCGCTCCCTTTGCCGAACGGCTGGTGCGCTGGGCGCCGCCGCGCACCTACGGCATCGAAATGACCACGCGCTTCTGATGGTCGGCCGGCGGCGCAAGCCGCCGGTCCGCCCCCCCCCTGAAATTCTCCGGCCACAAGGATTCGCCGCTCCATGTCCAGACGTCCGCTCGCCATCGCGCTGGCAACCCTGATCGCCAGCCCGGCTTCGGCCCAGTTCCAGGACGCCATCGGCACGGCTCCGCCGGTTCCCGCCGAGGTGATCTACACCCATGGCCATGTCGCCACGCCCGCCGGCTGGCAGACCGACATCGCCATCGCGCAGGGCACGATCGTCGCGGTTGGGAGCGAAAGCGAGGTCACGGCGCATCGCGCTGCCGCAACACGGATCGTCGATCTCAAGGGCATGACGGTGTTGCCCGGCCTGATCGACATGCATGTCCACGCGGTCGACGCCGGATTGCAGGCCCGCGACTGCCGCTTTCCGCAAGGGGCAGACGCCGCCACGATCACGCGCACGGTCAAGGACTGCGCGGGCGCGGCGCGCCCCGGCGAATGGATCACGGGCGGCCAGTGGGACGCCTCCTCCATGGGCGGGACGCCACCCCACAAGCGCCTGCTCGATGCGGTCGCGCCGACCACGCCGGTCGTGCTCCACGACATCAGCCTGCACAGCGTTTGGGCCAATTCCGCCGCGCTCAAGGCCGCCGGCATCACGCGCGCCACGCCCAACCCGGCGGGCGGGGTGATCGAACGCGACAACAAGGGCGAGCCGACCGGCGTGCTGCGCGAGAATGCGGCCATCGCCCTGCTCAACACGGTTCCGGCCCCCAGCGAGGACGATCGGGTCGAAGCGCTGCGGACAGCCAGCAAGGCGATGCTGGCGCAAGGCATTACCGCCTACGAGGAAGCGCTGCTCGCCACCACCAACGCGCGCGTCTATGCCCGGCTCGCCGACGCGGGCGGGCTGGCGCAGCACGTGCGCGCCTGCATGTGGGACCGCGACCAGGCACTGATCACCCAGCGCCATCTCTATGCCCGGCCGGGCCTGGAAATGGGCTGCGTCAAGATGATCCTCGATGGCGTGCCCACGGATTCGCACACGGCCGCGATGCTGGAACCCTATGCCGACGCGGCGGCGTTCGGCGATGCGGCCCGGGCAAAGGGTTCGCTGCTCTATGCACCGGGCGAGATCGACGCAAAGGTCGCGCGCTACGATGCGGCAGGGCTGGTCGTGAAGCTCCACGCGGCGGGCGACGGTTCGGTCAGCGCCGCGCTCGACGCCGTGGCGGCGGCGCGCAAGGCCAACGGCCCCTATGGCCCGCATCACGAAATCGCCCACGCCAATTTCGTGACGCCGGCCGATATCCAGCGCGCCCGCGCCTTGACCGCTACCTTCGAGTTCTCGCCCTACATCTGGTTCCCCAGCCCGCCGGTGCGCGACGTGATCCGCTCGGTAGGCCCCGAACGCATGGCCCGCTTCACCCCGGTCCGCGACGCGATCGATGCCGGGGACCGCGTGGTGCTCGGTTCGGATTGGCCGGTGGTGCCGTCGATGTCGCCGTGGCTGGCGATCGAGACACTGGTGACGCGCGAAGCGCCGGGCGGCGGCGGCGAAACGCTCGCCCCCGGCCAGAAGGTGAGCGTGGCCGAAGCCCTGCGCCTGATGACCGCCAACGCCGCGCGCCAGATCGGCCTGGGCGACCGGATCGGCACGATCGAAGCGGGGCGGCAAGCCGATCTCGTGGTGATCGATCGCGACATCTTCGCCATCGATCCGCACCAGATTCACGCGACCCGGGTGCTGCGCACGATCATTGCCGGCAAGGAGGCCTATCTGGCGCCGTGAACGCCGGTAAAATATAGACGACAAAATTAGTCTCTGTTTTTAGCTTGACCCATGAACGCGGACTCGGTAAGTCCGTGTTCATGGCACATATCACCACCAGCGTCGAATACGGCATCCATTGCCTGCTGCTGCTCGTCGGCAACGAAGACCGGCCGATGAGCAGCCGCGATCTTGCCGAATTGCAGGGCGTTTCCGCCAGCTTCCTCGCCAAGATCTTCCCGAAGCTGGAAAAGGCCGGGATCGTGAAGGCCAGCGAGGGCGTGCGCGGCGGCTACCTGCTGGCGCGGCCGGCCGATGCGATCACCTTCCTCGATATCGTCGACGCCATCGAGGGCGCCAAGCCGCTGTTCGACTGCCAGGAAGTGCGCGGCCGCTGCGCCGTGTTCGGCGGCGATGCGCCCGGCTGGGCATTGGACGGCGTCTGCGCGATCCACGCGGTGATGCTGCAGGCGGAAAAGGCCATGCGCGATGCGCTGGCCGCGCAGACGCTGGGCGCCGTCGCCGGGCGCTTCGGCCGCAAGGCTCCACCCGAATTCTTTTCCGAAGTCAGCACCTGGATCGACGGACGCCTGACCGGCCGCACCGCGAAGAGCGGCAGGCCGGCGCGCGACGTGCCGGACTAAACGGGCGCGCCCGCGCGGCGCCCGCCCCCCTCCCCACCTGAACGTCTTTTCTCGGCCCCCCTTGCCGGGCCGCGCCGGGAAAGCGCCTGCACGCCATCCCTCTGCGGCGTCGCGGGACGATGAAGCGCGCCCGGCAAAAAGCAACAGAAGGAGAAATGCCATGACCCAGAAGATCGTGATTGCCGGAACCGGATTTGCCGGTGTCTGGGCAGCCCTTTCCGCCAGCCGCGCCATCGCGCTTGCCGGCAGGCAGCAGGACGTGGAGGTGATCGTCATCTCGCCCGCCCCCGCGCTCGTCATTCGCCCGCGCCTTTACGAAGCCGTGCTCGACAACATGAATCCCGATGTCGGCGCGCTGCTCGCCGCCGTGGGCGCACGGCACCTTGCCGGCCGCGTCGAGACCATCGATGTCAACAGTCGCACTGTCACCGTGGCACGGAGCGACGGGGAGCGCGAAACGATCGCCTATGACCGCTTCGTTCTCGCCGCCGGCAGCCAGCTGTTCCGCCCGGATGTCCCCGGCCTTGACCGCCATGCGTTCGACACCGACCAGTTCGCCACCGCCCGCGCACTGGACGTGCAGCTGAAGGCACTGCCCGGCGAGCCCGAGACGGAGGCGCGCAATACCGTCGTCGTCGCCGGCGGCGGGCTGACCGGCTTCGAGGCGGCGACGGAAATGCCGATCCGGCTGCGCGCCGCGCTGGGGGACAAGGCAAACTTCCGCGTCATCCTGATCGACACGGCGGATCGCCCCGGCGGATCGCTGGGGGACGAGGCGCAGCCCCATCTCGCCGAAGCGCTGGCCTTCACCGGCGTCGAAACGCGGACGGGCGTGCGGGTCACCGCGATCGAGGCGGACGCCGTGGTCCTCTCTTCCGGCGAACGGATCGCGACCAATACCGTCGTCTGGACCGCGGGCATGCGCGCCAGTCCGCTGGCGGCGCAGATCCCCGGCGAACATGACGCGATCGGCCGCGTCGTCGGCGATGCCTATCTGCGTGCGCCCGCCGCGCCGGGCGTGTTCGTGACGGGCGATACGGTGCACGCCGGCACGGACGATGACGGCAATGTCGCCCCGATGTCGTGCCAGCACGCGCTGAGCCTGGGGCGCGTGGCGGGGCACAACGCCGCCGCCGAACTGGTCGGTCTGCCGCTGCATCCCTATAGCCAGCCCAAGTACGTGACCTGTATCGACCTGGGCGACTGGGGCGCGCTCTACACCGAAGGCTGGGACCGGCAGGTGCGGATCACGCGCGAGGCGGCCAAGGCGATCAAGCAGGAGATCAACCGCGTGTGGATCTACCCGCCCGCCGCAGACCGCGACGCCGTGTTCGCCGTCGCCAATCCCGACTACGTCATCGTGCCCTGATGTCCGGAAGCCGGCGGCATTCCTCGGATGCCGCCGGCCCTATCCCGAAGGCCGCGCTCCGCTGGCCGGTTATGGCGCGATATTCCCGGTCAGCGCGTTGAGCCGCCATGCCGCCACGGTCTGCATGCCTTCCGCCTGCAGCAGGGCGGCTTCGGCCTCGATCGCCTCGCGTTCGGCGTCAAGCACGGCCAGTGGCGGCTTCGCCCCCACGCGCGCTTCCAGTTGCGTCCCGCGCAGCGCTTCCGTGGCCGCATCGCGGCGCAGCCGGGAAGCCTCCGTCATGCGCCGCGCGGTCGCAAGACCCTGCCACGCATCGATTACCATGCCCGCAAGCCCTTGTTCGGCCTGACGCAACCGGGCCTCGCTGGCATCGAGATCGGCATCGGCGGCACGGACCTGCGAAGATACGCGCCCACCCGCCCACAGCGTCCAGCGGCCCCTGATGCCCACGGCGACCGTATCGGCCTTGTAGCCGGGGAAGAACTGGTCGCGCACATGCCCGGCTTCGGCAAAGGCGCCCACCGTCGGCATGCCCTCGGCCCGCGCCGAACGGGTGCCGGCCCGCGCGACATCGACGCCCGCCTGGGCCTGGCGGAGCGCGGGATTGGACGCGCGGGCCATGTCCATGGCTTCGTCGAGCGTCGGCGGCACGGCGGGCGGCTCGGCAAGCGGCGCCAGATCGCCCGCCGGCTTCCCGGTAAGGCGCTGGTAGGTCGCTTCCGCCGACGTCCGCCGGCCCTGCGCCTGCGCGAAACCCGCATCGGCTTCGGCCTTCCGGGCTCGCGCCTGGGCGAGGTCCGAACTCGCGATTTCACCCGCCCGGAAGCGCAGGCCCGCCTGGCGTTCGGTTTCCGTCAGTTCCTCGACAAGCTGGCCATAGCGCGCCTCGAGCTTTCGCGCCGTCAGCACCTCGGTATAGGTGCCGACAGCCGTGACGATGGTCTGCAACCGCGCCTGTTCGGCGCCGAAGTGCGCCATCGCCGCGCCGCCACGCGCCTGATCGATGGCGGACGACACCCGCCCACCCGCATAGAGCGGCAGTTCCGCCGTGGCCTGCAGGGCCAGCGGATTCACATTGTCCGCCGTGATCCCGAAAAAGCCGCCGTTGTCGATCCGGCCGGCGCCATAGGACCCTTCGACCCGCAGGAGCGGGTTGCTTTCCGCCCGCGCCCGATCCAGCCGGGCTTTCGCCGCCGCCTCGCCCGCATTGGCCTCGGCCAGCACGGGTGCGTTGGCGAGGGCATCGGCGATGGCGGCGGCGAGGTCCTGCGCCATGGCTGGGGGAACGGCTAGGGCGCAGGAGAGCAGGCAGGACAGCGGCAACGACAGGGCCGGGAGCAACCTGGGCGGCATCAGGCGGGGCATGTCACACCTGCGTCAGTTGAAGGAGCTGCCGGGCCTGATCCCCAGCTTCTTGAAGATCATGGCCGCAGGGCAAAAGCCGGTGAAGCTGGCCTGAAACATGTTCGCGCCGGCAAAGGCCGTCAGCCAGAGGAACCCGGGGTGAACCCAATGGGCCAGGGCAAGACTGGCGAGCACGACCACTCCGGCGAAACGGAAAACCGCTGAATCAAGCGTCATCGCACCTCTCCCTTATTTGAAACGCAGCTTGCGGATGCCGAGCGCGTGCATGGCCAGCTTTTCGTAGAACGGCTCGCTGGTGCCGCGACGGACCTTGTGCAGGAAGTATTTCTCGAACCCGATCTTGGCGAGGTGCACCCACTTCCCGCTTGACGACCAGTTGAGATTGCGCGGCGGAATCTGCGGCTGGGCGACGAAGGCAACCCCGCCATCGCCGAAGTCGGCAAGGCACACGGCGTTCCAGGTCGCTTCCTCGACCGGCTCCTTACCAGCCAGTTCGAGCGCCAGGTTCCGCGCGATCGCGGTGACCATCGATTCGATCATGAACCCGGTCTTGGGCACTCCCACCGGCACCGGCGTAGGGCCGACCGGTGGAATTGCCACGCATACGCCCAGCGAATAGACGTTGCGGAATGTGGGATTGCGCTGGTGCTTGTCGGCAAGGATGAAGCCGCGCGGATTGGTCAGCCCCTCGATCCCCTGCACGGCGGCGACGCCACGAAAGGCCGGCAGGATCATCGAATAGCCGAAAGGCAGCGCATGGACGGACCTCACCGACCCGTCGTCCGCCACCTCTTCCACATGCATCGTGCCCTCTTCCACCTTAGTGATGCGGGCGCTGGTGATCCACTTGATGTGCCGATCGCGCAGTTCGCTCTCCAGCAGCGTCTTGGTGTCGCCCACCCCATCGAGCCCGAGATGGCCGACATAGGGTTCCGGGCTGACGTAGGTCATCGGCACCTGATCGCGGATCTTGCGGCGGCGCAGTTCGGTATCGAGGATGAGGGCGAATTCGTAAGCCGGGCCATAGCAGGAAGCGCCTTGCGCCGCGCCGACCACGATCGGCCGGGGGTTTTCGCAGAAGCGGTCGAAGGCGTCGGCCGCGTGTGCCGCGTGGTCGGTGCGGCAGACCGACTGGGTGAAACCATCGGGGCCGAGGCCCTCGATTTCATCGAACGCCAGTTCGGGACCGGTCGCGATAACCAGATAGTCGTAAAGCAGCGAGGTTCCGTCGTTCAGCTCGACGCGGTTCTCGGCAGGGTGGACGCGCCGCGCCCCGACGGCGGTGAACCCGATGCCTTTCTTGGCCATGATCGGCGGCAGATGCACCTTGATCGCGTCCGGTTCGCGCCACCGCACCGCAACCCACGGGTTCGACGGCACGAACCAGTAGTCGTCCTGGTCATTGACCACCATGACCTGCGCCTTGCCCTTCACGGCATCGCGGATTTCGTAGGCGGCGATGGTGCCCCCAAGTCCGGCACCCAGAACGATAATCTGCGGCAACGACATTGCTCATTCTCCCGTAAGCTGGCGGCGGGCCTGGAACCCTCGCGGCGCTCACCCCGATCGACCGGATCACTCCAGGCGCGCTATGTATCGTTCTTGACTTATATAAGGTATTTAGGATATGAGCAAGTGATAATGTATTGAGGCTGTCGCCCAACGCCGCGCGCAGCCCGCTGGAGGAAGGCGCACGCCATGGTTTTCGGTTTCGGAACGAACAGGGACATGCGGGGACATCTGTTTGCTTTCGCCGCCATCGGCATGGCGACGGCGTTCGGGCTGCCTCTCGCCGGCTGCGCCGACAGCGGCGAAACCACGCAGACGGCGAAGGCCCCCGCCGGCCCTCGCCTCACGCTTGCCATGCAGGACACCACGGCATGGCAGGACGTCAGCGCCGAAATCGCCACGGTCGACCAGGCGCAGGTGATGGCGCGCATCCCCGGCATCCTGAGCACGCTGACGGTCAAGGCGGGGGACACGGTCGCGAAAGGGCAGGCGATCGGCCGGATCGTCGATAGCCAGCTAGGGTTCCAGGCCGGCGCCTATGGCGCGCAGGCAGCGGCCGCGCAGGCACAGGCGGCGCAGGCCGCGGCAGACCTCCAGCGCGTAAAGTTCCTTCACGACAACGGCGTCTATGCCAAGGCCCGGCTCGATCAGGCGCAAGCCGCAGCCAGCGCCGCGCAGGCGCAGGTCCGCGCCGCGCAAGCGCAGCAGGCCGCCGTGGGCGCGGTGGCGGGGCAAGGCACGGTCGTCGCGCCGACCGCTGGCCGGGTGCTGCGCGCCGACGTGCCCGCCGGCGCGCCGGTTGCCCCCGGCATGGTCATCGCGGTGATCACCGCCGGGCCGACGATCGTCCGGCTCGAAATGCCCGAATCGCTCGCCGGCAAGGCCCATGCCGGATCGCGGGTGTCCGCGGCGGGCATGGGCGAAGGCCGGGTGATCAAGGTCTATCCCTCGGTCAACGCCGGCAAGGTGATGGCCGACGTCGACATGCCGGGCATCGACAACAGCCTGATCGGGCGGCGCGTGGCGGCGCGCGTCGAGATCGGGACGCGCAAGGCGCTGGTCGTGCCGGCCCGTTTCGTCACCACACGCTATGGCATCGATTACCTGACCGTTCTGGCGAAGGACGGCAGCGCAACCCAGGTTCCCGTCCAGACCGCGCCCGTCGAACAGGCGGACAGGGTCGAAATCCTCTCTGGCGCCAATCCGGGCGACACCATCGTTGCGGACACGGGCAAGGGAGCCGACCGCTAATGAACCTGGGCATTTCCGGCAGGCTGACGCGCGCCACGATCCAGTCGCCGCTCACCCCCCTGTTCCTGCTTGCCGCGATCATCGTCGGCCTCATCGCCACGATCACGATCCCGCGCGAAGAGGAGCCGCAGATCAAGGTGCCGATGGTCGACATCATGGTCCAGGCGCCGGGGCTATCGGCCTCGCAGGCGGTGGAACTGGTGGCCAAGCCGCTGGAAACGATCGTCAAGAGCGTGGACGGCGTGGAGCACGTCTATACCCAGGCGCAGGACAACGGCGTGATGGTCACGGCGCGCTTCCTTGTCGGCTCCAATCCCGAAGATGCCGCGATCCGCATCAACGAGAAGATCGAGGCCAACAAGGATCGCATTCCCGTGGGCATTCCCGCGCCGCAAGTGACGGTGCGCGGGATCAACGACGTGCCCATCGTGGTGCTGACCCTGACGCCGAAGCCCGGCGCCGCCGGCCAATGGGACGATCAGGCGCTGGCCGAACTGGCCGGCAAGCTCAGGACCGAGGTCGCCAAGGTCGATGACGTCGGCCTTACCTTCATCACCGGCGGGCAGCGCATGGCGCTGCGCGTGATCCCCGATCCGGCCAGGCTGGCGCTCTACCGCGTGCCTCTGGGCAACCTGATCGAAGCCGTTTCGCAGGCGAACCGCGTCTTCCCCGCGGGCACTGTGCGCGAAGGCGGATCGGCCGCGCTGGTCGTGGCGGGGCAGACGCTCCGCGATGCGCAGGAGCTTTCCGCGCTGACCGTCCGCTCGGCGACAGGCGCCCCGGTCCTGCTGGGCGACGTGGCGCGCGTGGAACAGACGCCGACGCAGGACCAGGCCCGTTCCTGGCGCTGGGCCAGGGCCGACACCAAGGACGGGAAAGGCGTCTGGTCGATGGCCCCCGCCGTCAGCCTTGCCGTCGCCAAGCGGGCGGGCGCCAACGCGGTGACCGTGTCCGAACAGGTGGTGCAACGCATCGATACGCTCAAGGGCACGCTGATCCCGGCTGGCGTCGATGTAGCCGTCACGCGCAATTACGGCGAAACCGCCAACGAAAAGGCCAACGAGCTGATCTTCCACCTCGCCCTGGCCACGGTATCGATCGTCATCCTGATCGGCTTCGCGATCGGGTGGCGCGAAGCCGGCGTGACGGCGATCGTCATCCCCACGACGATCATGCTGACCATGTTCGCCTCGAACGTGATGGGCTTCACGATCAACCGCGTCAGCCTGTTCGCCCTGATCTTCTCGATCGGCATTCTGGTCGACGACGCGATCGTCATGATCGAGAACATCGCCCGGCACTGGGGCATGCACGACGGCCGCGACCGCATCACCGCCGCGGTCGAGGCGGTCGCCGAAGTCGGCAACCCGACGGTCATCGCCACGCTGACCGTCGTTGCCGCGCTCTTGCCGATGCTGTTCGTGTCGGGCCTGATGGGGCCGTACATGGCGCCGATCCCGATCAACGCCTCCGCCGCGATGATCTTCTCGTTCTTCGTCGCCGTCATCATCGCGCCCTGGCTGATGATCCGCTTCGCGCGCCAGACGCTGTCGCAGGGGCACGGGGACGAACACGGGGGCAAGCTGGGCGCGCTCTACAAGCGTTATGCCGCCCGCGTCATCGCCACGCCGCAAAGCGCCAAGCGCTTCCTGATCGGCGTGGGCGTGGCCACCCTCGTCGCCTGCTCGATGTTCTACTTCAAGGCCGTGACCGTGAAGCTGCTGCCCTTCGACAACAAGAGCGAGGTCCAGCTCGTTGCCGACCTGCCCGAAGGCACCAGCCTGGAAATGACGTCGCGCGTGCTGGAACAGGCGGCGGCCGTGGCGCGCGGCGTGCCCGAAGTCGTGTCGATGGAAGCCTATGCCGGCACGTCCGCGCCGTTCAACTTCAACGGGCTGGTGCGGCACTACTTCCTGCGCAACCAGCCCGAAATGGGCGACCTGATGGTCACGCTTCTGCCCAAGGGCGACCGCTCGCGCTCAAGCCACGAGATCGCGGTGGCGCTGCGCGAGAAGCTCCGGGCCATTCCCCTGCCGGCGGGCGGATCGCTCAAGGTGGTCGAAACGCCGCCGGGGCCGCCGGTGCTCGCCACCTTGCTCGCCGAAATCTACGGCCCCGACGAGGCAACGCGGCAAAAGACGGCGAAGCAGGTGGAGGCGATCTTCCGGTCGGTGCCCTATATCGTCGATGTCGACAACAGCTTCGGCGCGCCCCGGCCCACGCTGAAACTGATCCCTGACCGCGCGAAGCTCGATCACTATGGCCTGTCCGAACGCCAGCTCTTTGACAGCATCGGGGCACTGCTGGGGACGCAGGTCGTCGGCTACGCTCCCCGCGCGGCCGATCACGATCCCTTGCCCATCGAGCTCTCGCTCGATCAATCGCAACGGTCATGGTCGTCGGCACTGGCGGCAACCCCCGTCGCGACGACACCGACCGGGCAGTTGATCGCGCTGGGTGAACTGGTCACCGCGAAGATGGTGCCGGGCGAACAGGCGATATTCCGGCGCGACGGGCGCGGGGCAACGATGGTCACGGCCGAACTCGCCGGGCGCTACGAAGCGCCGATCTACGGCATGCTGGCGGTTGACGACGCCATCGACAGCTTCGACTGGAAGGCGCACGGCCTGACCAGGCCCGAAGTCATCCTGCACGGCCAGCCCGAGGACGAAAGCAGGCCGTCGCTGCTGTGGGACGGCGAATGGGAAATCACCTGGGTGACCTTCCGCGACATGGGCGGGGCGTTCATGGTCGCGCTGCTGGGCATCTACGTGCTGGTCGTGGGCCAGTTCCGCAGCTTCACGATCCCGCTGGTCATCCTGACCCCGATCCCGCTGACTCTGGTCGGCATCGTGCTTGGCCACCTGCTGTTCCGGGCGCCGTTCACCGCCACGTCGATGATCGGCTTCATTGCGCTGGCCGGCATCATCGTGCGCAATTCGATCCTGCTCGTCGATTTCATCCGGCACACCCGATCACCGGGCAAGAGCCTGCGCCAGACCTTGCTGGAGGCCGGGATGATCCGCTTCAAGCCGATCGTGCTGACGGCGGCCGCGGCCATGATCGGCGCTTCGGTGATCCTGACCGATCCGATCTTCCAGGGCCTCGCCATCTCGCTGCTGTTCGGGCTGGCCTCCTCGACCCTGCTCACCGTCCTCGTGATTCCCGCGATCTACATCGTCCTGCGCGATGACGGCCATCCTCTGGCGGAGTCTCCATCATGACGCCGGCCGATCGTTCGGACCTCAAATCCAACGCCAACGCGATGGCGGCACGGCTGAAGCTGATGAGCCATCCGGAGCGCCTGCTGATGCTGTGCCGGATGGATGAGGGCGAGGTTTCGGTCAACGAACTGGTCGATCTGTCGGGCCTGTCGCAATCCTCGGTCTCGCAACATCTGGCGCTGCTGCGGGACGAAGGTGCGGTCAGCACCCGGGGCGCCGCGCAGACCCGCTTCTACAGCCTGCGCGATCCCGTGGTGCGCGGGATCATCCATGCCTTGTGCGAACTTTGCGAGCGGCACTGCGGCTGACGCTGGCCCCCGGACAATTCCGTAGCTGGACGCCGAAGCATGACGTTTCGCGCTGAAGATGCCATGATCGTTGCAAAAAGCAGGAAGGCACCATCATGGTCACGCGCCGCGCGTTCGTATCGGGTTCGCTCAACGCCATCGTCGCGGCGGCCGTGCCGGCGCGGGTCTGGGCCGCCACGCGCGGCGGGGTGGAAGTGGCCTACGTCAATGCGGCGGTGTGGACGGGAACGGGGCCGGACGTGCGCACCGACGCCATCGGCGTGGCCGGCGGGCATATCGTCGCCATCGGCAAGGATGCGGTGCGCGCCGCGTCCAGCCCGCGCACGCAGGTCATCGACCTGCAAGGCGCGTTCGTGACACCGGGGCTGATCGATTGCCATACCCATTTCACCATCGGGTCGATGGCGCTGTCGCAGCCCTCGCTGCGCGATGCGGCGACGCCCGACGCATTCGTGCAGCGGATCGCGCAGGCCGCGCGCGCGCTGCCCAAGGGCGAATGGCTGGAAGGCGGCAACTGGGATCAGGACCGCTGGGGCGGCAAGATGCCCACGCGCCAGTGGATCGACGCGGTGACGCCCGATACGCCCGTGGCGGTGATCCGCTATGACCTCCACATGATCCTGTGCAATTCGCTGGCGCTGAAGCTGGCGGGGATCGATCGCAACACGGCCGACGTGCCGGGCGGCGTGATCCTGCGCGACGAGAACGGGGAGCCGACCGGCATCGTCAAGGACGCCGCCAAGGATCTCGTCCTGCGCGCGATCGCGAAGCCGAGCGAGGCCCGGCTGGACGCCGCCCTGCGGCAGGGTATCGCGCTGGGCCTGAGCAAGGGCGTGACCGAAGTCCACGTGCCCGAACTCGACTGGTCCACATTCGAGAACACCCGCCGCCTGCGCGCGCAAGGCGAAACGGGGATGCGCTTCTACAACTTCACCCCGCTGAAGGACTGGGAACGGCAGGCCGCCATCGTCGCGCAGGAAGGGCGCGGCGATGACTGGGTGCGCTGGGGCGGGTGCAAGGTGGTGTTCGACGGCTCGCTCGGTTCGCGCACCGCGCTGATGTATCTGCCCTATCTCGACGAACCGCACGCGCACGGCATCATGGTGACCGATCCCAAGGATCTGAAGGCCTGGATGACCGGCGCGGACAAGGCCGGGCTGCAGGTGACCGCCCACGCCATCGGCGACGAGGCGAACGACATCGTGCTGGACACGATGGCGGCGGTTACCACAGCCAACGGCGCGCGCGACCGGCGCTTCCGCGTCGAACATGCGCAGCACTTGCGCGAGGAAGCGATCGGGCGGTTCGCCAAACAGGGCGTGATCGCCTCGATGCAGCCCTACCACGCGATCGACGACGGACGCTGGGCGGTGCGGCGCGTCGGACCCGAACGGCTGCGCACCAGCTTCGCGGTCGGGTCCATGGTGCGCTCGGGCGCGCATGTCTGCTTCGGTTCGGACTGGCCGGTGGCTCCGCTCGATCCGCTGACCGGCATCTACGCGGCGGTGACGCGCGAGACGATCGACGGGCTCAACCCGCACGGCTGGTATCCCGAACAGCGCATCACGATGGCCCAGGCGCTGCGGGGCTATACCCGCGAAGCGGCCTACGCGGGCCGGGTGGAACGGCAGCGCGGCGCGATCATGCCCGGAATGCAGGCCGATTTCGCGGTGTTCGACCGCGACCTGTTCCGGATCGACCCGGAAACGATTCCCCAGACCAAGGTCCTGCGCACCGTGGTGGGCGGCACGCAGCGCTTCGGGTAGAGCGGAACGACTCTGCCCCGCTTCGTCATTGCGAGCGCAGCGAAGCAATCCAGGGCCGTGCGCGCCGCTCTGGATTGCCGCGGGCTTCGCCCGTCGCAATGACGAACGATGCCGGCGCCTCAGCGGCGCAGCAGCGCGACGCCGATCGGCGCCACGGACAGGGCAAGGCCCAGCGCGGCGAGGGCATCTTCCCAGCCATCGCCGGTGAGGCCGATAACGAGCCCGGCGAAACTGACGACGGCGATCGCCGCGATCGGCACCAGCGGGTGTCGTCTCATGCCGCGCGGCCCCGGCGCGCGGCGCGCGGCTTGCGCAGCCACAGATAGAGGCCGCTGCCCAGCACGACGATGCTCACGAGGTCGAGAACCGCCCACAGCAGCTTCATCGCCATGCCGCCATAATCGCCAAAGTGCAGCGGCTGCGCGAGCAGCAGCGCCTTCATGTACCAGGGCATCGGCGCCACGCCATCGACCTTGCCGGTGCGCGCATCGACCATGACCGGGGTCAGCAGCTTGGCGGTCAGCGGCGTCGCGCCCTGCAGATAGACGGCCAGATGATCGCGGCTGCTGAAGGCCGCGCCGGGAAAGGCGATGAACTGCACGCGCATCCCCGGCACGGCCGCCTGCGCGTTGCGCAGCGCCTCGTCGGCAATGCCGGGGCGATAGGGGGCGATCGGCCCGGCATGGTCGCGCACCAGATGGGCCAGCGCATCGGCGCGCCACCACGCGGTGATCGGATCGGCCAGGGTGTTGATCGTGCCGGTCAGCCCCACGACCAGCGCCCAGGCGAGCGTGACGCCACCGATCAGGTTGTGCCAGTCGAGCCAGCGCGTGCGCGCCGTCTTGGCCTTGCGCACGCTGGCGAAGCCCGCCTTGCGCGCGAACGGGGCGTAGAGGACGATGCCCGAAACGAGCGCCAGCACGAAGCACAGGCCGATCGCGCCGATGAAGTATTCGCCCACCGTGCCCAGCAGCAGGTCCTTGTGCAGATCGAGCACCACGTCCATCACCCCGCCGCCGGGCACGTCACCTTGCGGCGGGGTGGCGGTGCGCCGGTCGATCGGGTGGAAGCGCATGGCGGTTTCTGGCGCATCGCCGACCGGACCGCTGGTAAGGTTCACCACCGGGCGATCCTCGTCGAAGCTGAGGTAGATCGGCACGGAGCCCGGCTCCAGCGCCAGCGCAGCGGTGATCGCGCGGTCGAGCGTGACCAGTTCGGCATCGTTCCAGCGTTCGATCCGTTCCGGCTTGCCAATGCCATCGATCTCGTCGTGGAACACCAGCGGCAGGCCGGTCAACGCCAGGATCAGCATGAACAGCGTGCAGATCAGGCTCGACCAGGTATGCACCTTGCTCCAGGCGCGCAGCGTCGCCGGCTTCATTGCGGGGCCACCCCGGATGACTCTTCGCGCCACCACGGCACGACCGGGCTTTCGCCGTCGCGCGCCAGCGTGGTGCCGTCGAACGCGATGCCGCCGCGCAGCACCAGCGCGATGCGCCGGGCATTGGCGATGTCGGCGCGGGGATCGGCATCGAGCACCACGAGGTCGGCGAGCTTGCCGGGCGTCACGCTGCCCAGATCATCTGGCCGGCCGATGATCGTGGCGTTGTCGATCGTGGCCATTTCCAGCGCTTCTTGCGGCGTGGCGCCGCCGGCCACGAACGCGGCCATTTCCCAATGGACGCCGATGCCCTGCATCTCGCCATGACTGCCCACGCCGACCAGCGTGCCGGCGCGG
Organism: Novosphingobium sp. LASN5T; assembly: GCF_003856955.1. Classification (NCBI taxonomy): domain Bacteria; kingdom Pseudomonadati; phylum Pseudomonadota; class Alphaproteobacteria; order Sphingomonadales; family Sphingomonadaceae; genus Novosphingobium; species Novosphingobium sp. LASN5T. Next base: position 123,303 of record NZ_RQSI01000005.1, read on the forward strand.
CGCAACCGCATCGCGTCTTCGGCAAAGCGCCGCCACGTCTGCCATTCGGGCAGCGTCCAGTGCCGGTCGCGCAGCTTGGCGGCCAGCACGAACGGCGGGGTGAACCGGCGCAGGCGCGGATCGTCCTGCGGGCGATCGTTCTGGATATCGGCGAACAGCATCGGCGCGCCGCCGTAAAGCACTGTCAGCGTCGGCGTGTAGGCAATGCCGCTGGCGGCGAAGAGGCGGATCACGTCATCGTGGATGGGCGTGACGGGCAGGTTATGCTCGTTGCCGGAAAAGCCATCGATGGCGTGGGTCAGCTCCAGCACGAAATCGGCCGCGCCTTCGGTGGTGGGCATCATGCCCAGCTTGCGCGATGCAGCCGCCATATATTGCCGCGCGGCCCGGTCGCCGACCATGTAGCTCTTGATATTGCGCGTGCGATAGGCGTCGCGATAGCGCGTCAACACCTGTTCGGCCACGGCCTGTGCGGTGATGGCGCTGTTCACGAACACGCCGGGGCCGGTGCTGAACAGGCGCGGCCCCGTGGAAAGCCCCGCGTCCATCCGGTCGGCATAAGCAAAGATGTCCGGCGTGAACGGCTGCACTTCCAGCACCGCGGTGACGCCATAGGCGAGCAGCGTGGGGAATTCCCAGTGCGTGCCGTCGTGCACCCCGCGCGGGATCGGGAAGAAATGGGCGTGCGCGTCGATCAGGCCGGGCATGACGAACTTGCCGCCCAGCTCGCGTATCCGCGCGCCGGCCGGAACGGCGATGGACCCACGCGGGCCGATCGCGGCGATGCGGTCACCGGTTATCAGCAGGTCGGCATCGGTGACGATCTTCCCATGGTCCATCGTCAGCACGGTAGCGCCGCGCAGCAGTTGCGCCTGCGCCGGCAGGGCACGCGGCACGCGGACCGACAGATCGCGCGAGGCTGCCGCAGCTTCGGGGTCGGCAGCCGCCAGCGTGCCGGCCGAGGCGGCGTGACGCCAGAACGGCCCGACCGTCCACGACAGGCCATCGCCTTCCCAGCGCATCGTATCGGCGCCGATCCGGGTAATCTGGCGGTGGCCCGGGACGGTTTCCATCAGGTTCACCGGCCTGGCGTCGGCCGGCATCGGCAGAAGGTGCAGCTCGAACGCGGTGCGCGCCGCCAGCGACCGGCCATCGGGCGACAGGCGCAGTTCCTCGACCGGGCGCGGCTCCTTGACGTATTGCCCCATCGCGCGGGCGACGACCGTCGCGCGCGCCAGCAGCGTGCCGTCGGCCATCACTTCCTTGAGCGCGCCATCGGCCTGGACGAACAGACGCCCGTCCGCCGTCCGCTGAAGCGAACGCAGACCCGCGCCATGGCCGATGACCGTCGCGGCGCCAGCGGGGGAAAGGCGCACCACATCGACCAGCCACGCCGGGGCCAGCTCGTCCGGCGCGTGAAGGCGATCGAATTGCGCGGCGCGCAGCGCGATCAGGCTTTTGCCATCGCGATCCCACAGCGGTTCGGACCAGTAGGCGCCCTGCGGTCCGGCAGAACGGGGCGGGCCGGCGGCACGCGGCGCGCCGCCGGCCGCATCGACCGTCCAGATGCCGCCGCCCTGCTCGGCGGTCCAGCGCGTGAAGGCCAGCGTGCGCCCGTCCGGCGACCAGGCTGGCTGGAAGGCGTTGCCATCGAACAGCTTGCGCGGTGCGGCGGTGCCTTGCGCATCGGCGATGTACAGCGCGCCCAGCGCGGTGAAGGCGATCCGCCGGCCGTCCGGCGACAGCGCGGCGCCTTCGGCCAGATGCGTCCGGACCTCGCTGCCATCCTCAACCTGCTGGCGCACGCGGCTTTGCGGCGCCAGCGCCAGCCGCACCGGCGCGCGGAACGGGATCGCCTGCTGCTTTCCGGTGACAAGATCGAGCCGCATGAAGCCGCCATTGCGCGCGAGCACGATGGCCTTGCCGTCGGGCGTGAAGCGGTAGCCCGGAGTTAGATCGTAGTAGTAGCCGCCTTCCTGCCCATCGTGATCGATCGGCCAGGCGATCCAGCGGTCCTCGCCGGTATCGAGGTTGCGCAGGCGCAGCCCGGTTTCGCCGCCATCGCGCCGCGCGGCATAGGCGAGCGACCGCCCATCGGGCGAGAGCACCGGATGCATCCCGCCGGGGACCACCGTCTCGACCGCGCCGGAGGCCAGATCGCGCCGCGCGATGGACCAGGTGGGCGGGTCCTTTTCGGTCCAGGTGTGGCCCAGCTTGGTCGCGTACCACACCGCCTTCCCGTCGGGCGAAGGAGCCGCGCCCATGGCGTTGATACGCTCGTCCCACCCTTCGTTGCCGCCGGGCTGGGCCGCCACGAGCAGCGCGGGCGGACTGCCATCGACGGGAACGCGCCACAGTTCGAACGCCAGCACCGCGTGGACGGCGCGGCTGACGTAGACGCTTTTCCCGTCCGGCGCCCATGCCGGCGAGGTCATCAGGACGAGCGCGTTATCGTGCGTCAGTTGCCTCGCATCGCTGCCGTCGCTGCGCGCGATCCACAGGTTGGTGACGCCCGACCGGTCGGAAATGAAGGCGATCCAGCGCCCGTCGGGCGAAGGCACCGGGTTGCGTTCGAAGGCAGGCCCGGCGAGCACCGGCTGCGCATCGCCACCAGCGGCCGGCATACGGTAGATGTCGCCCAGCAGATCGAACCACAGCCACGCGCCGTCCGGCGACAGCGCCGGCTGCGCCCAGGTCACCTCGGTCGCCTGATAGGCAAGCGACCGGGCCTCTTCGGCGCGAAGAGGCCCGGCCACGAGAGCCAGCGTTGCCGCGAGAAAGACGGCAACGCGGCGCATTACAGCGACCAGTCGAGCCGCAGGCCCACCGTGCGCGGACGCACGATCGATCCCGCCGGGGTCGCCTGCGACGTGAACGGCGCGTTGAGGATGCCGAACTTGTCGAACACGTTGTTGGCGAAGACCAGCACGCGCACCTTGTCCATCAGCGTCACCCCGGCGCGCAGGTCGATGATGTTGAAGTTGCCGCGCGTTGCCGTGTTGCCGAACGCCACGGGCGCCGACGACAGGTAACGATGCGCCACTTCGAACGAAGGCTTGAACGCCACGTCCTCGAAATCGAACTTGAGGTTGTTCGCCACCGACCACTTCGACGAACCCGGCAGGGTCGATCCCGAGGCATAGCCGCCGCCGACCGCGAACGTATCGGGCAGGAACGCGGTGAGGCTCGCATCCTGGCGCGTTACGCTGGTGCTGAAGCTCGCAACCTTGGCGATCTGCCAGGTGGCCGCCAGTTCGCCACCGACCACGTTGGCGCTGCCCGCGTTCGAGACATAGGAATAGTACGACGGCGCCGGGCCGAACAGGCGGGCCTGGATGCCCTTCCAGTCGATGTTGAAGACGGTGGCTTCAACATAGAGCTTCCCGTCGAACGCGTGGAATTTCACGCCCGCTTCGTAGTTCTTCACGCGGTCGCTGTCGTACTTGACCGGAATCGTCGGCAGCAGGCCGGCGTTGGGGTTGATGCCGCCGACGCGATAGCCTTCCGAATAGGTGGCGTAGGCCAGGAAGTCCTTGGTCGGACGGGCGGTGATGGTTACCTTGGGGGTGAAGCCGTTTTCCTTGTTGGACACCCGGCCCGTGGCGTCGACCGGGCTGTAGCCGCCCGGATAGCCGCCCAGCGCGCCTGCCTGGTTGGTGACGGTGGCGTTGTACTTGTTCCAGAAATAGCGGCCGCCGAACGTGATCTCGATGCTTGGACGGATCGCGTAGCTCACTTCGCCGAACAGGCCGATGTCCTCGTTGTAGGTATCTGCCGCATAGCCATAGAGCCGGTCGCCCGGCGTCAGCACGCTGCCCGAATAGCCGCCAAACAGCGCCGGGTTGGCGTTGATGTAGGCCGCCGCGCCGTTCTGGAAGATCTGGTCGTAGCTGAACTTCTTGGCCGCCATGTAGCTGGCGCCGATCAGGTAGCGGAACGGCCCATCGCCCTTCGAGGCCAGGCGGACCTCGGCGGTCTTGATGTTGGCGTTGGCATTGCCCGCCGAATAGGCCGCGCCCGCCCCCGTCGTCACCCCGGTCACGTAGAAATAGGGGTACGAGAACTGGGTGAAATTGTGCTTTTCGACGATGGAGCCGATGGCGGTGAGTTCCGCGCCGCCCAGATCCTGATCCAGCCGCAGCGAGTTCATCCAGAAGCGCGTCTTCTGCGGTTCGGCCCGCGCGGTATTGCGGATGTAGGGATGATCAAGGTCGAGGTAGGTCTGGTCCTCGAGATAGGTGTCCTGCCATGACGAGAGATAGCTGATCTTGGTCGCGCTGGTCGGCGTCAGGACGATCGAGCCGCGCAGGCCCCGCGTGCGGAAATCGTTGCTGCCGCGAACGCCGGTGCCGGGATTGTCGAGATAGCCCGCGTCGAAGCGCTGCAGCGCAACCAGGCGCACCGCCAGCTTGTCGGCGATCAGCGGCACGTTGACCATCGCCTTGGCTGCGTAGTTCACTTCGCCGTGCGAATTCTTGGTCGAACCGATCAGGCCCGATGCGGCGGCATCGATCTTGCTCGTATCGGCCGTGTTGACCACGTAGTTGACCAGGCCGCCCAGCGTGGACGAACCGAACAGCGTGCCTTGCGGGCCGCGCAGCACTTCCACGCGGTTGAGATCGAAGGTGTCCACGTCGGGAATGCCGATCGGGAAGCCGGGTTCGACCAGCGGCACTTCGTTGAGGTAGTAGCCGACCGTGGTCTGGCCCTGTTCGTGGTAGGTCGTGGCCGAGATGCCACGGATGATCACTTCGGAAACGCCGGGCTGGTAATCGTTGAACACCACGCCAGGCAGGCGGGTGATGTAGTCCGACAGGCTTTGCGCGTTGGCGGCGGCCAGATCCTTGCCCGAAACCGCACTGGCGGCGATCGGCGTCTGGTCGAGCGCGATGGCGCGCTTGGTCGCGGTCACGACGATCGTGCCCAGCCCGTCGTCGGCGGCATCTTCGGCGGCCAGCGCCGGTGCGGCCGCCATGGCCAGCATGGAAACGCCGGCAAGGCAGGCAAGGTGCAGTGTGGTCCTCATGTCTATTCCCCTCTGAATGTCATGGATCGCCCGTTTCGGCTATCCCGTCTCCCCGATGATCGCTTCCGCATCGTCCGTATCCAGGCGGTCCGCGTTGAGCCGCCGCATCCAGCCGGCCATCACCGGATCGGGATAGGCCGCCAGGATTTCCCTCAGCACGTCGACGTCTTCTTCCTGACCGAGCTTGAATCGCGCGTCCGTAGCGTGAACCGTTGCCCGAAAGCTAATGATTCTTGATAGCAAATTTGGCAAGCGCTCGCCAGCGTCCTCCACCTGCCATGGCCTGCCCTGCGATGCTTCCGCATGCTCCGTCAGCAGGCGGACCGCCGGCAGGGTCTCGCTGTCTTCCCCGAATGCGACCGTCACCTCGAAGGTAGCGACGGCGAAGTTCCACGTCGGCGCCCAGTGCGGGCGCGACACCAGCGCCGGCGAGACATAGCCCTGCGGCCCCATGAACAGGATCTGCGCGCGCGGATCGGCCCGCAGCGCGGCGACTTGCGCGTTGCGGCGCGAACAGTGGCCGATCAGCGCGACCACGGCGCCATCCGGCCCGGTTTCGGCGATCAGCGGCAGCGGCGTGGCGAAAAAGCCGGCCGGCCCGTTGTTGGTCAGCCAGGCCAGCGGATAGGCGGCCACAAGATCGGCAAGATCGCCGTTGGTTCCGGAAGGAAAGTCCATGGCGACGTTGTCACCAAGCGATTGGCCCTGAAAAAGCGCCAGATCGGCAAAAGCAAGGGGACCAGCTTCGCGGGCGGATCAACTGTGGCCCAGATGCCCCAGTATGCGGACGGCCTCCACCGTCCGTTCGCTGGGGTAGCTCGCGAACCCCAGGCGCAGGCCGTGCGGGGCATCGGGGGCCAGCCGATAGGAAGCGGACGCGGCGAAGGTGATGCCGGCGGCGGGCGCGCCGGCCTCGATCCGGGCCAGGGCATCGAGATCGAGGAATTCCAGCCACATCGCCAAGCCACCCGCCGGCAGCCGCGCGCTGACGAAATCGCCCAGCGCATCGCGCACCGCCTGCGCCAGCGCATCGCGCCGCGCGCCATAGACGCGCGTCGCCTTGCGCGCGTGGCGGCGCACCTCGCCCTCTTCCAGCAACAGGGCGATAGCGTCCTCGGTCAGGCTGTTGCCCATGCCGTCACTGATCGAAACCTGGTGGGCGGCGGCGGCGATCACCGGCGCGGGCGCGACGATATAGCCGACCCGGAGCGCCGGCAGCAGCAGCTTGGACAGCGAACCGACGTAGATCACCACGTCCGGCGCATAAGCAGCCATCGGCAGCAGCGGCTGTGATCCGAAGCGGAATTCGTGGTCGTAATCGTCCTCGATGATCGCGAAGCCGAACTGCCGGGCCAGCTCGACCAGGCGCAGGCGCCGTTCAGGGGCGAGCGAGACCGTGGACGGAAACTGGTGATGCGGGGTGACGAACACCGCGCAGACCTGCCCGTTGCGGCACGCCCTTTCCACCGCACCGACATCGATCCCCTCTTCGTCCAGCGCGACCGGCAGCACGGGCACGCCGGCGGCCTGGAAAGCGGCGACCGCCGGTTCGTAAGTCAGCGCCTCGGCCAGCGCGACCGCGCCGGGGCGGGCCAGCAGCCGCGCCGCCAGCGCAATGCCCATCTGGCTGCCGCGCGTGACGCAGACGTTCTCTTCGCTGACGACAAGGCCGCGCTCCTCGCGCAGCATCGCGGCCAGGCCCGAGCGCAGCCGCTCGCTGCCGCAGGGATCGCGATAGCCCAGTTGCTGCCGCCGCGCGGCATAGAGCGCGGCGGTGCGGAAGGCGCGCGCCAGCGCCTCGGGCGGAAACAGGCTGCCGTCGGGGCTGCCCTCATCGAGCTTGATGAGCCGTCCGGGCGGAACGGCAATCGGCCGCGACGGCGGCGGCACGAAGCGATAGATCGGCTGACGCCCGATCGGAGGGCTGCTTTCGCGGGTTTCCGGTCGTCCGCGCGGCAGGCTGGTCGCGACCGTGGTCCCCTTGCGGTCCGCCGTTTCCAGCCAGCCTTGCGCGACAAGCTCCTCGTAGGCGGTCACCACCGTCTTGCGGTTGAAGCCCAGTTCGTTGGCCAGTTCCCGGCTGCTGGGAAGCGGCGATCCCGGCTGGAGCCGTCCCCGTTCGATCTCGTGAATCAGCGCGTGGGCCAGCTGCATGTAAAGCGGCGTCGACCCGGCCGGCCGGATCCGCTTTTGCAGTGTCAGGGACCAGCCGCGTCGCATTGGCTCCCCTACTCCCCTCGAAATCTCAACGATGAAGGGACCAATCGGCCAGACCGCCCGGCAAAGTCAAGCGGCGGCCAGTGCCGGTTGCGCATATAAGGATTTTGCTTGGCCAACGGCTCGCCGCATAGTGCGGCCCGGACGCCAAGAGAGGCGCCAGATGGGGACAAGGGCATGAGTTATTCGCTGACGGTCAACGGCAAGCAAGTGACGGTGGACGCCAGCGCCATCGACATGCCGCTGCTGTGGGTGCTGCGCGACGTGATCGGGCTGACCGGCACAAAGTTCGGCTGCGGCGCGGGGCTGTGCGGCGCGTGCAGCGTGCTGATGGGCGGCGAACGCTTCTTCAGTTGCCAAGCCCCGGCGCGCGCGTTCATCGGCCAGCCGGTCACCACGATCGAGGGCCTGCGCGACGACCCGCTGGGCAAGCGCCTGCAGGATGCCTGGGTCGAAGCCGACGTGGTCCAGTGCGGCTATTGCCAGCCCGGCCAGCTGATCGCCGCCGCCGCGCTGCTCAAGGCCAACCCCGCGCCCGACGACGATGCGATCGAGGCGGGGATGAGCGGCAACCTCTGCCGCTGCGGCACCTACCCGCGCATCCGCAAAGCGGTGAAACTGGCGGCGGCGGGAGGCAAGGCATGAGCGGCGGCGTGGCTGGGGGGCTTTCGCGCCGGGGCGTGCTGCGCGGATCGGCCGCGCTTGGCCTTGCGCTGGTGGTGCCGCTGGGCCGGGCCTCCGGCGCGAAGGCCTCCGCGCTGTCCGCCAACGCCTTTCTCTCGGTGACGGCGGAGGGCGCCGCGCTTGCCCTGCCCAAGACCGAGATGGGACAAGGCGTGTTCACCACGCTCGCCATGCTGGTGGCGGAGGAACTGGGGCTGGCGCCCGCGCAAGTGGTCGTGACCATCCCCGAAGGCGACAGCGCGCGATTCGCGCCGATCGACCAGGGCACCGGCGGCTCCAGCTCGGTCCGGGAACTCTACAAGCCGCTGCGGCAGGCCGCCGCCAACGCCCGCGCCGCGCTGGTCGGCGCGGCGGCGCGGCAATGGGGCATCGCGCCCGAACGCTGCGACCTGGCCGGCGGCATGGTGATCGAGACCAAGGGCGGCCGCCGCCTGCCCGTTGGCGATCTGCTGGCCGCCGCCAGCGCCGCGCCGCTGCCCAAGGATGCGCCGCTCCGCCCGGGCAGCGCGCTGCGGGTCATCGGCAAGCCCACCCGGCGGCTCGACAGCCTGGCCAAGGTCACTGGCGAAACCGTCTATGGCATCGACGTGCGCCTGCCCGGCATGAAAGTGGCGATGCTGGCGCAATGTCCGATGTTCGGCGGCACGCTCGCCGCGTTCGACGAAAAGGCCGCGCGCGCCACGCCGGGCGTGGTGCAACTCGTCAAGGGCGCCGACGTGCTGTTCGTGGTGGCCGAGAACTACTGGGCGGCGATGCAGGGCTATATCGCCGCCAACCCGCAATGGACCGCGCCCAAGGCGCCGGCCGACCATGCGCATATCCTCGCCGGGCTGGACGAGGCACTGGCGAAGCCGGGGTTCGAGGCCAAGTCCACCGGCGATCTCGCCGCCGCCAAGGCAAAGGCGGCGCGTCCGTTCAGCGCTACCTATCGCCAGCCCTTCCTGGCCCATGCGCCGATGGAGCCGGGCAGCTGCACCGCGCACGTCACGCCCGAAGGCTGCACGATCTGGGCGGGATCGCAAGTGCCCGCGCAGGCGCGCGACGATGCCGCCAAGGCGCTGGGCCTGCCGGCGGACAAGGTCACGTTCCACAACTGCCAGATGGGCGGCGGCTTCGGCCGGCGGCTGGAGACCGACATGGTGGTGCGCGCGGTCGAACTGGCGCGCCAGGTGCCCTACCCGGTCAAGCTGATGTGGTCGCGCGAGGAGGACATGAAGCACGACATGTATCGCCCCGCCTATGCCGACCAGATCACGGCCGCGCTGGATGCCGGCGGCAGGCCGATCGGCTGGGAGCACCGGATCGCCGGCTCCTCGATCATGGCGCGGCTGCTGGGCCAGGGCTTCAACGGCGTGGATGCCGATGCGATCGAGGGCGCGGTCGCCATCCCCTACGCGCTCGACGCCCACCGCGTGACGTTCCAGCAGGCGGAAAGCGCGGTGCCTACAAGCTGGTGGCGCGGCGTGGGCGGGCTGCGCTCGGCCTTCGTGGTGGAAAGCTTCATCGACGAACTGGCACATGCCGCAGGGCAAGACCCACTGGCCTACCGCCTCTCGCTCGTCACCGACCCGCGCATCCGCGCCGTGCTCGAGCGGGCCGGACGCGAGGCAGGCTGGGGCACGCCGCTCCCTGCCGGCCAGGGACGCGGGATCGCCGTGCTGCAGCTGTGGGGCACGATCATCGCGCTGGTGTTGGAGGCGCGCGTTGCCGACGGCGCGATCACCGTGCCCCGGGCGACCGTGGCGGTCGATTGCGGGCTGGCGATCAACCCGCTGGGCGTGGCCGCGCAAGTGGAAAGCGGCGTCATCTTCGGCCTTTCCGCCGCACTCCATGGCGAAGTGACGATCAAGGGCGGGCGCGTCGAACAGTCCAATTACCACGACTACCGCATCCTGCGCCTGAACGAGGCCCCCGCCATCGCCACGCATATCGTCGACAGCGGCGCCGACCCCGGCGGCATGGGCGAACCGCCCTGCGCCGTGGTGGCGCCGGCGCTGGCCAATGCCGTGTTCGCCGCCAGTGGCAAGCGGCTGCGCACCCTGCCGCTGGCGATGGCGCTGGAACGGGCGTCCTGAACCGCGTTACACGCGCCGCTTGTTCCATCGTTATTTGTCATATAATTAATCGACGAGCGCGATGGAGAGGTGCCGGGTGTCCAGGATCATCTGTTTTGGCGAAATGCTGCTGCGCCTGGCCGCCCGGCCGCCGGCGCTGCTGGGGCAGGAAGGCACGCTCGACGCCACGTTCTGCGGCGCGGAAGCCAACGTCGCGGTAGCGTTGGCTGGGTTCGGGCACGATGCGGACCTCGTCACCCTGCTGCCCGACAACCGCCTGGGCCGGGCAGCGCGGGACGCTATTCGGGCATTCGGCGTGAACCTGGCCGGCACCCCGTTCACGTCCGGCCGGATGGGGCTCTATTTCCTTTCGCCCGGCGCCATGGCCCGGCCTGCGGAAATTCTCTACGACCGCGCGCATTCGGCATTCGCCGACCTCTCCCCCGATCTGTTCGACTGGCCCGCTCTCCTGAACGGCGCGGACTGGCTGTTCGTGGGCGGCATCACCGCGGCGCTGGGCGAAGGCCCGCTGGCGGCGTTGCGGTCGGCTATGGCCACGGCGCGCGAACGGGGCGTGCGCATCGTGTTCGACTGCAATTTCCGGCCAAGCCTGTGGCAGGGTCGGGAAGATCAGGCGAAACGCATCCTGCGCGAACTGTCGCTGGCCGCCGACGTCCTGCTTGCCGACCCGCGCGTGATCGGCCTGATGCTGGATCGTACTTTCGCCGATCCCGATCCCGCCACGGCCTTCCAGAACGCGGCGCAGGCCATGTTCGCGCTCGCCCCCGCCCTGACCCACGTCGCGGCGACGCACCGCGAAGTGTCCTCCAGCGACAACCAGCGCCTGACCGGCCTGCTCGCCAGCCGGGCGGGCGTGGCCCGCACCGCGCCCGTTGCGCTGGCGGCCATCGTCGACCGGATCGGCACGGGCGATGCCTTTGCCGCCGGCATCGTACACGGTCTGGCGCGCGGCATGGCGCCCGATCGCGCCGTCACGTTCGCGACGGGCTGCTCGCAGTGGGCGCACGCCGTATCCGGGGACTTCCTGCGCGCCAGCGAAGCAGACATCGAGAGCATCCTTGCCGGTGGCGGGGATGTCCGCCGCTAGGGTCGGGATCCGTTAGCGCCGCGCCTTCGCCGCGTGGAACGCGGAAACGATGGCCCGCGCATCGCTGGCGATGGCGTCCAGCGGCTTGCCGGGCCGGAACAGTGATCCTCCCATGCCGAAGCCGGTGGCGCCCGCCCGGAGATAATCGGCCATGTTGGCCGCGGTGATCCCGCCGACCACGAAGATCGGCACGTGCGGCGGCAACACCGCCCGGACGGCGCGGACACCGGCCGGCGGCATGGCTTCCGCCGGGAATATCTTGATGCCCGTGGCCCCCGCTTTCAGGGCCGCCATCATTTCGGTGGGCGTGAACACGCCCGGCAGCACGGTCATGCCCTTGCCCGCGGCATGGCCGACCAGCGCCGGATCGCAATGCGGCGATACCACCAGACGCGCGCCCAGGCTTTCCAGTTCGTCCACCTCCTCGGTGCGCGTCACGGTGCCCGCGCCGATCAGCGCGCGATCGCCGAGCGAACGGACAAGGCTGGCGATGCTGGCGAACGGGTCCGGCGAATTCATCGTCACCTCAAGGATGCCGAAGCCGGCCTCGACCAGCGCTTCCCCGACGGCCTGCGCTCTTTCCGGCTCAAGGCCGCGCAATACCGCAAACAGCGGCAAGGCATCGGCAAGCGTTACGACTGCCATGGCTGGGGTTTTCTCCTGTTCCCGATCGACGCAACGGCTTGATCCCGCCGCGCGGCGGCTCTATCACCATTTATCATATTAATACAGCGGCGATCCCGATCCGCAATCGGGACGGGAGCAGCCCATGACCCCCTTCGAAAACGGCGGCAAGGTTACCGCCCGCATTGTCGAAACGCTTGGGCGGGCGATCGTTGCCGGCGAATACGCGGATCGCCCTCTGCCCATTGAAGCGGACATCTCGGAACAGTTCAAAGCCAGCCGCAGCGTTACCCGCGAAGCCATCAAGATGCTGACGGCCAAGGGGTTGATCGCGTCCCGGCCCCGGCTCGGCACCAGCGTCGCGCCGGAGCGCGACTGGAATTTCCTCGATCCCGATGTGCTGCGCTGGCTGCTCAACCGGGGCCTTTCGCTCGATCTGCTGGCGGAGTTCACCGCCTTCCGCAGCGCCATCGAGCCGCAGGCCGCGTCGTTGGCGATCCGTCGCAACGATCCGGCAGCGACCGCGCGCATCGGGGAAGCGGCAGAGCGCATGACCAAGGGCGGGATGAGCCAGGAGGACGCTCTCCAGGCCGACATCGATTTCCATGTCGCCATCCTGCTCGCCAGCGGCAACCGCTTCATGATCCAGTGCCGAGATCTGGTCGAGACAGCGCTGCGCTTCAGCATCCGGCTGACCAACCGGCAAAAGGGCGTGGCGACTGCGGACAGCGACGCCCACCGGGCCATCGCCAACGCGATTGCCGCCGGCGATGCGGAACGGGCCGTCGGCGCCAGCCGCGATCTTCTCAACGAAGCCGCCGCGCTGATCGAGCAGGTGCGCCGGGCAGGGTGAAGGCGGAAGGCCAAGGCGCAGGGTTCATACCCCGGATACGACCGAGCCTGCGCCCTTCAAAACCATGGGCAGGCCGGCCGCGACGAACACGACCTCGTCCGCCATCGCCGCGAGCCGCTGGTTGAGCCTCCCGGCCTCATCACGGAAACGGCGGGCCAGCGCATTGTCGGGCACGATCCCCAGCCCCACCTCGTTGGCGACCAACGCCACCGGCACCGGACAGGCAGCGATGGCTTCGGCCAGCGTCGCGCCTTCGCCCTGCGGATCGCGGTCGGCCAGCAGGAGGTTGGACAGCCACAGCGTCAGGCAATCGACCAGGATCGCGGCGTGGCTCTCGCCGGCCCGCGCAATGGCGGCGGCAAGGGCAAGCGGCGCCTCTATGGTGTGCCAGCGCGCATTGCGGTCCGCGCGGTGCCGGGCGATCCGGTCGGCCATCTCGGCATCGAGCGCCTGCGCCGTGGCGATATAGGCGAGCCGGCCCGCGCAGGCTTCCACCCGCTGCTGCGCATAGCGGCTCTTGCCCGAACGCGCGCCGCCCAGCACGAGCAGGCTGGTCATGCGAGGCCCCGCCGCGCCAGCGCCTGCAGTCCTTCGATATCGAGGTGCCGCTCCAGTTCGCCCGCCAGTTCGTCAAGCGCGGCATCGACCGCACGGTCATGGTCCGCGCCGTTCGAGCGCGCGCCGATCCGCGCCAGCATGGCCGCGCGCAGGCCAGGTGCGGCGAACAGGCCGTGGCAATAGGTGCCGAACACACGCCCGTCGGCGCTGATCGCTCCATCGGCGCGCGCGCCGTCCAGGCAGGCGAAGGCACGGTCCGCGCCCGGCCCGGTGGTTTCGCCCATGTGCATCTCATACCCCTCGAACGCCGCGTCCAGCGCCACGCCCCGCACGCGCCGCAGCGCCTTTCCCGGGGTGAGCACGGTCTCCACGTCGAGCAGGCCCAGCCCGGCGATGTCGCACGGATCACCTTCGATCCCGAGCGGATCGGCGATCCGGCGGCCGAGCATCTGGTATCCGCCGCAAATCCCCAGCACCGCGCCGCCGCGCCGGTGATGGGCGAGGATGTCGATGTCCCAACCCTGCGCGCGCAGAAACGCCATGTCGGCGATCGTCGCTTTCGATCCCGGCAGCACGATCAGCGCGGCATGGGCGGGGATCGGCGTGCCGGGCGGAACCATCGCCACGTCCACCTCCGGCTCCTGCCGCAAGGGATCGAGATCGTCGAAATTCGCGATGCGCGGCAGGATCGGGCAGGCGACCAGCTTGCGCCCCGGCGTGACCGAGGCCGCGCGGTCGAGCACCACCGCATCCTCGCTGGGCAGGCGCGCGGTGGCCGCGATCCAGGGCACCAGCCCGAAGCCGCGCCAGCCCGTCAGCCGGGCGATCGCGTCGTAACCATCGGCGAACAGCGCCGGATCGCCCCGGAATTTGTTGACGATGAAGCCCCGGATCATCGCCGCGTCGGCCGGATCGAGCACCGCGCGCGTCCCCGCCAGCGAAGCGATCACCCCGCCACGGTCGATATCGCCCACCAGCACCACCGGCACATTCGCCGCACGCGCGAAACCCATGTTGGCGATATCGCCATCGCGCAGGTTGATCTCGGCCGGCGAGCCGGCGCCTTCGACCACCACCAGATCGCAGCGCGCGCGGAGGCGTTGCCAGCTTTCGAGCACTTCGGGCAGCAGGCTGCGCCGCCCTTCGCGGAAATCGGCCGATCCCAGCGTGCCACGCACCCGGCCATGGACCACGAGCTGCGACGTGCGATCCGCCTGCGGCTTCAGCAGCACGGGATTCATGTCGGTATGCGGCGCGGCGCGCGCGGCCAGCGCCTGCAACGCCTGCGCCCGGCCAATCTCGCCGCCATCGACCGTGACCGCCGCATTGTTCGACATGTTCTGCGGCTTGAACGGCAGGACGCGGATGCCCCGGTTGGCCAGCGCGCGGCACAGCCCCGCGACCAGCACCGATTTGCCCACATCGGAACCGGTCCCCTGCACCATCAGGCCAGCCATGCCATTCCTCCCGCTATCAGCCATCCCAGCCCGCAGGCCCTGACATAGACACGCCGCGCCGCGATCAGCGCGGCAAGGCCGGCCTCTCCTCCCGCACCGATCCACGGTTTGTCCAGCACCGCCCCGTCGTAACGGACCGGGCCGGCCAGCCGGACGCGGAGCACCCCCGCCATGGCCGCCTCGGGCCAGCCGGCGTTGGGAGAGGCATGGCGAGCATGATCGCGCCACACGATGCGCCAGCCGCCTCCGCCCGCCAGACAGAGCAGCAGCGCGGAAAGGCGCGCCGGTGCCAGATTCAGCAGATCGTCGCTGCGCGCCGCCGCCCAGCCGAACGCGCGCAGCGGCGGCTCGGGATGGCCGATCAGGCTGTCCGCCGTATTGACCGCCTTGTAGGCCCACGCACCCGGCAGCCCCAGCACGAGCAGCCAGAACAGCGGCGCGACCACGCCATCGCAGAAGCTTTCCGCCAGGCTCTCGATCGCGGCGCGGACGATTCCGGCATGATCGAGCGCGGCGGTATCGCGCCCCACGATCCTGCCCACGGCCTTGCGCGCGGCGGGCAGGTCATCGCGCGCCAGCGCCGCGATCACCGGGCGCACATGGTCGTCAAGGCTGCGCTGCGCCAGCGCGGGCCAGGCGGCCAGCGCGAGCAGAGGCCAGGCCAGTGGCCCCGCTGCCCGGCGGATCGCGTGCTCCACCGCCAGCGCCCCGAGCGCCGCAGCGGCGATCAGCAGCGCGACTGTGAGCACGCCCAGAACGCGCCGGGAAAAGTCACCTAAGCCGGGCCGGTTCCAGCGGCGTTCACAGGTTGCGATCAGGCGCGCGAACGCGCCGACAGGGTGCCCGGTCACCGCGTGCAGCCGGGCCGGCCAGCCCAGCCCGGCGTCGAGCGCCAGCGCGACCAGCGCGACAGGCTCAGCCATCGGCCCGTCCCTGCGCCAGCGCCGCATCCAGCCGCGCGCGTTCCGCGTCGTCGGCCGGCAGACCAAGGCGCAAGAGATCGGAGTGATCCGCGAAAGGCCGGGTCAGGATGCGGCGGCGGGCGAGCATGGCGAACAGCCGCCCGGCCTCCGGCGTGCGCACCAGCCGGAACAGCGGGCAGGCGCCCTCCGGCGAAAGGCCGTGGCGGCGCAGCACGCGATCGAGCGCGGCGGCCCGCGCCGGCAGCGCTAGCCGGGTCTGCGTGATCCACGCCCGGTCGGTATAGGCCGCCGCGCCGAGCGCCAGCGCGGCGGCATGGACCGGCCAATCGCCCAGCAGATGGCGCAGCGCCGCCAGGACCCCCTCCGGCGCGATCACGAAGCCCAGCCGCAACCCGGCAAGCCCGAAGAACTTGCCGAACGAGCGCAGCACGATCAGCCGACGCTGCGGGGCGACCAGCGCGGCCAGGCTGACGTCCGGCGCGCAATCGGCGAAGGCTTCGTCCGCGATCAGCCAACCGCCATGCGTTTCCTGATGCGCCAGCAAGGCCAGCGCGCGGGCGTGCGCGAGCACCGTGCCATCGGGGTTGTTGGGGTTGCCGAGGACGATGGCGGTTGCACGAGGCGGTGGGTCTTCGCCCGAAGCCAAAGCCGCTCCGGGCGCAAAGGCATCGCGATAGGTGCCATAGGAAAGCAACGGGTAGCGGCCCGGCAGGGCCAGCACGCGGGCCAGCAGGCGCAGCGCCGTCTCGCTGCCCGGCACGGCCATGCAAAGATCGGGCGCCACACCGAAATGCCCGGCGGCCCGCGCCTCCAGCCGGGCGAGCGCCTGCGTATCGGGCAGGCCGCGCCAGTCGATCGCCAGTGCCGGGGGCGGCTGCCACGGCACGGGATTGATCCCGGTCGAAAGGTCCAGCCAGTCCTCCGGCGCGCCGCCGAAGCGCGCGCAAGCGTCCGCGATCCGCCCGCCGTGGTGGGTGAAAGCCGCGCTCATCCGGTCACCGCCAGCACCAGCAGCCCCGCCGTTTCGAGCAGCTCGATCCCCGCGCCATGCCCGTCGCCCGAAAGGCCGCCGATCCGGGCGCGCAGCCACCACGCCCATAGCGGCACCAGACCGAGCACGAGCAGGAGCGCCGCGTTGGTCAGGCAAGCGCAGAAGGCCAGACACGCCAGCCAGACCGCGAAAACCCGGCCGGTCGCGCCAGCCCGGAACAGCGTGCCCATCCCC
Source organism: Novosphingobium sp. LASN5T (assembly GCF_003856955.1). Classification (NCBI taxonomy): domain Bacteria; kingdom Pseudomonadati; phylum Pseudomonadota; class Alphaproteobacteria; order Sphingomonadales; family Sphingomonadaceae; genus Novosphingobium; species Novosphingobium sp. LASN5T. The sequence goes on from NZ_RQSI01000005.1 coordinate 140,032, forward strand.
GCGTGCAACGGCGGCAAGGTGATCGCCCAGGCGATCGGCCCCAGCCGCGCCAAGACCGGCACCAGCAGCAGCGCGGGCGGCACCGACACGGTGAGGGCAAGGTGCAACAGCACCAGCTTGGCCGCCACTTGCAGCCCGATGGCGACCACACCGAAGCTGCCGATATGCGGATCGGCCAGCACGGCGGAGACGCGCGCGCGATCTTGGTGCGCCGCCCCGGCCGCGTCCGCGATGTCGCCCAGCCCATCGAGGTGCAGCGCACCGGTGATCGCGATCCACGCGGCCAGCGCCAGCAGCGCGGCAAGCCAGGGATCGCGGTGCAGACCCAGCCACGCGGCAGCGGCCACCGCGCTGCCGACGACCAGCCCGGCGGCGGGAAACCAGCGGATCGCCCGGCCGAAGTCCGCCTCGTCCGCCGGAATCACCGGCAGCGGCAGGCGCGTCAGGAATTGCAGGGCGAGCAGGCAAGGTCTCACGGCGCGTTCCCCGACCGGAGGTCCGTGATCTGGCCAGCCGGCTTCTCCCCCGGCCAGACCTTGAACGAGAGCAAGGCGCCATAGGGCAGGTCCAGCGCCCAGACGGCGCGATGGTCCAGCCCGGTCAGGACCGAGACCGCCGCGCGCATCGCGCCGGCGTGGGTGACGACCAGCGTCGCGCGATCGCGTTCGCGGATCGCCTGCCCTACCCGGTGGCACAGGGCCGACCAGCGCTCGCCGCCCGGCGGGGGGCAGGCATCGGGATCATCCCAGAACCGGGCGAGATCGGCCTGCGGCACGGCGTCCGGGGCACGGCCGTCCCAGGCTCCGAAATCGAGTTCGCGCCAGCGCGGATCGACAGCCAGCGGCAAGGCGCGGGCCTGCGCGAGCGCTTCCGCCGAGGCCCGCGCGCGCCGGAGATCGGACGTGACGATCCCCGCGACGTCCAGCGCCATCGCCGGCGCGAGCAGCCTTGCGCAGCCGGGATCGTGCGCCGCAACGTCGGTGTGCCCCAGCAGCAGGCCGGGCCGCAGCGGCGGACCGTGCCGCAGCAGGTGAAGCGTCACGGCTTTCATAGGGCCTGCGCCACCGCCGCTTCGGCAAAGGTCGCCATGCCGTTGTGGGCGGCAAGGGCGGCGCGCACCAGTGGCACCGCGACCGCCGCGCCCGATCCCTCGCCCAGCCGCAGATCGAGGCGCAGCAGCGGCTCCAGCCCGAAGTGCCCGAGCAGCCGCGTATGCGCCTGTTCGGCCGAGCAATGCGCGGCAAGGCAATGATCGGTAAATGCGGGCTGTGTGGCGACCAGCGGAGCAATCGCCGCGCAACAGATGAACCCGTCAAGCAGCACCGGCACGCGCAGCCGCCGGGCGGCCAGTATCGCGCCGGCCATGGCCGCGATTTCGCGCCCACCAAGCCGTCGCAACGCCTCGAACGGGGTAACGCTCTGCGCACCATGCAACGCCAGCGCGCTTTCGACGGCCGCGACCTTGCGCGCGATGCCGGCGGCGTCGACGCCGCTGCCGCGCCCGCACCAGTCCACCGCATCGCCACCGAAAGCCTGCGCGCACAGCGCGGCGGCGGGCGTGGTGTTGGCGATCCCCATTTCGCCCACGAAAAGAAGATCGGTATCCGCCGCCACGCTTTGCGCCCCGGCATTGAGCGCGGCGAGGCATTCCGCCTCGCTCATCGCCGCCGCGCTGGCGATGTCGCCGGTCGGGCTGTCAAGATCGAGCGCGACCACGGACAGCGCCGCGCCGCACGCCCGCGCCAGCGCGTTGATCGCCGCGCCGCCGGCCTGGAAATTCGCGACCATCTGCGCGGTCACGTCCACGGGAAAGGCGCTGACGCCGCGCGCGGCCACGCCGTGGTTGCCGGCGAACACGGTCGCCCGCACCCGATCGAGCACCGGCCGTTCGCGCCCCTGCCAACCCGCCATGAACAGCGCGATCTCCTCCAGCCGCCCCAGCGATCCCGCCGGCTTGGTCAGCACCGCCTGCCGCGCGCGCGCCGCGGCCAGCGCGGCATCGTCGGGCCGCGGCAAGGCGTCGAGCGCGGCGCCGAACGCTGCCGCATCTTGGAAGCGGATCATGGGCAGACAATCATGGGCAGACATGGCCTTCAGGCGGCGTGCGCGTGATGAAGTGCCCCTTCACGCCTTCCGGCCATTCGGCATAGGGCACCACGCCTTCCCTGCTTTCGGCGTGGCGCGCGGCATAGCTCAGGATCGCGCGGGCCGCCGCCTCGTCGGGCGTGAAGCCGCCCAGCACGTAGCCAATCCGGCCGGGCGCGCGGATATGGACCGTGCAATGGCGCTGGCAGGCGAACAGGCAGGCCATTTCCTGCACCGCCACGCCGGCAAGGGCCGGTTCCTGTGCCTGAACCTGCCGCAAGGCCTCGGCGAGCAGCGCGCCACCGCGCCGCCCGCCTTCGTCCTCGCGCCGGTCGGCGGACAGGCGGCAGGTGGAGCAGACCACCACTGCCGGCCCCGCTGCAACCGCGCGCAGCATCAGAACCGGCTCCGCAGGCCGATGTAGACCGTCCGGCCCAGGCTGCCGTAACCGCTGGCGGTCTCGTAGTGCCGGTCGGCCAGGTTTTCGATGCGGCCATGGACCGTCAGCCCACCAGCCACGCGCCACTGCACGCGCAGGTCGACCAGCCAGTAGTCGGGCAGGGTCGCGCGGCTGCCCGCGCGGTCGAACGTTGCGCCGGCGTAGCGCGCGGCCACGCTGGCCTTCACCCCTTGCGGCAGCTCGATCCCGCCTTCGATATCGGCGAGATGGCGCGGCACGCGGGCAAGCTGGCGGCCGAAGTCGGCGCCGCCGGGCGACCGGTCCTGCGCGGAGATCCAGCTGTAGTTGGCTTGCGCGAACAGCACGCCGATCCGCGCATCCCCGCTCAGTTCGATGCCCCGCGCGTGCGCCTTGCGGACATTGGCGTAATAGCCGAAGCGCGTCGTGGTGGTGCTGGGCACGTAGCAGGACGCGGGCAGCGCGCCGCTGGTGGGGCAATAGGCGAAGTCGATCAGGTTGTCGGTGTCGCGCTCGAACCATGCCGCGGAACCGTGCAGCACGCTGCCCAGCGTCTGCTCGAAGCCGGCCGACCAGCCCCTCGCCCTTTCGGGCCGGAGGTCCGCGTTGCCGTAGAGGCTGAACAGCTGGTAGAGCGACGGAGCCTTGAACCCGTCGTCATAGCTGGCGCGCAGCACCGTCCTGCCCGCGTTGGGTGTATAGACCCCGCCGGCGCTGAACACCGTGTTGCCACCGAAGCGCGACTGGTGATCGTAGCGCACGCCGCCGTTGAGCGTCAGCCCGGCAAGCGGCGTCGCGCGCAGCTCGCCATAGAGGCTGTCAGTCGAAGCGGTCTGGGGCACCAGTGTGTAGGGCGCGGTGTTGTTGCCCGGCGAGGCCGTGGTCATCCGCTGTTCCTCGCGCTCGGCGCCGAACACCGCCTGCACCGCGTCGGAAAGGCGCAGCGATCCCTGGTACTCGAAGCGGCGGACGCGGCCGTGGGCATCGAAGTTCAGCGGACGGATCGCGCGGGCGGGGTCGTAGTTCTCGCGGTCCGTCTCGGTCTGCATCGCCGCCAGCCGGTTGGTGAAACGGCCATTGAGCAGCGCCAGATTGAGCCCCGCATAGCCCGACCATTCCTTCGTCCGGCCATAGATGAGCGAATCGCCCGCCGTGCTGTCGAAATCGTTGCGCGCGTCGGCCCAGTAACCGCGCAGGTCCAGCGACAGGTTCGGCGTCAGCTTGACCGTGGCTGTGCCACTGGCGGAGGTGCGGCGGTATCCGTCGGGCTCGGTGCCGTTGCTGCGCGCCGAAATGCCGTCGGTGGAGAAGGTCGAGGCGGACAGCCGCCAGTCGACCAGCGTGCCCGTGCCGCCGACGCCGGCTTGCGCGTTCACCGTATCGTGCGTGCCCGCCTCGACCGCCAGGCCGCCTTCCAGCGGCTTTTCCGCCCGGCGCGTGGTCACGTTGATGACGCCGCCGATCGCGTCGCTGCCCCACAGGATCGATTGCGGACCGCGCAGGATCTCGATGCGTTCGATGTCATCGACCAGCAGGTTGGCGAAAGCATAGCCGCCGGACGTGGCGGAAGGATCGGACAGGCGCATCCCGTCGATCACCATCACCGACTGGCCAGCGTCCGCGCCACGGATGCGCAGCGACGTGGCGGCGCCGTAACCGCCGTTGCGCGACAGGCTGATGCCCGGCGTGCGGACCAGAAGATCGGTCACGGCCAGCGGCTGCGCCTGGCGGATGGCCGCCTCGTCCAGCACGGTGACGGTGGAGGAGACGCGATCCTGCGCGACCGGCGTGCGCAGCGCGGTGACGACGATGGAGGTGTCGGGAACGGCGTCAGGGGCCGGATCTTCGGGGTAAGGGGCAGCATGGGCGGCCACGGGAAGGCCCAGCGAAAGGGAAAGGGCAGAAACAACGGAACAACGGGTCAGGCGCATGGTGCGGTTCCCTGGATACGAACGGCGATGACCTGCCGCTCGGACCGCAAGGAAAACGCCCGCCGCGCGACGCCCCGGCGAGGTGGCCGGAGGGCACGAGACGACGCTTCCCGCACGGTCTTCCCGGCAGGCAGTGGCTGTCGTTGCGCGAGGGATCGTCCCGCCTTTGGCGCGGGAACCTCGAACGTCCGGTGCACCCTGCCCGAACGAAGAACGACCGCGTCAGGCAGGTCTCCTGGCTCACGGGTCAATGCCGGTCCGGCCGCCTTCTCAGGACGGTGAAGTCCCAATGGCGTGATGGCCGGTCGGCTCGCCGCTTACAGTTGCAGGGGCAGCCGGGGTTTCGCACCCCGTTCCCTTTTGATCCCCTTCCGGGGAACCTGTCGCAGAGCGGCGGATAGCTTCGCGCCGGCGCTGCCGCAAGCGCGAATGCTTGCGGCAGCGCACCGGTTCGCTTATCACCGGCGGCGTAACGGGTGCCCGAAAGGGCTTAATCGGGAAGTCCGGCCGGCGGAAATCCGCCGAATCCGGCACTGCTCCCGCAACTGTGACCGGTGAGCGCATCGCCATCATGCCATTGGGGTTCCGGCCCTGAGAAGGCGGCGACAGGCGCGATGATCCGGGAAGTCAGGAAACCGGCCCGCTATCGTCGTTCCTTCGCGCGGGCGGGATGCACCGGGCGGACGAGGGCTTCTCCCTTGGCGGACGACATAAGTGCGTTTGTTGCCGAAGGGGGCCTGTGATGAACTGCGTCTGACATCCACGACAACCGCAGCAGGCGTGCGCCCCGGCCCCGAGCTTTCGGTTCCGCGCCCGCCCGCGCATCGCAAAGGCCCCCGCGCCGCAGCCGATGGTCGCGTGCGCGGCCACAACGCGAAATCCAACCCGTTCAGGAGACCCCTCATGGTCCGTAATACCCGGTTCGAACTGTCCGTCTTCGGGCTTCTCGCCCTCGTCATGCTCATCACGCGCAGCCATTCGCTGAGCCAGGTCATCCACCTGCCCGATACCAGCCTGGCCAGCTTCTTCGTGCTCGGCTTCTTCGTCCGCCGCGCGGCCGCGTTCGGCGCGCTGTTCCTGCTGGGCTATGCCATCGACGTGGTGGTGATCGGCTGGTTCGGCCAGTCGGCCTTCTGCTTTACGCCCGCCTACGGGATGCTGGTGCCCGCCTATGGCGTGATGTGGCTGGCCGGACGGTACGCGCAGGCCCGGCTGGGCGAAAGCCTGGCCGCCCTGCCGATCATGGCCGTGCTGCTGATCTGCGCCACGTTCGCGTCCGAACTGCTTTCGAGCGGCGGTTTCTACTTCCTCGGCGGCCGCTTCGCCGATCCGACACTCGCGGGCTTCCTGCCCCGCATCGGGCGCTATTTCCCGTCGACGCTGTGGGCGACGCTCGGTTGGAGCGGCCTGGCCGCCGCCGCGTTCTCGCTGCTGTTCCTGATCCGGCCCGAGCTGCGCGAAAGCGAGCGCCGGTGAGCGGGTCCGAAGACAACGCGCACCGCGAGCGCACCCGCCGGCACAAGGCGGTGGTCGACGCCAAAATCGCCGCCGCCACGCGCGACAAGGGCCTGCTGCTGGTGCTGACGGGCAACGGCAAGGGAAAGTCCTCCAGCGCCTTCGGCATGGTCGCGCGCACGCTGGGATACGGTCGCAAGGCGGCCGTGTTCCAGTTCATCAAGGGGGCCGAGAACGTGGGCGAGCGCGCCTTCTTCTCGCGCCATCCCGACGTGATCTGGGAAAAGTGCGGCGAAGGCTTCACCTGGGAAACGCAGGACCGCCAGCGCGATATCGCCGCCGCGCGCGCCGGCTGGGAAAAGGCCAGGGCCGCGCTGGCCGATCCGGCGATCAGCCTCGTGGTGCTGGACGAGCTGACCTACCTCGTCACCTATCGCTATCTCGCGCTCGACGAGATCATTCCCGCGCTGGAAGCGCGACCGGCGATGCAGCACGTCGTCATCACCGGCCGCGCCGCCGACGAGGCGCTGATCGCCGCCGCCGACACCGTCAGCGCGATCCGCGACGTGAAGCACGCCTTCCGCGACGGCGTGCGCGCGCAGGAAGGGATCGACCGGTGAAGGCGGCGCGGTGCCCGGCCCTGCTGGTCAGCGCGCCGGCATCCGGGCAAGGCAAGACGCTGGTGACGGCGGCGCTGGCCCGCCGTCACCGCCAGGCCGGGCGCAAGGTTCGCGTATTCAAGTGCGGCCCGGACTTCCTCGATCCGATGATCCTCGAACGGGCGAGCGGCGCGCCGGTCTATCAGCTCGACCTGTTCATGGTGGGCGAGGCCGGATGCCGCCGCCTGCTAGCCGATGCCGCGCGCGAGGCCGATCTCATCCTCGTCGAAGGGGTGATGGGCCTGTTCGACGGCGATCCGTCCGCCGCCGATCTGGCCGCCCGCTTCGGCCTGCCGGTGCTGGCGGTGGTGGACGGCAGCGCCACGGCGCAGAGCTTCGGCGCGCTGGTCCATGGGCTTGCCTCCTACCGCGACGACGTGCGGGTGATCGCGGCGCTGGCCAACCGCGTTGCGGGAGAGCGTCACGCCGCCATGCTCGGCCAAAGCCTGCGCGGCGGCGTGCAGTGGCTGGGCGCCCTGCCCCGCGATGCCGGGATCGCCTTTCCCGAGCGCCATCTCGGGCTGGTGCAGGCGGACGAGATCGCCGATCTCGACGGGCGCATCGACCGGGCGGCCGCCGCGCTGCCGGGCGACGCCTGCTGGCTGCCGGCGCCGGTGGATTTCGCCGGACACGAAGCCCACACCTCCGCGGGACGCGATCTCGCCGGACTGCGGATTGCCGTCGCGCAGGACGCGGCGTTCGGTTTCCTCTATCCCGCCAACCTCGATTGCCTGCGCGCGATGGGCGCCACGCTGGCGTTCTTCTCGCCCCTCGCCGATGCCACGCTGCCCCCATTCGACGCGCTGTGGCTGCCCGGCGGATACCCGGAACTTCACCTCGACCGGCTGGCCGGCAACCACGCCATGCGCGATGCCATCCGCGCGCACCATGCGGCGGGAAAGGCGGTGCTCGCCGAATGCGGGGGCATGCTCTATTGCCTGGAGGCACTGGACGACGGCAAAGGCGCGCACGCCCCGATGCTGGGCCTGATGCCGGGCCGGGCGACAATGCAGGCGAGCCTTGCCGCGCTGGGATTGCAGGACATGGCCTTGCCCGCGGGCAGCCTGCGCGGCCACACGTTCCACTATTCCAGGATGGATACCCCGTTATCCCCCGTTACCCGGGCCAAAAACCCCGGCGGCCGGACCGGCGAAGCCCTGTTCCGGCAGGGATCGCTGCACGCCACCTACATGCATTTCTATTTCCCCTCCTCGCCCGCCGCTGTCGCCAGCCTGTTCGGGGCATGACCCGGCTGGGTCCTGCACATGAAGACGGACGATTCCTGCGCAGATCGCATATAACCCGCGTGGCGCGATGCGATAAATCCGGCGCAGTTTCGCATCCCGGGATCAGGCAGGCAATCGATGGCAATCAACATGACCACGACCATAGACAGCCGGCTCAAGCGCGTGCTGCGGCACATGCCCGCGCCGGTGGGCATCGTCACCAGCTTCGATCCCGCAACGAACGCACCCGTCGGCCTCGCCATGTCAGCGATCATGCCGGTGTGCCTCGATCCCTGCGCCATGGCCATCTGCGTCAACCGGTCGGGATCGAGCCACGACGCGATGATCCGCGCGGGGCGTTTCTGCATCAACCTGCTGCATGACGCGCATGACGCTCACATGGCGCCGTTCGCCGGTGCGGCCGCGCGCGAGGAACGCTTCGCGCAGGATGACTGGCACCAGCACGGGCCGGTCTGGTTCATCGAAGGGGCGCCCGCGAACATCTTCTGCGACATTCGCGAGCGCGTGCCCTATGGAACCCACGATCTGCTCGTGGGCGAGGTCTACGACCTGTTCGACAACGGCGGCGAGGATATCCTTGGCTGGGCGAACGGTGCGCTCGGCCGGATCAACCCGCTGCGGTAACCTTCCCTGCGAAGGCGCCGGCCATGCTCAATCCGCTTTCGAACCTCCGCTCAGCCCCGCCTGCGCGATGGTCTCGTCTTCATCGGGCGCGCCGCCACTCACGCCGATCCCGCCGATAACCGCGGAGGCCGATGCGATCGGCAGACCGCCGGTGACCATCACCACGTCGGGAACCGACAAGGAAGCGGGCTTCCCACCATCGACCTGCTGTTCCAGCATCCGCGTCGGCACACCGACCGCTGCCGCAGTAATCGCCTTTCCTTCCGCGACCTTGAGGCTCACGAACGAAGCCCCGTCCATCCGCTGAGCCAGGATCACGCGCCCTTCGCGGTTGACCACCACGATGGACACCGCGCGCTGCATGGCGCTGGCCTTGCTGGCAGCCGAAGCCGCCATGCGGATCGCATCCTGCAGCGCCAGCATGGGCCGCACCGTCTGCGCCGCCGCCGGTATGCCCGTGCAGAACAAGCATCCGGCCATGGCCGCCAGAGCAACAAAGAAAATCCGCATCCTTTATTCCCCGCTCAATGCCCCGATCAGTGCATGGTCTTGGCGCCGGCTTCGTCCTTCTTCACCGGCGCGGCCAAATAGGCATGGATCGCCATTGCATCGTCCTTGCTCAGCACATCGGCGAACGAGGCCATGCCCGCGTAAGAATAGGCGCCGCCCAGCACGATCTGCTCGAACACCTCGTGCGTTTCGGGCGCCATCTTCCAGAGATCCGGGTAGCCGCCAGGGCTGTCTGCCGAAGCGTGGCAGCGCAGGCAATTGTGCGCGAAAAGCTGCTGCCCACGCCTGACCTGCTCCTCGCTACCCCGGAACCTTGCGGGAGCGGGCACAAGCGGCGTTGCCACAACGCGCGGCGGCAGCCTGGGCTGGTCACCTCCGATCCGGAAGACCAGGAGGCGCGGCGCGTTGACCCGGTCCATCGCCGCCCATCCCGGCAAAAATGACCGATTCATCGCGCCACCGAACCCGGCCGCGACCGCAACATACTGAGTGCCATCGATCGTGTAGCTCATCGGCGAAGCCAGAATACCGGTGCCGATATTGATCCGGTGCAGCAGCGTGCCACTGCGCCCGTCATAGATGTTGAGATAACCATCGGCCGACCCCTGCATGACCAGGCCGTTGCTGGTGGTCATTGTCCCGCCGCTCCAGAACGGCATGACGCGAGAGGTCCAGGCCACCTTCTGCTTCACCGGGTCCCAGGCTTTCAGCACCTGTTCGAAGCGCGGCGCGGGCTGGCCCGCCAGCACACTGGCATCCTGCGTTCCGCCCCAGGACGCCACGGTCGGGAAAGCGCCGACCGATCCCTGCACGTTGCTGTAGGGGCGATAGGGCGTGGGGGCCATCGAGAAGATCATCGGCGCTTCGAGGACCGGAATATAAACAAGTCCCGTTTCGGGGCTGTAGGACATCGGCGGCCAATTGTGTCCGCCGGCTTCCGAAGGCCAGACCAGCTTGGCCTTTTCCGAAAAGTTCGACTGATCGGAGATGACCGGCCGTCCGGTCTTGAGATCGACGCGATCGGCCCAGGTGACCGTGGTGTATTTCTCGGCCGACAGCAGCTCGCCGGTCAGGCGGTCCAGCACGTAGAAGAACCCGTTCTTGGGCGCCTGCATGATGACCTTGCGCCGCTTCCCGCCGATATCGAGATCGGCCAGGATCATGTTCTGCGTGGCGGTGTAGTCCCAGCTATCGCCGGGCGTGGTCTGATAGTGCCACTTCTTGCGACCGGTATCCGCATCGAGCGCGACGATCGAGGACAGATAGAGGTTGTCACCACCCGCCGGGCTGCGCAACCACAGCGGGTGGGGCGATCCGTTGCCCGTGCCGAGGTAGACGGTGTTGGTGTCCGGATCGTAGACGATCGAATCCCACGGCGTTCCGCCGCCACCCAGGTCCCAGGCCGAATGCGGGTCCCAGGTCTTGCGCGCCTCGGTCACGTCCGGGCTTTCGTCCGGCCCGGCCTGCGGATCGCCCGGCACCACGAAGAAGCGCCATGCCAGCTTGCCGGTGCGGCGGTCATAGGCGCTGGCATAGCCGCGCACGCCCATCTCGCCGCCGCCATTGCCGATCACCACGACATTGCCCGCCACGCGGGGCGCGCCGGTGATGGCATAGCTGCGCGACCGGTCGGTGATCGTATCGGCCTTCCACAGCGGCTTTCCGGTCTTCGCGTCGAGCGCCACGAGATAGCCGTCGAGCGTGGCGACATAGACCGTGCCATCGACCACGGCGACGCCGCGATTGACCGCGTCGCAACAGGTGCGCCGGGCAAACGATCCGTCGACGTCGGGATCGTACTGCCACAGGAGGCGACCGGTCCGCGCATCGAGCGCATAGACCACGCTCCACGGCCCGGTGGCATACATCACGCCATCGACGACTACCGGCGTGGCTTCCACGCCGCGATTGGTCCGCCCGCGCACCACGAAGCCGTCGAACTCCCAGGCGACCCCCAGCTTGCCCACGCTGGCGGCATCGATCTGCCCTTCGGGATAGTGATAAGCGGTTTCGAGCGCCCACTGCGGATCAGGCGCCTGTGTGCCGGCCAGGGCGTGCCAGCCCGCCAGCCCCGCAATGATCCCGGCGGACATGCCCAGCCATCCCCTGCCGAACCACGTGTTCCTTGCTGTCCCGTGCATTTCAGTCACACCCTGTTCCCTGCGATGATGCGGCTTCAGAAGCGCTGCCGCAGTTCGACGCCAACCGTACGGGGCCGGATCGTCGTCGCGCGGTCGGACCCGGCCGTCAGGTCGAGATCGATCAGCGGTCGCGCGTCCAGCAGGTTGTTGGCATAGAGCCGCACCTCCGTCCCGCCCTTTCCGAGCGAGGCCGACAGATTGACAACATCGAAGCCTTGCCGGAACTCGGCCGCGTTGGGTGTGGTGCCGGCCACGGCGTTGGCATAGACGATCGAGAGCACCCGATCGAACGAACGGCGCGCGCGACTCTGGTACTGGTATTCGCCGCGCATGTTCAGGCGCCACCCGTTGGACAGATCGTGCGCGAAAGCGGCGTAGGCGCTCGCCATCCATTTCGGCACGGCCTGCACCATGTCACCATCCCGCGCCGTCGTTCCGGGTGCGGCGTTCTTGATAGTGGCATCGGTATAGGTGGCATTGCCGCCGATCTGGAAGCTGGGCGAAAGACGGACCTGACCTTCGATTTCCGCGCCCTTCACTTCAGCCGTTCCCGCGTTGCCGGTAAAGGCGAAGCCGCAACTCGTCAGGTTGAGCTGCTGCTGGATCTTCTTCCAGTCGGAATAGAATGCGGCGGCGTTGAACGTAACGACGTTCCCGAACGTGTTCTTGGTGCCGACCTCGTAGGTCCACAGATTGTCGGACGAAAAGCTGTCGGGCGCGCGCGTCAGGCCCAGCGCATTCAGATCGGCCGCGCACAGGACGGGATTGATCTGGAACCGGTTGGGGCCGCCGGGGCGGAAGCCTTTCGCGGCCGAAGCATAGAGCAGGTTCTCACGGGCGACCTTGTAGGAAATGCCGAACTTCGGATTGACGCCGCTTTCGCTGCTCTTGCGCCCGCTCACCACGGTCAGTCCGCCATTGAACGGCCCATCGCCCAGAATATCGACGCGCTGGTCGATCTTGAAGCCGCGAACACCGGCGGTGAGGTCAAGGCCGTCCAGCACGGTGTAGGTGACTTCGCCGAACGCGGCGTACTGCTTGGTGTTGGTGAAGGTGTCGCCATAATAGACGAGATCGGCGCCCACGAAGGCGGCGGCTCCCGGCTGGTTGACGGCCTGGACAAGACGATCGTCCTGATTGGAATAGTAGAGCCCCAGCAGCCACTTGAAGCGCGTACCCGGCCCGTTGTCAGAGGCGATGCGCAGTTCCTGGCTGAAGGTCTTGGTGCGGCTGTCCGAGACGTTGCGCGCCGTCAGCGGGAACAGCGGTGGCACGAGATTGCCGATGAAATAACTGTAATCGCGGACGAAGCTCAGTTTGCGATCGAAATAGGCCGTCAGCGACGTGACCTTGGCGCGCCCCAGATCCTTGTCGATGTTCAGGCTGTAGATGCCCGCCTTGTCGTAGGTCGGCTGCTTGATGCGATAGGAGGATGTCAGTTCGGGCTGATCTATGAACAACTGCCCGGCGTTAGCCAGCGTATAGTCCTGATAGAATACCTGCGGCCGGATCGACCAGCTCGGATCGGGTTGCCACTCCAGCGAGAGGCGGGCAGCAAAGGTGTCTCCGTAGTTCTGGTTGGAGGTGCTGCGCGTGCTGAGCGTGTCCTGCACCAGCGGCGTGTAAACCGGCGAGGCGGTGCTGGAATAATGCGAATTGCGCAGGTTTCCGGGCTGGTTGTCGATATAGCCGCCATCGCGGCGATAGAAGAAGCCGCCGCGCAGCGCCAGCGTATCCGCCACCAGAGGGACGTTGGCCACCACTTCGCCGTTGTACGAAGGCCCGCCGTGCTCGGTCACTGCCACGCCGGCCGCGATACTCACTTCGGTTTCGTTGATCTTCGGCCGTGCGCTGACATATTTGATCGCGCCGCCCATGGAATTGCCACCATAGAGCGTTCCCTGCGGCCCTTTCAGCACTTCCAGCCGTTCCATGTCGAAAAACACGGGGTCGAACGCGCCGCTGAACGACGTGGCAATGGTAACGAGCGAGATGTCGTCCAGGTAAATGCCCACCGTGGGCGATGACGCGACGGTACTGATGCCGCGAATGTTGTAGTTGGAAAGCCCGCGCTCGGTGCCAGAATAGGAAAACCCCGGAATGCTCCGCAGCACGTCCTTGACATCGGCGGCACCCCGGTCCCGCAACTGGTCGGCAGTAACCGCGTTCACGGTGACCGGCACATCCTGCAGGCGCTCACCCGTCTTGCGCGCCGTGACGATGATCCCGCCCTGCGGATCGACATCCTCGTTGGCTTCGCTGGCCGCCTGGGCCGCAACCGGCGTCGCCAGGCAGACCGCTGCCGCTCCGCTGGCGAGCAGGGCCAGGCTCCGAAGCCGGCCATGGCTTTCATGTATCATCGATTTTCCCCCACGCTGGTTCCGGACCGATATTTCGGCGGACCCGATCCCCATACTTTACGAAAGCGCGCGCGCGGCGCTTATCCTCGAACCCGAATTTCCTTTGCGTTTTCCGGAAAGCCGCGCACCTTTGTTCCGCTTCACCGGGCCGGGGGCTACCGTTCGGCCATGAGGCGCGATAAAAATGCCACCGCGCAAGGAGGCGTGCCCGCTCATCGCACTGGCGGTCATACCGAACCCGCCGGCTTCACCAAACGGGACCTGCTATTGGACAATCTGCTCACACGAAACCGAGACCCGTTGGATCCCACGATCCTTGCCGTTGTCGATCCGGGCAAGATCAGGGCGATGGATTGCGGCGCCGGATTGCTGGCGGATACCGAAATGATCCACGAAGCCGGGCCGACAGCCCAGGGCTGGCTGCGCGGCGTCACGGTGCGGCAGGGCTATTCGGTGTTCCTGTCCGATGTTTCCCACCTGGACCGAAGCGATTATTTCTATGAAAGCAGGGACTTGCTGAAACTGCACTGCAACCTCGGCGGGGGCAGCACGATCAGCAGCGGGAACGACGAATCCGAATGCCATCCGGGAAGCTTTTCCTTCCTCGTGCAGCCCGATGGCAGCATCAAGAAGGAAGTCGCCCCGCCAAAGGTCCGTTCACGCGCCATCACCATGATCTGCACGCGGGACTTGCTGCGCGATTTTCTGCCGGGGCGGAACGGTCTGCCTTCGACCATTCTCGAATACATGCGCGGCTCGGTCGCCCAGTTCTGCCACAGCGACGCGCCCCTTCCCGTGCCGATGCAGTCCATCGCCGAAGAGATGCTGAATCTGCGTCCCGGCCCGATGACGGACCTGATGTTCGAAGCCAGGGCGCTCGAGCTGCTCTACATGGGATTGCAGCAGCTCGCGGGCTGGAGCGCCGGCCCGGATCTCAAGCCGCATCACCGCAGGAAGGTGCAGCAGGTCCGGGATCTGCTGCACAGCACGGAAGGCACAAGCCTTGGCATCGGCCAGATCAGCCGCGCGGTCGCCTGGAACGAGACGCAGATGATGGAATGCTTCAAGCAGGTCACCGGGATGACGATCTCCGCCTATCGCCAGCGCCTGCGCATGGACGAAGCGCTCGCCATGCTGCGGACCAGCCAACGGTCGATCACGGAGATCGCTCTGGAAGCAGGCTACGAACATCCCGGCAATTTCACGACCGCGTTCAAGCGGACCTTCGGCTTCACACCCAGGGCCGCGCGTTCGCCCTGCAATTGAGCGTCTTCACCATCGCGGCTGCATCAGCCCACGGGCTTGCCCCCGGCCTTCACGATCGCGCCGCCCTTCATCACGAAATCGACGTTCCGTAGCGCGGCCATATCCTGCAAGGGATCGCCCTCCACGGCAATAAGATCGGCAAAATGCCCCTTGGTCACCGCGCCCACGTCGTCGCTCGCCCCCAGCAGGTCCGCGGCGTTGCGCGTTGCCGTGAGGATCGCGTCCATCGGCTTCATGCCGAGCGAGGTCATGAGTACCAGTTCCTGCGCGTTCTCGCCGTGCGCCGAGAGCCCGAACGTATCGGTACCCATGGCAATCTTCACGCCGGCCGCCGCCGCCGCGCGGAAATTTTCGTGCAGGACCGGGGCTATGGCGATCGCCTTGGCGGCAGTGGACGGGTTGAGCTGTTCGGGATGCGTCTTTGCAACCTCGTAGACCCGCTCTCCGACGAGCAGCGTCGGCACGAGATAGGCGTTGTGCTGCTTGAACAATTTGTAGGTCTGCGCGTCGGCGAACGTTCCGTGCTCCACGGAATCCACGCCCGCCGCCAGGGCATGTTCGATGGCCTGCTTGCCATGGGCATGGGCCGCGACTTTCATGCCAAGCGCGTGCGCGGTGGCGACAACGACTTTCAGCTCATCGTCATCCATGAGTTGCAGGTAGGGATTGTCGCCGATCGACATGACCCCGCCCGAAGGCATGATCTTGATCAGGTCCGCGCCTTCGCGCTTCAGCCGGCGGACCGTGCTGCGCGCTTCGTCCGGGCCGTCGATCACGGCATCGCGCGCGTGCGGCAGTTCGGCGATATCGGGGATCAGGCCGTTCGCGGGATCGCTGTGCCCCCCGGTCGGCCCGAGAGCCTCGCCTGCCACCCACATGCGCGGACCGGGCACCTTGCCGTCCGCCACCGCCTTCTTGAGCGCGACGACGGCGTAAGTGTTGTCTCCCACAGACCGGATCGACGTGAAGCCGGCAAGCAGCGTGGCCCGTGCATCGTTCACGCCATCGATCAGCACATCGTAACCCGATTGCGTGACGGCACGGCGAATGGGATCGCCCTTGTAGCCGGTGACCGTAATATGGACGTGCATGTCGATCAGGCCCGGCAGCACCGTCCGGTTCGACAGATCGATCAGCGTGTCCCCCTGGGCGATCGGTGCGAAGCCTTCGCGCACTTCGACAATGCGATCACCGTCCACGACGATCGAGACATTCTCCCGGGGCGGAGCGCCGGTTCCATCGATGAGCTTTCCGGCACGAACGACAGTATGCGCGGTAGCACCGGAGGGGATCAGGGCCACGGCGCAGGCCAGCGCCAATATCGTGCGGTGCATCTTCGTTAGCCTCCCTTTCGCGGACCGTGCTCCGCCCGCGCAGGAATGGCATAGAGCATTGCTGCAAACTTTTGCCAGCCCATGATTTTCCTGTGCCGCATCCCGAACCGGCGGCTGGTCCGCCGGTTCGGCGCGGTTCCGTTCAGGCCAGAACCGCGCGATAGCGGGCGGCGACCTCGCTGCGGGACAGTTGGGGGCCAAGCGCCACGCGCGCCGACTGCATCGCTTCCCAGCCGGCTAGGTCGGCCAGCGGCGGGATCGTCACGTTCTCGCCGCGATCGAGTCCGACCAGCGCGGCATCGACCAAGTCGTTCACGTCCATCACCATTTCCGCCGGGAAGGCATCGACGTCCTTGCCCGAACGCTCCCAGATCTCGGTGCGCGTCGCGCCCGGAAGCACCGCCTGCACATGCACGCCGCTGCCCGCCAGTTCGGTGGACAGCCCCTGCGACAGGTTCAGGATGAACGCCTTGCTGCCGCTGTAGGCACCGTCGAACATCTCCGGCGCCAGCGCGAGGACCGACGCGATGTTGACGATCGCGCCTGCGCCCTCGTGCGTCAGGCGCAGCGCCGCGGCGCGGGCCAGCAGGGCGGGTGCGGTGATGTTGAGCGCGATCAGCCGCGTCACTTCCTCGACCGGGCTGGTGACCAGCGTGCCGGTGAGCGCCATGCCGGCATTGTTGACCAGCAGGCCAAGGTTCGGGACCGTGGCGATCCGGTCGGCCACACGCGCGACGGCGGCGGGATCGGTGAGATCGGCGGGCAGGACTTCGACGGACTGGCCGGTTTCCGCGCGCAGGCGCTCCGCCAGCGCGTTCAGACGGGCAACATCGCGCGCGACGAGCACCAGATCGTGCCCGCGCCGGGCCAGCCGGTCGGCATAGACGGCGCCGATACCCGTCGAAGCGCCAGTGATCACGGCGGTCGCATGGTGGGGAATAGTCATTTCAGGGTGTTCCTTCAGTTGGAAAGCTGGACGTTCGCGGTGACGGAAAGGCCGGGGCGCAGCGCGGCGAGCGCGGACTGGCCGGGATCGAGCCGTATCCGCACCGGCACGCGCTGCACGATCTTGGTGAAGTTGCCGGTGCCGGGCTCGAACGGCAACAGCGCAAACGTCGAGGCCGATCCCGGCGCGAGGCTCTCCACCGTGCCCTTCAGCTTCGCGCCGCCCAGCGCATCGATGCGAACGGTGGCGTGCTGGCCGGGATGCATCCGGCGCGTCTGCGTTTCCTTGAAGTTGGCCGTCACATAAAGCGCCTGCATCGGCACCAGCGTCAGCGCGCGCGTGCCGGGCTGGACGTAATCGCCGACGCGCAGCTGCCGGTTGGCCACTACGCCATCGATCGGCGCGCGCACTTCGGTGTGGCGCAAGTCCTGGCCGGCAAGATCCAGCGCCACGCGGGCGCGGGCCTCGCCCGCCTGTGCCTGCGCCAGCGCGGCCAGCAGATCGCCGCGCCGGGCGCCGACCACCGCCACCTGCTGGCGCGCGACCGCCAGATCGGCTTCGGACCGGGCCAGCGCCTGCCGTGCGGCAACCGCGCCCGTGCGGATGCTTTCCGCATCGCGCGCGGCCACCGCGCCCGTCGCCAGCAGCGCGTCATAGCGCCCCTCATCGGCCGAGGCGTGCCCGGCCTTGGCCTGCG
>NZ_RQSI01000060.1:0-19067 GCF_003856955.1 Novosphingobium sp. LASN5T
CCGGCGCCGCTCTGGCCCCGAAAATACCGTCACCTGACCCACCGACCGCTCCAAAGCACACTCTTAAGAGCACGCTTAAGAGCGCTCGCTACCTACCCAGACAAGGCGGCCCCCGCCGGATGGATACCCATTGACGGGCGGGACTTGGAGAGAAGCATCACCCAGCTCTTGGAACCGCGTGTGAGAGACGCGATGACTGGGGATGAACCCTTCTACGTCCAGCACGGCCCCTTCGAGCGTGAAACGATGAGAGCCCCGCCCGCTCAACCGCCCGAATACGACTTGGCCTTCGTACTTCGGGCCGACGAACGGATCATGTGGCCGCTTGAAGCCAAGGTGCTTGAGACGCCGGGCAGCGTGGCCGCTTACGTGCGTGACGTGACTGACGAATACCTGACATGCCGATACGCGCCGTTTTCGGAATCGGGGGCAATGCTGGGCTATCTTCTGGCCGGGACGCCTAATGACGCGCTCAAAGCGATCGCCGGGAAGCTGGGAGTTGCGCTTGAGGAGGTGACCGATTTGCCCACGGAAACGAATAGGTGGTCGAAGCATGTGCGGACCGTACCGGCTGGAAAGCCATATCCTCCCGAATTTTGGTGCTATCACTTAATTTTGGAATTTCCGTCCTTGCATCGAAGTCATTGAAGCCGAGGTTCCTCCTTGGAAGGCTATACTCAGCGAAATCGATTAAACCCGTGGGCGAACGATTCAATTTCATCTCTCAAAAGTGAGAGCTTCACCCTCAAGTACGAAGCTGGCGCGATGGCGATCCTTAGCGGAGATAACGTATTGCGCGAACGCCGGGCATTCGTCGGCTGATGCGTCGAGCAATCGAGCCAGAAGCCTGAGACTGCGCCGCTGTTGATTCGTTAAGTTGGCCATCTCCTCCTCGAGTTCGTCGAGCGGCGTGCGATTGAGATGGCTGAACAGCTTGCCAAGTAGTCCTGCTACAGGGTCAGACAACTGCACGCCTGGCTCGGACTGGGAATTGGCAAACCGGAAGTGGCGGAGCGGAACGCCGTTGTCGTTCAAGGGGAGCGATTCGAGATATGCCTCGATCTGCTTTTCGTCGTCGAGGATGTGCTGCGCCTTCGTGAAGAGACAAAGCCGATTCAAAAAGAACGAGCCAAAGCCGTCGATAAGGACGTTGGGCGTCTCGTCTTCCAGATAGGGCAGGGACTCCAGTCCCCTGGACGCCTGCAACAAGCCCTTCAACATATAGAAGGGGAAATGCTCGAGCAGCGGCTCGCGATGCTCGACCAGGTCCCGCAGCTCGGCAATGAAGGCCGACCGGCGCTCGCGTCCGACATCTGGGTAGTTGTAGCGGCCGAGCAGCTCGGCGGTGCCGTCTACATCGTCGCACAGCACGGTATAGAGGCTATCCTTAAGGAGCAAATGCGCCGCCATCAGCACCGGCTCGCCGACTTCTGTGACGATCGAATCCACGATGTCGACGATCGACCAATAAAGCAGATCGATCACTTGATAGTGCAGCAGAAACTTTTTCGCCGTCAGCCAGTCGAGTAACGTCTCGACCTTCGATGAGGCGAGCAGATCGAGGAAACCGCCGGCGCCTAAATGCTTCAGCTTGATCTCTTTCACCGATGGCTGGAGGCGCAGCGCTGCATGAAGCTCGGCGAGGGCGATCGGCCGCGGCGAACCTCGATGAACGATCCCGCCCAGCACGAAACAGTCCGGTCGGCGGATATTCATCCCGGCCGATGTGAGATGCAGCTTTCGGACGTTGTTTGTCTCATCGTAATAGAAGGTATAGCGCTCATCGACGTTTGGCAGGTCGTAAGCCGCCAGAATGGAATCTCTCATCTCGTTTACGTCGATCATTCTCCCTCGATACATCGATCTCGGCTATCAACCGAGTCATGAACAGCTCGCCGGATAAAAATGCACCGAAGCCGGTATTGAACCTCTTTTCCAATGAAGACGAGTTTCGAGACCATCTAGCCGAGCGGATGGAACTCATTGAGCCTGGGCTTGTGCATCTCAAAACCGAGTACGTGCTCGACAACGCCAACGGATCTGGGGGACGCATCGATATCCTTGCTCGCGATGCGTTCGATCACATCGTTTGCGTCGAGATTAAGCGCAGCGACAACAGCGCTCGCGGCACACTGAATGAGCTGAGCAAATACGTTACCCTTCTCGTGGAGCGAGACAGGGTCCCGAGAGAGATGATCCGTTGCGTCGTCGTCTCGACCCATTGGAGTGAACTGCTCCTGCCGCTGTCATATTTTGCGTATTCGGCCAGCGTCGATGTCACGTCGCTGCAGGCCAAGTCAGAAGCCGGTGCTGTAGTTCTGCGGCCGATTGCGCTCAAGACGCTGCGATTCCTCCCGCAGCTCAGTCCCGACATGGACTTGATTTGGTTCGACACAAGCGAGCCGCGGGAGCGCTACGTCGCCTTTATCAGGTCACGCGCATCTCGATTGCAGTTCGTGCGGCTCGCCCTGCTGCTGTTCGAACCCAAGGAGCCGCTGGGAGCGGGACGATCGCCCTATCCCATGATAATTTGTGTATGGCGCGTGCCGGACGGAGTCCACGATCGCATCGAGGCGATAATTGGCAAACGGATCGGGGAGGACTTCCCCTATGCGGCCCGCGGCTGGGAGCCCGAAGCAGATGCGAAGGGCTGGATTGGCGACGTCCCGCACGATCAGCTTCCAGAATTTGCCAACGGCTGGACCCACGGAAACCCGGAAATGCTCCATGCGCTGCAGGAGCGCTACGCGCTGCATCGCGTTGAACGGGTCGGCGACTGGCCGAAACTCGAATTCATCAACGATGACGCCAGGATCCTGAGCGCGGCCTTGGCCGTGTCACCGCTCGGGGGGAGCGAGCGACCGAACCGGCACAGCTACCGCGCGACTGTCACGCCTGCCGTTGCAACGTCGTGGAAGATGGCAACGGACGCTTTCCTCGGGTTCATCGCGTTCGAGCCGGTCTGGCATGAGGCGGCGCGCGCGTATCTGGAGCGGCTTTCGGGTAGCGACGTTAGCGTCGATTTGCACGCCTTCGACAAAAAGCATCTGGCGTATGCAATCCACCAAGCTCAGTCGCATAAGCAAACAATGCTAGGCTATTTCGAGATCATCGTACGCGTAGGCGACACCGTGCTCAAGGGGCTGCATGGATACTATACCTGGGACGGCAAGACCTGCCCGGCCGATGCACGAGCAACGATAAACCAGGTCTATGGTGACGTCGTCTGGGCGAGGCTGAGTATGGAAAGTGCGGTCGATAACGGCCGATACGAGTCGGCCAACGAACTCCACGGCTTCTTGCCGGTCGTTGACTGGCTGCACGAAAACGGATCGCTCCACGGCAGCCCGCCACCCTTTCGGCATTCGATCCAAGATTTCCTGACCGCCAACCCCGAGTATTGCCGCCAGGTCTCGGACGTCCTTAAGCAAGTAGGCCGCTTGCCGACTGATCCCTCGGCGTAGTCCGCTGTGCCCAGTTCGGTCAGCGGCGAGACTGAGGCGGGGCTCCCGACTATGATCGGTCGAGCGGATACTGGCTGGCCGGATCCCAGTGGACGCCGCGATTGATCTTGATCTCGGGAGTCAGCAGCATGTGATATGGTAGCGGCTCGCGTGTTCCATGACGTCCTACGCGATAGGAGGCCGAGGTTTCCTCGATCGCCCAGCTCTCATCCGACCGTGTTGTGACTTCAGGCGCAACATACTCGCCGTAGACCCATCGCAGGCGCGTATCGCCCGGATCGAAGTCGAGCATCTCAAGCTTGTTGCGGAAATGTCGGACGCCGACAGCCGTGCCACCCGCCCAGGATTCAACGCCGACATGAACAACACCGGGCCGATCCTTGGGAAGCTGTGCGGCCGCTTTCGCCACTGTTGATCGGAAATGCCGCGCCTTCTGGCGGATCGCCTCCCGCGATTGATTACGCCACCCAATAACACTGGCGTGATAGACCATGTCCGCCCAGAATGGACGGCTGAGGCTCGGTCGCCACTTCCCGGCCATTGAATGCGCGAAGTCGTGGTCATACTGGCCGATAAGCAATTCTATCATTCTGCTCGAACCGTAGTAAACCTCGTCCTTGGCAAGAACGCGATGCGCCAGCGACCAGTCAATTTCGCGGATAGTGCCTATGCCATGGCCATCGCGCCAATAATTCGGCCCAACGCCGTTCAGATAGTCCGATGCATGCCGGGCAAGGTAATCGTCAGGGATCGCACTTAGCTCGGCATCGTACGCGACCTGCATGTAGATTGACCGATAGGCTTCTAGCGAAAGCCGATGGACGGGCTGAGCCAGAACCTGGCCGCGAGTACGTTCCCGCGCATCGTAACTCGAACGGTCCATACGCTTGCACTCAACAGCCCAGCGCTGCCGCCCCTTGCTAACATTGAGGTCGTGGGTCTTGGCGACTCCGGGTCGCTCAGGGACAAAGACTGTATTCCAACCGTCCCGTCGGTATGCAAGCGCGACCAGCAGCTCGAACAGTCCGCCATCGGGCTGGCTCCGATCGGCGTTCATCAGCCGGGCGGCCCGGTCTTCGGCGCCGCCAATCGAAAGCAGCGTGGTCAATTCCTCGCCAATCCGGGTAAAGGTCGGCACCATGCGAACCGCTTCTTCCGGCACCCAGTTCAGGCGATCCGCCGCGTAAGCATTAGCCTGGAAAACGTACCAAGCGGCAGTATCCGCCGGATCATAGAATGGGACGGGATTGCCACGCGCCCAGCTCTCTTTCGCCGCAAGAAAGCGGTCGCGGGTCGCTTCAAGCCGCTGGTGCCAGGTTCGACGCTGGACAAGCTCTGCGAGCCATGCGCTGGCGAGCAGCACATTGTCGTCGCGCCAATCCCATCCGGTCTTCGGCGCCGTCCATTCGGGATCTTTAGGACTTATTCTCATGCTTGCTTTCACGCATACCATTAAACTGGTGTAAGGCGTCCGCGTTCAGCCCAAGGTGTGTGCTGGCATCATGAGAACGTGGCGGGCTGGGCGATGCCGAGCTTACTTGCGTACGGTCCAGCCTAGCGCAATCCGCAGCACCGGTTCTTTCGCCGCCGAATTTGGCGAGTAAGTCAATTTGAGATTGCGCGCGGGCACCGCTAAGTCCTCTGACAACCTTTCAGCGAGTTCGTTTGGTGCAATTGCAAAGTAAATGGGGTCGCCTTCGTCGGTGTCCCACGCGTCATCGCTAACTTTCAGGACGTCGACACCGCCGATGTAGATCGCGTCAACGCGCGGGCCACTCTTCTTCTGAATGGTCGAAATCGTTACTGCCAGATCCTGGCCCTTACCGGGGACAACATGGTAGTCGGCATTGGCAGCGATTAACGCATCAGCAATGAAATCGAAGCTGGTCCTGAAGGTGGGGACGCGCTGCAGATCGAACACCGTGTCGAAGAACTTGCTCTTGATTTTGGTTCGAAGCTTTCCCGAAGCGTCGAAGAAAATCTCGAACAGCATGCCGTCCAGAATTGCCTTGCGCTTCGCCTCTTCATAGGTCGCGGTTCTCGCGACAAAGTCGTTAACATACGATGTTGCTGCGGCCGACGTCCCACATGCGGCCTGATAGATATTGCGACCGAGCACGAAAAGGCTGTCTGGGGCCATCTTGTTGGCCGCCTCGGGCGTAAGGAGTGCCAATGCGGGGTTTTGCCTGTACCAGTCGTGCGTCTTCAGTCCCGCTATGATCTTGTGCGACTTCTTCGCGACGTCGAGGACGAAGAGCCCGTCTGCCAGTGCCGTTCCATCATATTCGGTGATAAGTTTGCCGAGACTCATGTTGAAGTAGAATTCGCCCGCAAGCGATGTATGCTCCCACGAAGTTTGCCTGCTCTTGGTTGCAGCGGCGACCGTGTTTCTAACGCGCTTGAACATCGTTTCTATAGAACAGTCGGGCGCGTCAATGTGGTCAAGCAGTGCGGCCGTGTAGGTTCCGTTTCGACCATCGCCGTCGCCTGCGGTCTCGCCAGGCGACGTCGCGAAGCCGATAATTGTTCCCTTGGGCGCATAGACAGAGGCGAGGCCGCGGGTCGCGGCGCTGCGCTGCCACTTGCGCTCCCAGGGGTTATTGCGGCACGCATCAAGAATGATAATCTTCGTTGCTGCCGTTGACTTCGACATCACGTCCACGACCTTATCCAATGAAAGCGAGCTGTGCTTGGCGTCGGTCTCGCTGTCCATGTCCGTATCAAGCGCTAGCAGATAGTTGCTTCCCTCGATCTGCATGCCGTGTCCGGCAAAAAAGAACAGACCGACATCATGCTTATCGAGTGACGCGCGGAACAGTTTAAGGCTCTTCTCCATTTCCTTCGCAGTGCAGTCGGTCACAACGATCGCTTCGAACCCATAGCCTTTTAGCTTAGCGCCGAAGTCGTCGGCGTCGTGCACCGGGTTCATCAAGTCGTGGCCGTCTGGATAATCGGCATTGCCGATTACGAGGGCAGTCATGCTACGCTTCAAGAACTTTCTCCTGCCGGTAAGGTCGCCTTCTGAGATGCCGGTTGTAAGTTCATTGTACAACAAGGCGATTAACTTCTACTGGCGAAAAGCTCATAATCGCGCCTCAGCATTTACGTTCTGTAGCACCGCGGTTGAGCGGCAGCTGTCCAATGACGACCAGACGCACACGATCCGCGACGGAAACCTACCGATCGTATGCCCCCTAGCCAACTTCGAGATGAACGGACGGCCGCTTTCATAACTCATGAAGGGGTAGCTGTACGGCAGGAAAGTTGGCGCCTGCCGTCGATGTCCCCAATCGCATTTTGCATAGCGCCAATCATACGAGATGTCGTCTGACAATAACAATTCGCTAGGCATCGCAGCGCGATGAAATCTACGCCTGAACCTCCCCGCCAAGGAATCGCTTCATTCCTCCGTCAAAACTGGCTAGCTCGGGCTGACGGGAGGCGGCGGGTGCATCAAGGTGCTTTATTCACAACAGATTGGCTGACGGAAGGGGTCACGGCGACGCCGCAGTGGCAGGCGCTGGATGATGCTCGAATTACGCAATTGTGGGCGCAATCACGCCATTTGCTCGATGAACTTCTAAAGCGCAAAAATCCCACCGAGGCCGATACCGAGCAGAAGTTGATTTACCCGTTACTTGGGCTGCTGGGCTGGGATCATATTTCGGTTCAGCAAAATCTTACCGTCCGCGGGCGCAAAGATGTGCCGGATGCGCTGCTGTTTCCCGATGCAGATGCCGATGCCACCGCTAGTGGGCTGGAGCCGTGGCAGCGGTTCCGCCATGGCTCGGCGCTAGTGGAGGCCAAGCGCTGGGGGCGACCGCTCGATCGGCAAGGCACGGGCGATCAAGGTGTCCCGTCCACCCAAATCATGCACTACCTGCAGCGTGCCAGCGTGGTTACCGAAGGCCGGATGCCATGGGGCATTTTGACCAACGGGCGAAATTGGCGACTGTATTACCAAAACGCGCTTTCGGTTGCCGAAGACTTTTTCGAGATCGACCTTGGCAAGCTGTTCGGTTTGCCTGGTTGCACACCCGAACTTTTTGACGTCGGCATGTCCCCCGAACACGCCTTCCGCCTGTTCGTTCTAGCGTTCGGGCGTGAGGCGTTCCTGCCGACCGACCAAGGCCGCAGCTTCCATCTAATCGCGCTTGATGAAACGAAACGCTGGGAAGAGCGTGTCCGAAAGGATCTCGCCGAAACCGTCTTCTCGAACGTGTTTCCCAAGTTGATCGCAGCGATTCCCTTGGCCGACCCCAATCGACCTGCCGAGATCAATGCGGCCTATGCAGAGGAAGTGCGCTCCTCCGCGCTGTTCCTTCTCTACCGGCTGTTGTTCATTCTCTATGCCGAAGACCGCAATCTTCTGCCCGATGAGACTGGCCCCTATTCGCCTTATTGTCGCACCCGGCTGCGGCAGGAAATCGAGCAACTGGATAATGAGGGTCGCAAGCCCCTGGAGCGGAGCCACGCCTACTGGTCGCGGCTCGAAACGATCTTCGGGGCTATTGCCGAGGGCGACGACAGCCTTGGCATCCCGCCCTATAATGGTGGCCTATTCGATGCGGCGGAATCTCCGCTGCTCTCGCGTATCCGCTTGCCCGACACCGTGTTGGCTGAAGTCATATTGGCACTGTCGCACCGCCGCGAAGACGGGAGACTGCGTTACATCAACTATCGCGATCTTTCGGTGCAGCAGCTGGGTTCAATCTATGAATCCATCCTCGAATATGGCGTGGAGCCAGATCTTGAGGCCCGCAGCGTCAAGCCGCGAGCCGACAATCAGGCCCGCCATCGTTCCGGGTCCTATTACACACCCGAGCCACTGGTTTCGCTGATTATTGAGAAAACGGTCGGCCCGGTAGTTGCGGAAAAACGGGCAGCATTTGAGGCGGCCCACGGACAAGGGCTGAAAGGCGCGGAACTCGCCCAGCATGATCCAGCGATGGCGCTGCTCTCTTTGCGGATTGTTGATCCCGCAATGGGTAGCGGGCATTTTCTGGTCAGCCTGGTCGATTGGCTCTCGGACAAAGTGCTGACCGCGATTGGGGACGCCGAGGAAATTGCGGGCGATAGCTATGCGTCGCCGCTGGTTCAAAACATTGCTGGCCTGCGTGAAGCCATCCTAGCCAACGCGCGCGACCATGGCTGGCCGATTGTCGAGGACCAGCTCGAGGACCGCCACATCGTCCGGCGCATGGTGCTCAAACGCTGCATCCACGGCGTGGATCTCAACCGCATGGCGGTTGAGCTGGCCAAGGTCTCGCTCTGGCTACACAGCTTCACAGTCGGCGCACCGCTGTCTTTCCTCGATCACCATCTGCGCTGCGGCAATTCTGTGCTGGGCGGATGGGTGCGCCCAACAATGGATTGGTTACAGGCGCGCGGATCGCTGATCGCCAACAATCATCTTGCCCCGCTGGCCAATGTCGTGCGGCATATGGAAACCATTGAGGGGCTGACCGATACCGACCTGACCGAAGTGCACCAATCAAAGCAGCTCTTCGGCACCGTCGCGGAATCGAGCCGCCCGCTGAATGCCCTGCTGTCGCTGGTCAAAGCGGACGATCTGATGGGCGTGCTGGAAACCAACGTAAAGCGTCCGCGCGAGACAGCAGCAGCAATCCGCGCCGATGGCGATAAACGCATCGCCGCCATGCCTGAAAAGACTGACAAGGAAAAAGCTGCCAAGGCCAAGGAAATCGAACGGATCGACCGCGCCGTCACCCGCGCCGCAGAGGCCGAGCGCAAGTTCGATCGGGCCGAAGCATTGAAGCTGGTGTTCGAAGGCAGCTTCGGCGACCCGAGCCGTATCGCCAGCGGCGATCTAGCGATCATGGACGGCGATAGCGATGACGGGGCACAGGCCAGCCTGATGCCCGAAGTCAGGCCCGATGATCGCCGCCGCACAATGGCCAGCGGGATCATTGGTGATGCGCTGGGCCATGTGGCGCAGCAAGATTTCTTCAACTGGGAAATCGCTTTTCCCGGTGTCTGGGCAGAGCTTTCATCGAACGCACGCACCGGCGGCTTCGATGCCGTCATCGGCAATCCGCCCTATGTCCGGCAGGAAGAAATCAGCGCGATCAAACCCGCGCTCGCCAAGAGCTTTTCGACCTATGCTGGCACGGCCGACCTCTATGTCTATTTCTATGAACAGGGGATCAAGCTGCTGCGGCCCGGCGGGCGGATGGGCTATGTCGTTACCAACAAATGGCTTAAGACTGGCTATGCAGAGGAACTGCGGCGACTGTTCGCCGAAGATGTCTGGATCGAATTCCTCGCCGATTTCGGCCATGCCAAGCATTTGTTTCCTGATGCAGATGTTTTCCCCTGCGTCATCAGCGTGCGCAAGCCGCTCGGCGAGGACGTGCCCGAAGAGTTCGATCTGGCCGTTATCCCGCGTGACGAGGTTCCGCGTGAAGGGCTGGCGCTGGCGGTGGATGCCGCGACCTACCGGGCAGCGCGATCAGACCTGACAGCAGAGCCCTGGGTGCTGGAGCCGCCGGATGTCGCCGCGCTGCTGCGCAAAATCCGCGAGCGCGGCGTGCCGCTGTCCGAATATGCCGGGGTCAGCCCGCTTTACGGGATCAAGACCGGCTTCAACGAAGCCTTCCTGATCGATACTGCGACGCGTGACCAACTGGTCCGTGACGATCCGGCGGCATCGGAGATCATCAAGCCCTACCTGCGTGGGCAGGATATTGGCCGCTGGTCGCCCGAATGGGCAGGGCTGTGGATGATCTTTGCTCGGCGTGGAGTCGACATTGAACAATACCCCAGCGTCCTGAGGCATCTGCAAGGCTACCGCACTCAGCTGGAACCCAAGCCGGAGAACTGGGTGCCTCCGACAAAGGGGGCGGAATGGCCGGGAAGGAAAGCAGGGACCTACAAATGGTATGAAATTCAAGACTCCGTCGATTATCATGAGCGGTTCAACGAGCCCAAAATACTCATCCGGCGCATTGCGTTCTACGCGCAAATCTGTGCCGATAATGGCGACAACCTCCTGAATGACTCGGCTCTGATATTGCCGACCACGGACCTTTGGCTACAGGTTTGCATGAATGCCCCAACCGGTTGGTACTTCATGTTCAAGAAGTTCCCGCACAAGAAGGACGAGGCGTTGGCACTCGACATTCCGTACGTGAGGAACTTCCCAATTCCACCGCTGGCTGATGATCAGCGAGATCGTGTCGCGGAATTGGTAGCTCTGGCAAAGCAATCGCAGGATGCGATAAATCGTGCGGAATCGTCATTGGCCGATTGGCTTCAGATCGAGTTTTCAAATGTGCAGGTCAATACCGCCCTCCGCCAAGCCAGCCTCCTCGACAGCGATGGCTTCATTGCCGCTGTCCGTGCCGCTTTGCCCCGCCGCCAGTCGCTGACGCCCACCCAGCTGCGCCAGCTCCGCGATGCCTTTGCCGAAACCGCCGAACCCGCCCGCACCGCGCGCGGCGAACTGCTCGCCCACGAACGCGCCCTCGCGGCCATGGTTGAGCGTGCCTACGGCCTGACGGAAGAAGAAGTCGCGCTGATGTGGCGCACCGCTCCGCCTCGTATGCCCCTTCCGCCTCCTCTTGGTTGACGGCTTGGCAGCGTCAACGCTTAGCTGAATGGCAGAGCGACCCAATTATCAGCGGGAGGAGAGGTCGTTTTAGAGTCGAAAATCGCCCAACCGGGACCGTCCCTCCAATCGGCGCGCGAGTGCTTCAACAAACCCCTCATACCGCTCCTTGCCCTGCGCTTGCGCCGCGGCAAGGCCACTATCGGGCAGGGGCGGATTGGCGGTAAGCCAGAACCGCACGAACAATGCCAACGCCTCTGTGGTGATCTCGGTTTGCTGATCGAGTTGTCCGAGGCGCCGGTCGATGCGGTCAAGGCGGCGGCTGAGCGCCGCTTCGAGCTGTTCAGGGTTGTCAGGCGACATGAATGACCGAAGAGCGGCCTCCACGACATCGGGCTGGCCGACACGCCTCCGCATCGCGAATTCGGCAAGTTGGTCGATCACATCAGGCGGCAGCCGAAACGTACGCTTCAGCTTCACAGTTCGATCCCGTCGCCGAGGTCGAGCGAGGCCTGTCGGGCGCCGCGCTCCATAGTGCGCCGGATGTGGTCGTTGTTTGCGGCTGATTGGTCTGTGTCTGCGCCGTCAGATTCGGCAAAGTCGAATTCCGCTGCAGGAGACTTGGGCCGCGCAACCACTTCGACATGTTCGGGCAGGTCAGGCTCGCGCCGCAAGCCGCCATTGGCAGGATCGATCCTGCGACTACCGTCTTCAGATGACTTGGGGTCTGGCTCGATAGGGGGCAGAGCACTCCAGTCATCGGTTGCGCGCGCCTCGGCGGGTTGGCCGCAGTTCTCGGGTGCGGGCAACACTCGAGACTGCAGCCGCCGATCAGCGTAGTAGCGGGCCTTCTTCGCCTTGATCGGCGGTGCCCCTGACGAGAGCACGACCTCGTCGGTCTGCGGCAGTTGCAAGATTTCGCCCGGCGTAAGGAGTGCGCGCGCCGTTTCAGATCGTGAGATCATCAGGTGACCAAGCCAGGGTGAGAGCCTGTGCCCGGCATAATTTTTCATCGACCGCTGCTCGGTGGTCGTGCCGAGAGCTTCAGAGACCCGTTTGGCTGTGCGCTCATCGTTGGTCGCGAAGGCAACGCGAACATGGCAATTGTCGAGGATGGCATTGTTTTGCCCGTAGGCGCGCTCAATCTGGTTCAGGGACTGTGCAATCAGGAAAGCCTTGAGGCCGTAGCCCGCCATGAAGGCGAGGGCGCTTTCGAAGAAATCGAGCCGGCCGAGGGCAGGGAACTCATCCAGCATGAGCAGAACACGCTGGCGCTTGGTCGCAGGATCGAATTCTTCTGTAAGGCGGCGGCCGATCTGATTGAGGATCAGGCGGATCAGTGGCTTGGTCCGGCTGATGTCGGACGGCGGCACGACCAGATAGAGCGAAGTCGGTCGGCCGCTTGTGAGATCGGCGATCCGCCAATCCGAATGGCTGGTGACCTTTGCTATAACCGGATCGCGATAGAGGCCTAGAAACGACATGGCGGTCGACAGCACGCCTGATCTCTCGTTGTCAGACTTGTTGAGCAGCTCGCGCGCAGCGCTGGCAACGACCGGGTGCGGGCCTGCTTCACCCAGATGCGGGGTGTCCATCATGGCATAGAGCGTGTTCTCAATGGTCTCGTCGGGGTTGGAGAGGAAAGCCGCAACGCCAGCGAGCGATTTGTCAGCGCCGGCGTAAAGCACATGAAGGACGGCCCCAACCAGCAACGCGTGGCTGGTCTTTTCCCAGTGGTTGCGCTTCTCGAGACTGCCTTCGGGATCGACCAGGATGTCTGCGATGTTCTGCACGTCGCGCACCTCATTGAGGCCGCGGCGCACCTCCAGCAGCGGATTGTATGCGGACGATTCAAGACTGGTTGGATCGAAACGCAGCGTGCGGCTGAACGTGCTGCGAAAACCGGCAGTAACATCCCAGTTCTCGCCCTTGATATCATGCACGATTGCCGAGCCTGACCAGGTCAGCAGGGTCGGGATCACGAGGCCGACGCCTTTGCCGGAGCGTGTCGGCGCAAAGCACAGAACATGTTCAGCCCCGTCGTGGCGAAGATAGTTGTTCTGGAACTGTCCGAGCACAACCCCGCTGTCGGCCAATAATCCGGCTTTGCGGATGTCATCGCGGGTTGCCCACCGGGCAGTGCCATAGGTGTTGGCGTTGCGGTTCTCGCGGCCGCGCCAGACGGACATCGCGATGGCCACCACGATTGCCAAGAACCCGCCCAAGGTGGCGATCATTCCCCCCGTGTCGAAAATCTGCGGAGCGTAGGCATCATAGGAGAACCACCACCAGAACAGGTCATAGGGGCGATAGACCGGATGGCCGAACAGTCGGAACCAGGGCGCACCGAGTTCTGGCTGGAACCCAAGCGCCGAGGCTGTCCATTGGGTTGCGGACCAGACGCTCGCAACAATGATGATCAGCACCGCGAGGATCTGACCCCACAGGATTTTGGCAGCCGACATGGCGCAACTCCGCATCGTTCACGCTTACGTCGGTGAGCTTTGGAGAAGTTGGCAAGGGGGGAGTTGGGGCTTGCAGCCCTTGGCGTAGAAACGGACAGGCTGGCGCAGATTGCTAGATCGGCTCCCAGGTATAATCCGGCGTGCCCGACCAGGTCAGCCGAACCATCGCGCCTTGCACCACCGACTGCACGACATTCGGCCATAGTGCGGCGATGCAGGTGCCGCCCGCATGGCGGACCGAGGGGTAGATGATGCCATTGTGGCCCTCGACTCGCGCCTGCGCGGCGAGAACATTGCCAGCAGCATAACCGGTCGCGGGGTCGGCATCGAGCGCGGGATGATCCGCTGCCTCGCGCAGGTCGACGAACACGCCGGCCATACTCGCGAGCATTTCGCCATATTCAACGACCGCGTTGAAGTCGCCTGCGTCAGCGAGTGCCTTAGTCAGGTGGTGCCCGACTTCGGCAATACATGTTTCAACCGCCAGCGCCGCATACCAAGCGCCGCGGTCTGCAGGGTTGAAGCGCATCGGCTCGCGCGGTTTGGCATAGGCGAAGCTGGCATTGATGAAGCGGGCATGAGGCACGCCATGAACCAGTTCTTCGGGGCTGAGTGCGCCAAGCCCGCGTTCCTCGGCAACTAACCGCCCGCTGGTCGCGCCTTCGATCTCGGCGAGCAGCGCCAACTCGTCGGGGTCGTCGGCCAGCGGCGCGAGTACGGCTTCGCGCAGCCGCGCGCTCGCCACAAGCCTGATGGTGCGGGGGAACGCCTCACGCACCAGCGGCAGCGCAGACTGCGGCTCAGAGCCCGCCACGCAGAGCGTCGATATACTGCCGGGTCTCAAGCATCCGGGGGATACCGCCTTCGATCATCGCTTCGACCGGCGACTTCGCGCCGAACACCGGCGCCCGGTTGGGTAGGCGCGGCCAACGGTCGGCCATCGCATCGGCGAACAGCAGGTGCAGCCCCTTGAACACACCGATCAAGGCCGAGGCACGGGTCAGCTGGTCCTGGCTCAAGGTGCCATCCCATTTGCCGGCCTTGATCCGGTCCCATGTGCTCTCGGACACGCCGAGCAGCGCGGCACCTTCGGCATTGCTGCCACCCCAGGCATCGACGAGCCGCAACACGGCCTTGACCGCCGCGCCGGTCAGACGCTTGCGGTCGCCGTCGCTCGAAAAGGTCTGCAGGCCTGCTGCTGCCGGGGCCGTTTGATGGGTGATTGCTGCGCTTGCCATGGTCGTTTCTCCTGACGCGAACATACGCATCACATGGTGCGTTTGTCAAGATTGGACTGGTACCGGTCAGCTTGCCACATCATATCTCGATCGACCTGCTTCGGCCCAGTGTCCATTCGATGCCACCACCAGACCGCGGCTGGCCGCTCACATAGTGCCCGAGATGCCGATCGAGCTGCTTTGACCAGGGGACTAGCGAAAACCCAAGGCCATCGTCGATCATCGCAAAGCGGCCCGAAGCGAGTTGGATGCGTTGGCGATAGACGCCTGACATCTCACCGGATGATCGGCTTTGGCGGTGTGGCAAGCCATGTTCACGCGAAAGTGCTGCACCAGCGTCGGCAAGGTCGCGCTCGCGCAAGGTGCCAAGCAGATTGCGGGACAGGGCGAAGCGGTCACCGCGCCGCTGGGCAAGACCCTCGCTTTCCAGATAATCGAGCCGGCGCGTTTTCGCTGCTTCGACTTCGCTGCCAAAGCCTGGACCGAGCGGCAGCGGCTCCGATGCAATCAATTGCTTGTCGAGCCAGGTGGCTCCGCGGCTGCGCTCCTGGGTAGCAAGATCGCGATCGGAATGGGTCAGGAGCGAGGATTGCTCGCGGCCGCGCCGGTCAGTCCAGGAGCGAAGCTCGACGATTGCGCCCGGCGCAGCATCACCGGTCATGTCGATGTCGGAGAATTTGCAATGATGGACCCTGCCATCCACGCCATCGACCACGGCGTAGGCCTGACCGGTCAACTCATTGTGCAGGCCGCGCTCGACCAGTCGCCCGATGACGGGCTCGCTCGCCCTTTCATCATGAAGGGCAAATCGACCCGCTTCAGCGGCAAGGCCGTGCCCGGTCATGGCGCGGTGCATCCTCTTGATCATATCACCTCTGGTGCCAAGCTCCCGCAAAGTCTGCTCGAGTGTTGGCTTCAACCGCCAGCAGCCAGGCGCAATCTTGTCTGCCAGGCCCATGCGTTCGAGTTTTGTGGCGCGGCCGATGAGATGCTGGTTGGCCGGGTTGGCGATCCGCTGCGGATCGGGGCGCAGGTCGACTACGCCGCCGAGGCCGTCACCAAGCGTTTGCAGCTGGCGATCAAGACCGGTCCAGCGATCGGCCTGCACCTCGCGGGCCAAGCTTCGATCAATGTCCTGCTGGGTCCGTGCGCCCAGTTCCATGGTCACCAGCTGCGCGGCACGAGCCCGCATGCCCTCGCTGATGTAGCTGCGGTCGATAACCAGGTCGCGGCCATCGTCGGCCTTGCCGCGTACCAGAATGTGGATGTGGGGATTGTCGGTGTTCCAATGGTCAACGGCGACCCAGTCGAGACCTGTGCCAAGATCCCTTTCCATCTGGCTCAGCAGGTCTCGGGTAAAGCTCCGCACATCGGCCAGTTCGGCCGTGTCTTCGGGCGAAACAATGAAACGGAAATGGTGACGGTCATCGGCGCAGCGCTCGGCGAAGGCTCCGCCGTCGACGGTCTCGTCGCCGCTGCCGAACAGCGCCGCATCCTTCCCGTCGCGGGTCACGCCATCGCGCTTGAGATAGGTCAGGTGCTTTGCCAGCGGCGCGGCAGTGAAGCGAGCCCCGCGATGCCGCACGATCCTCGCCTTGACGATCACACGGCGCTGACTTGCGCGGGAGCTTGCCTGCAGGCTTGCGATGCGGCCTCGGGCAAGGCGACCTGTGCTACGTCGCGATGCGGAACCACCCGCCCGGCCGCCGCAGCCTGACCGGTTGGCAAGTGCCCGCAGTTGGGCTTTGAGTGTGCGCGCTTTGCCTTGGCCGGAACTGCGATCTCGGATGCGCCCAGGCCTGATTTCCAGATCGTCATCACTCATGAGGTCAAGCGATGCGATACAGCGGCTGGCTCGTTGAACGGCGGAATTGCGACAATTATCGAGACTGGAGCCAGCCATGGGGCAGGGCGGCTGGCTGTGAAAATCCCGCAATTCTGCGGCCCCACACCTCGGCGGCTGGCTCCGCTTTCATCTTGCCATCCTCCTGACCCATCCTTTCCTGCAACCCCGCTTCCGCACAATATTGCGCTAGTCCACGCCATGACGCGCCAGAAAGGGAGGTGGCCCGTCACTGGTCGCGGTTCCCCGAGACAGGGACGAACAGCCCGCCATGCGGACGCAGCGAAGCAGGTGGCGCAGCCGCCGTTTCTTCGCTTATGTCCGCGTTCGGCGGTGCCTCGGTCGCGGCAGTTCGCGCCGTGAACAGCCCGCTTTGCGTCCACGCAATGCGCACTTGCGGCACAGGCGACATGCTGGCGACGACAGTGGCCGTGTTGTCCGATTGCAGCATCGGTGCGATCTTTGCGACATAAGCGCGGGTTTCTGCGGGAAGCGGGCGACCGCGATCGCGCCACTCCTGATAGCGCCCGGGTCCTGCATTATAGGCGGCGAGCATGCCATAAGCACCGTAACTGTCATACATTTCGCGAAGATAGCTGGTCCCAGCCAAGATGTTGTCGCGCGGGTCGAACGGGTCGCTGCCGAGACCGAACCGGGCGCGCTGACGCGCCCAGGTTCCAGGCATGAGCTGCATCAGACCCATCGCTCCGGCCGACGACACCGCGCCGATCCGGCCAGCGCTCTCGGCCCGCATGACCGCATAGATCCATTGTTCCGGGATGCCGAAACGCAGCGATGCCTCAGCAACGTACGCTGCAATGTCGACGGTGCGCGGCGCTGTCGGGTCGGCAGCGTCCTGCCCAAAGGCAGGCGCGGCACCGAACAAAGCGAGCGCAGCCAAAGCGGCGAAGCTGAGGCGGCGGAGCTGCATGGCTCAGCTGGCCTTTTCGCGCCGCGCGGGACGCGACCAAACCAGAACATGGCCGTTGTCATCGCCCTTGAAAAGGTTGGCCCGCAGCGGCTGCAAAAACGCAGGATCATCGATCTGCAAGCTGACATAGTCGCCTGCCTTCTCCCCGACATGCTTCCAGCCTGCGCCGATTTCGCGCCCGTCCGCATCTTCGCCAGCAACCACACGGAAGTCCGGAGCGTTCTCACTGTCCGATGGGTCTGCCGGGACGAGTGACAGCTCAATGCTCAGCGACAGCGTCCGCAGTTGACCGCTGTAGCCGCCGCCGGCGGCACGAAAAGTTCCGATACGCATGGGTTCAATCTCCTTGGGTTGAGGGTGAGGAAGTGTCGGAGGCGCGCGGGTCGGCGAACCAGACATGGTCGCCATTGCCCGCTTCATCGGTCCAGACTGGGGTTGCGCGCCCAATGACATGGGTCAGACGCAGCACGCCGAAATAGCGCCCATCGAAACTGTCGGGCGCTGCCGGGTTCATCACGAATAGCTCGCCGGTGCGCAGCACATGGCAGCCGGTCCAGGTCGGCAGTGCGCGCCCCAGACGGTCCCGCGGACGGGCCGCGCCGACATATTGGTCGTCAATCGTAATGCTCAAAGCATCACGGCAGACGCGCTGGCCGCGTACAGCCGCGATGCGCTTCAGCAGCGGGATGCTTGTCGGGAGATAATGCCGTTCGGCGAGCAAGCGGCGCAGTTCGGGCGGCGGCTCAATGGCGACCCGCTCGCCGACGTGCAGGCTCGCCCTGCCACGGATGGCGTAGAGCCCGGTGGGGACCGAGGCGGTCGCATTCCACACGGCGAAGCGCGCGACGGGCACGGCCAACGTCGAGAGCGTTGCGCAACCGACGATGGCTGCAAGTATCATGCTGCGCCGCTTCATGACAGAAGTGCCTTGCGCTGGAGCCAGGCTTGGTGCCGCGCGGGTGTGTAGTCACGCGGTGTAAGTCGGCCCGCCATCCGGTTGTGGATGTGTCGCCAATGTTCCGGAGCAACATCGCAGGGGTCTATGCCTGAGGTTTCGATGGCGTCGATCAGCCGGAAGACTTGCGCGACCTTGGGCCAGCCATGGACCGAAAGCAGCAGCTCTCCGCCGGGGTCGACCTGCGGCACGGTTGCACAACGCTCACCTAAGCTGACAGCTTGTACGATGTCCAAGGTTGAACGGACGGTGCCATAGTCGTTGGACGCCCAGCGGACCAAGGCGAACACTTGCCCCGCCTTATAGCTCTCAATTCGCTCGCTACGGCTGACGATCCGTTCGGCAACTGGCTTACCGAATTTGATCCAGTCCTCATGCTGGCCCTCGCGCCAGACCAGTGTCACATGTGTCAGCTGCGGGTCATCACCCATCCTCGTATCGGCAGGCCTTTCGGGCGCCGCGTCGCTATTTGTCTGTCGGTGTGCCGTGTTCGGTGAATCGGCGCGGATGGAAAACTGAGTCGATGCAAGGATTTGAGTCCATGTGTTTGGTTCCATGTCTGTGAACTGACTCCGAAATGTGCGATGCTGGCGTACTGAGT
>NZ_RQSI01000061.1:0-18937 GCF_003856955.1 Novosphingobium sp. LASN5T
ACAAGCAGTACGACGAAGCCGGCCTCAACGCCCCCCAGATCGTCGATACCGTCCTCAGCGCCCTCCGGCACAACTCCACAGGCGTCGAGCACGATACGCTCGAGGCGAGAGCCTGAGGAAACCGGTGAAATAACGCGAGGGGCATACCCCTCGCGCTCCCCGTCCTTGTCTGGTTTCACCAATACCCCAGTTTGACTCGCTCGATGATTTGCCAGCGGCTATCGGTTTTGCGGAAAATATAAGCGCCCATTTCGCCGCTTGGCGAAGCGTAGGACACGAACGCAAAATCTTCCGAATAGGCTGGTCCATTTACATGCATCGCGCAATTTCCACTGCGCGCATCGCCATAGATTTGAGGCTTTTCAGCCTGCACGTCGTGCCAGCTCTTGGCGATGGCCTGGGCTGCACGACGTGCCTGTGCGTTTTTCACGGCTTGCGCGGTAAGCATGGCCGGCGGGCCGTCTTCTGCTCCCAGCTTGACGATAGACGTTGGGCCTCCAACGGCTACGCAGGCGCTCGTCGCCAAGCCTAGCTCACGCGCGACCACGGCGTCCACGAGTCCATCACCGGTCTCAGGCGTTGCCGTGCAAGCCGTCAGGAACCCAACGCAGACAATGATCCACCGCATCGCGCAAGCATAGCATTTGCGCCGGCGCTCACGAATATCTTGTTCGCCAAGAATAAAGGAGGTTCCGGGGGCCGATGGCCCCCGGGGTCATCCTTATTCCTACCGCAAATCGGGCGGCGTTGCCTCGCCCTTCAGCAGCGCGATCGCCTCGGCCAGCGGCATCACCTTCTGCTGCTGTTCGCCCAGCGTGCGGATGGCGACGGTGCCTTCCTCGGCTTCGCGCTTGCCCACGACGAGCAGGTACGGGACCTTCTGCAGCGAGTGTTCGCGCACCTTGTAGTTGATCTTCTCATTGCGCAGGTCGGTTTCGGCGCGAATGCCGGCGGCCTGTAACTGGGCCAGCGCATCGCGGGCATAGTCGTCGGCTTCCGACACGATCGTGGCGACCACCGCCTGCACCGGGGCGAGCCACGCCGGCAGCCGGCCGGCGAAGTGTTCGATCAGGATGCCGATGAAGCGTTCGTAGGACCCGAAGATCGCGCGGTGCAGCATGACCGGGCGGTGCTTCTCGCCATCCTCGGCGATGTAGCTCGCGTCCAGCCGTTCGGGCAGCACGCGGTCCGACTGGATCGTGCCGACCTGCCAGGTGCGGCCGATCGCGTCGGTCAGGTGCCATTCCAGCTTGGGCGCATAGAACGCGCCTTCGCCGGGCAATTCCTCCCAGCCGTATTCCGCGGTGGCGAGGCCCGCGCGCACCACCGCGTCGCGCAGCTCGCTTTCGGCCTGGTCCCACATTGCCTCGGTGCCGAAGCGCTTTTCCGGGCGCAGCGCCAGCTTGATCGCATAGGTGAAGCCGAAGTCCTTGTAGATGCGGTCGGCCAGCGCGCAGAACGCACGGACTTCGTCGACGATCTGGTCTTCGCGGCAGAAGATGTGGGCATCGTCCTGCGTGAACTGGCGCACGCGCATCAGCCCGTGCAGCGCGCCGTGCGGCTCGTTGCGGTGGCAGCAGCCGTTCTCGTAGAGCCGCAAGGGGAGATCGCGATAGGACTTGATGCCCTGGCGGAAGATCAGCACGTGCGCCGGGCAGTTCATCGGCTTGAGCGCCATCCAGTCGGCCTCGCCCGAGATCACCGGGCCATCGTCCTCGGTGTTGGGCACCTCGTCGGGGATCACGAACATGTTTTCGCGATACTTGCCCCAGTGGCCGGACTGCTCCCACTGGCGCGCGTCCATCACCTGCGGGGTCTTGACCTCGCGATAGCCGGCAGCGTCGATCGCGCGGCGCATGTAGGCCTCGAGCTCGCGCCACACGCGGAAGCCCTTGGGATGCCAGAACACGCTGCCGTGCGCTTCCTGCTGGAGATGGAACAGGTCCATTTCTCCGCCCAGTTTGCGGTGATCGCGCTTGGCCGCTTCCTCCAGCCGGAGCAGGTGGGCATCGAGCTGCTTCTTGTTCAGCCAGCCAGTGCCGTAGATGCGGCTCAGCATCGCGTTTTTCTGGTCGCCGCGCCAGTAGGCGCCGGACACGCGCGTCAGCTTGAACGCCTGGGGATCGAGCTTGCCGGTGGAGGCGAGGTGCGGGCCGCGGCACATGTCGAGCCAGTCGTCGCCCGACCAGTAGACCGTCAGCGGCTCGTCGCCGGGCAGTTCGGCGGCCCATTCGGCCTTGAACGTCTCGCCCTGCTGCTTCCACCGGCTGATCAGCTGTTCGCGGTTCCACACCTCGCGGCGCAGCGGCTTGTCGGCGGCGATGAGCGCGCGCATCTTCGCCTCGATCGCGGGCAGGTCCTCGTCGGTGAAGGGCCGGTCTTTTGGCGCGAAGTCGTAGTAGAACCCGTCGTCGGTCGCCGGGCCGAAGGTGATCTGCGTGCCCGGAAACAGCGCCT
Organism: Novosphingobium sp. LASN5T; assembly: GCF_003856955.1. Taxonomy (NCBI): domain Bacteria; kingdom Pseudomonadati; phylum Pseudomonadota; class Alphaproteobacteria; order Sphingomonadales; family Sphingomonadaceae; genus Novosphingobium; species Novosphingobium sp. LASN5T. The sequence continues at coordinate 2,458 of NZ_RQSI01000061.1, forward strand.
GCACCGCTTCCGCCAGCAGGTGCGCGTAATCGTGCCGGACGAGTTCGAGCGCGTCCACCTCGTCCCTCGCGGTAACGAGCGCGAGCTGCGCGTCGGCTTCGAGCGGGCGCGTGATGTCGCGCAACTCGCCATCGACGCGCGCGGCGAGGGCCGCCTTGGCAAGGCCCGGCCCGATCGCGGCGGCGATGTCCGCCGGGGTGGTGCCCGGCGCCACTTCGCGCACGGAACCGTCGGGCAGGGTGATCTTCAGAAGCTCGGACATGGGCACTCTCTGGCTGTCAGCGTCTGGCGCTTTGGCACAAGGCCGCGCGCGCCGGAAGGGGCGGCGTCAGGAACTTTAGGCCGGTCGGGGAGGAGACGCCATCCGCCCGAACCGGGCGGCGGCATCGCTGCGGCGTCAGGCGCGCAGGCGAAACCGCCCCCGGTTGCCCGGGGTGGTGGTAGTCGTGGTGATGGCGCGAAGCGTCGTCATGCGCCGCTTCTTAGCGGGCCACGGGCGCAAAGTCATGCGCGGAATTGACGGCGGGCGCGTTGGCGCGGCGCTCAAGCCAGCCCGTCAGCCAGCGGGCCAGCAACCACCCGGCGGTGACGCAGACGAACGGCATCACCGGATAGTGGAAGCGCGACTGGCCGGAGAACACCATCGCGATCGCGCTGGGATAGAGCGCGATGCCATAGGGCAGCACCCACCAGTCGATCGGGCGTAGCCCGGCGCGCGCGCGCCGGCGCAGCTCGATCACGGCCGCGGCGGCGAACAGGCCGAGCAGGGCGAAATACCACAGCTGGTTGATGGCCCTGAGCGCGAGGAAGGCCAGCGGCGCGCGCGCCCAGGCTTTCGATCCGGTCTCGTAGGCCCACAGCCCTTCGCCGTCCGGCCCCCACAGCTTTACCAGCTTGCGGGGCATCAGCGTGACAAAGGCGGCGGGATGGGCCTTGATCCATGCCACGCCCAGCCGCTTCGCTTCGGCATCATAGGCGGTTTCGGTGAGGTCGGTGCGCGCGTCGAGCGCCTTGACCACAGGGTCTTCGGGCGTGAACCCGCCGCGCGCGGTATCGTTGTTGCCGGTCAGCAGGGTGATGCCGCCGTTGGTGGAGATCGCCACCCATTCGCCCAGCACGCGGTGGTTGCGCACCGTCCACGGCGCGACCACGGCGGCGGCCAGCGCGATTACCAGCGCGGCCTGCGCCACGGCGGCGGGCAGGCGCTTCCAGAAGCCCGGCGCGCGTCCCAGCGCGATGGCGAAGACCAGCGGCACGACGACCAAGGTCTGCGCCTTGACCAGCGTCGCCACGCCGAACACCAGCCCTGCCGCGATCAGCGCCAGCGGCATGCGCGCGATCAGCAGGCGGCAACCCGCGAGCAGCAGCATGGTGTAGAACACCTCGGTCAGCGCCAGCGGCACGTAGAACGCGCTGTTGGGATAGAGCGCCAGCAGCAGCAGCGCGGTGCGGCCCGCCAATTCGGAACCCGAAAGGCGACGGCCAAGGTCGAGCGTGAGCCACGCGGTAACCCCGGCGCAGGCGAGGTTGAACAGGCCGACCGTCCAGATCGAGGTGCCGAACGCGCGGAACGCCAGTGCCAGCGTCAGCGGCCAGCCCACCGGCCAGTAGGCGGTCGGTTCGCCATGATCGCCGAGGTAGCCAAGCCCGTGGGCCAGCATGTCGGCCCGCGAATAGTACCAGGCCGCGTCCGATGTCGGCTCCACCTCCAGCAGGATCAGCAGCGCGCGCGGCAGCAGGAACAGCGCGAGGAGCAGCACCAGCGCCGCGCGGCTTTCCGCGAAGCGCCGCAGCGCGATGGTCCGGGATTCGGTCATGATCCCGCGCTAGCAGGGCCGGGTTAAGATGGCGTTGTGTGGCCTTTCCGGCTAACCCTGCCGGCGATGATCGAGGATATCGCTCCGCTCACAAGGATAGACGGCCCGGAAGGCCGCCGCATCGCCTGTCGTTTCCTGCCCGGTGCCGAGCCGGCGCTGGTGTTCCTGCCGGGCTATATGTCGGACATGGCCGGCGGCAAGGCGCAGGCGGTGCTGGCCTGGGCGCGCGGGGCGGGGCGGGCCTGCCTGCTGCTCGACTATTCGGGCTGTGGTGAAAGCGAGGGCGATTTCGCCGACGGCACGCTGTCGCGCTGGCGGGACGAGGTGGTCGCGCTGGTCCGCGCGCACGCGATCGGCCGTGCCGTGGTGATCGGGTCCAGCATGGGCGGCTGGCTGATGCTGCTGGTGGCCCAGGCGCTGCCCGGCACGGTCGAGGCGCTGGTCGGCATTGCCGCCGCGCCGGACTTCACCGACTGGGGATACGATGCCGCGCAGAAGGCGGAACTGGCGGCGGGGCGCCCGGTGTTCGAGGACAATCCCTATGGCCCCGACCCCACGCCGACCCATCCGGCGTTCTGGGCCGACGGGCAGGCGCGGCGGCTGCTGGAAGGCACCATCGCCTTCGACGGCGCGGTGCGGCTGCTGCACGGCCAGCGCGATCCCGACGTGCCGTGGGAACTTTCGCTGAAGCTGGCGGCAGCCTTGCGTTCAGCCGACGTGCAGGTGCATCTGATCAAGGACGGCGACCACCGCCTGTCGCGCCCCGCCGACATCGCGATCCTGCTGGATACGCTGTCGGCACTGGGGGCGGGCGTGGCGGAAGCCCCCTGAAGGAAGCGTGATGCTGGTCCTGCCGATCCTGATGTTCACCTCGCAGTTTGTTCCCGCTTCTGCCGGGTTTCATATGCCAGTCACCGCGCTGATGCAGATCGGCCCCAACCCCTCGCCCCAGGAAGGCGCCGCCTTGCCGATTCCCCGCCGTCATCGCCCCGCCGATTCCGCGCCTTCGCCCGCGCCCGCCAGCCCACCGCAACCGCGCGCGCCGGACCGGCTGTCGGTCTGCCTCGCCAAGGCGCTGCACGATCCGGCGATGGGGCTGGCCGAAGCGCGCGGCTGGCTGGCGGAAGGGCAGAACCCGGAACAGCGCGTGCGCGCCAACCAGTGCCTGGGCATCATCCTGACCCAGCAGGGGCAGTTCGATCCCGCCGAGCAGGCCTTCGCCGATGCCATCGCCGGCGTGCCCATGCTGCAGGAAGTGGCCGCGGTGCCGCTGATGGCGATGGCGGGCAATGCCGCGCTGGCGGGCGGCCATCCCGATCGCGCGCTGGTCTGGCTGGACAAGGCGGTGGCGGTGCGCGGCTATGCCGACAACGCTGCGCTAGGCGATATCCAGACCGACCGCGCGCGGGCGCTGGTGGCGCTCGATCGCCCCGCCGAAGCGGCGACCGCGCTGGACGAGGCGCACCGGCTGGCCCCCGATCTGGCCGAAGGCTGGCTGCTGTCCGCCACGCTCGCCCGCCGCAACAAGGACATGCCGCGCGCGCAACGCGATATCGAAGTGGCCGCGCACCTCGACGCGACCGACCCGGCCATCGGCCTGGAGGCGGGCGTGATCGCGGTTCTCGACGGCCGCGACGAGGCCGCGCGCAAGAGCTGGGAATCGGTGGTGCGCACCGCGCCCGACAGCGACGAGGCGAAGACGGCCAAAGGCTATCTTGAACAACTGGGACCAGCGCCCACATCAGGGGCCACCCCTTCCGCCAGCCCTGCGTCCGGGGCGACGCAGCCGGAGAAGAAACCGTCATGAAACTGTCCGTCCTCGATCTCGTGCCCGTGGTCGAGGGCGGAACGGTAGGCCAGGCGCTCGCCGAGGCGGCCCTGCTCGCGCAAGTGGCCGAGCGCTGCGGCTATCAGCGCTACTGGGTGGCCGAACACCACGGCATGGAAGGGATCGCCGGCGCGGCCGTGGCGGTCACGCTTGCCCATGTGGGCCACCATACCTCCACGATCCGGCTGGGCGCGGGCGGGATCATGCTGCCCAACCACAACCCGCTGGTGATCGCCGAACAGTTCGGCACGCTGGATGCGCTCTATCCGAGGCGGATCGACCTGGGCCTGGGGCGCGCGCCGGGGGCGGACCAGCGCATCGTGCGCGCCTTGCGCAAGGAAGTGAACCGCGCGGCGGAGGACTTCCCGCAGGACGTCGTGGAATTGCAGGCCCAGTTCGCCGGCGACCGCCAGGTGCCGTTGCAGGCGACGCCCGGCGCGGGGGCGAAGCCGCAATTGTGGATCCTGGGCTCCAGCCTGTTCGGCGCGCAACTGGCGGCCGCGCTGGGGCTGCCCTATGCCTTCGCCTCACACTTCGCGCCCGATCATCTCGACGCGGCCTTGTCGCTCTATCGCGATCGTTTCCAGCCTTCGGATGCACTTGCCAAGCCGTATGTCATGGCCGCGATCAACGCGATCGCCGCCGATACCGACGAGGAGGCCGCGCTGCTGGCATCCTCCATGGACCAGTCGTTCGTGCGGCTGCGCAGCGGCAATCCGGGCAAGCTGCCGCCGCCCGTGCCCGGCTACCGCGACACGCTGCCCGCCCCCGCGCTCGCCATGCTGGAGCACATGCGGCAGGTCAGCGCGATCGGCAGCGTCGCCACCGTGCGCGAGCGGCTGGCCGCGTTCCAGCAGCGGACGCGGGCGGACGAACTGATCGTGTCCGGCTCCACCTTCGATCCGGCCTTGCGCCGCCGCTCGCTCGAACTGACCATGCAGGCGGCCGAAAGTTTGGCAGAACCGGCCTGACCGGTATCAATCGAAACCATCGGCTTGCCCTGCGGCGTCGGCCGGAGTAGCATTGGTATTATTCGTTCAAGAAGCGGATATAAAATTATAATGCGGCATAATTATTTTACGCCGCCACTCGCGGGATGACAGCAATGGCCACCAAGTCCGCACCTGACGTTTCCTCTTCTTCCGCTGCTACCGGCGGCCCGCTCGAAAGCGCGCTGGCCGCCCGTTTCATGGCCTCGTTGCTGCCGGGCGAGATCGGCGATTTCGATGGTGCGCGGCTGGCGGAAGCCGTCCGCTTCACGCTGGCCACGGCCAGCCGGCGCCCCGGCGCCGAACCGGCGGTGACGATCGAGAGCGTGGGTGGCACGTCGGGCGAACGGCATCTGCGCATTGCCGTGATCAACGACGACATGCCGTTCCTGGTCGATTCGATCAGCGCGACGATCACCGCGCAAGGGCTGACGATCGACCGGCTGGTCCATCCTGTGGTTGCGGTGCGCCGCGATCCCGAGGGAACGCTGCTGGCGCTGCCCGAAGGCGAGGCCGTGGGCGAACGGCGCGAATCGGTGATCTACCTCGAAACCGAACGCGCCGACGCGCGCCAGCGCCGCGAACTGGCGGAAGCGCTGAAGGCGACGCTGGCCGATGTCCACGCCGCCGTGGCCGACTGGCCGCTGATGCAGGCGGCGATGCAGCGCGATGCGCGCGGGCTGCCCGATCAGGAAGGCGCGGCGCTACTGCGCTGGCTGGCGGACGGGATGCTCACCCAGCTGGGCCATGTCGTGCGCCATCGCGATGGCACGCAGACCGCGCCGCTCGGCATCTGCCGCGCCAGCGCCGCCAAGCTGCTCGCCGATTCCTCCTATGACCGCGCCTTCGCGTGGTTCGATCGCGCGGGCCGCAAGGACGAGGACGCGGTGCGCGCGCCGCTGGTGGTCAAGGCCAACCGCATCGCCAACGTCCACCGCCGCGTGCCGCTGGACTTGTTCATCGTGCCGGAGGTCGAGGACGGCAAGGTCGTCGCGCTCTCGATCCACGCCGGCGTCTGGACCAGCGCCGCGCTGGCGACGCCGCCCGATCGCGTGCCCCGGATGCGCAGCCAGCTGGCCGCGCTGACCGAGAAGTTCGGATTCGATCCCACCGGCCATGCCGGCAAATCGCTGGTCCACGCGCTGACGGCGCTGCCGCACGACCTGCTTATCAGCTTTTCCGATACCGATATCGAGCGCATCGCCACCGCGATGATGAGCCTGGTCGATCGGCCGCGTCCGCGCCTGGCGCTGGTTCGCGCGCCGCTGGCCCGCCACCTCTATGCCTTCGTGTGGCTGCCGCGCGATGCGCAGTCGACCGCGATGCGGATGCAGGTGCAGGATCTGCTGGAAGCGGCCGCCGGCGCGCAAGTGCTGGACTGGAGCCTGCAGGTCGAAGGCAGCACGCTCGCCCTGATCCGCTTCGTGCTCGACATCCGCGATGGCGATGCCGATCCCGACGAGGCCGCGCTCGATGCCGCGGTGCAGGCGCTGGTGCGCGGGTGGGAAGGCGCGGTCGAGGCCGAGCTGGCCAAGGGCGAGGAGCCATCGCGCGCCGCGGCCATCGCCGCCCGGTTCGCCGATGCCTTTCCCGTCGGCTATCGCGGCGCTTATGGCGCGGGCGAGGCGGCGCGCGACATCCGCGTGCTGCGCACGCTGGGCGGCGAGAACGCGCCGCGCCGCGCCGCGCGCCTCTATCGCCAGCCGGGCGAAAGCGGGGTGCGGCTCAAGCTCTACCAGCGCGAGGGCGCGATCATCCTGTCGGATGCGGTGCCGGTGCTGGAGAACTTCGGCTTCCGCGTGCTGGAGGAAGTGCCGACGCCGCTCGACAAGGGCCGGCTGGGCTGCATCCACGATTTCCTGGTCGCGCACCCGGCGGACGTGACGCCCGAGGCGTTGCTGGAGCGGGCCGAGGCCATCGAGACGTCGCTGGCCGGCGTGCTGAACGGCGCGGCCGAGGACGATGCGTTCAACCGGCTGATCGTCGCCACCGGGCTGTCCGCGCGCGAGGCGAACTGGCTGCGCGCCTGGTTCCGCTATCTGCGGCAGGGCGGCATGTCCTTCGGCATTGCCACCGTGGTCGATGCGCTGAAGAACGCGCCCGACGTGACGCACGGGCTGATCGCGGCGTTCGTCGCGCGGCACGATCCCGCCTTTGCCGGTGATCGCGCGGCGGCGGCGGACGCGGCGGCCGAGCGCATCCGCACCGGCCTTGCCGGCGTGGCCGCGATCAACGACGATCGCCTGCTGCGCCAGTTCCGCGCGCTGGTCGATGCCATGCTGCGGACCAATGCCTTCGCCCCGGCCGCGGCCGAGGCGCTGGCGTTCAAGCTCGATTCGGCGCTGGTGCCGGGCCTGCCCAGGCCAGTGCCATGGCGCGAAATCTTCGTGTACAGCCCGCGCGTGGAAGGCATCCACTTGCGAGCCGGGCCGGTGGCGCGCGGCGGCCTGCGCTGGTCCGACCGGCGCGACGATTTCCGCACCGAAATCCTGGGACTGATGAAGGCGCAGCGCGTGAAGAACGCGGTGATCGTGCCGACCGGGGCCAAGGGCGGCTTCTATCCCAAGCAGTTGCCCGATCCCGCGCGCGATCGCGATGGCTGGCTGGCCGAAGGCAAGGCCAGCTACCAGGTGTTCATCCGCACCCTGCTTTCGCTCACCGACAACATCGTCGGCGGCAAGGTGGTCCATCCCAAGGGCGTGGTGATCCTCGACGGCGAAGACCCCTATTTCGTGGTCGCCGCGGACAAGGGCACGGCCACGTTCTCCGACGTCGCCAACGCCATCGCCGAATCCAGGGACTTCTGGCTCGACGACGCTTTCGCCAGCGGTGGGTCCAAGGGTTATGACCACAAGGCGATGGGCATCACCGCGCGCGGCGCGTGGCTTTCGGTGCAGCGCCATTTCCTGGAAATGGGCGTGGACGTGCAGACCGATCCGGTCCGCGTGGTGGGTTGCGGCGACATGTCGGGCGACGTGTTCGGCAACGGCATGCTGCTGTCGAAGGCGCTCAAGCTGGTGGCGGCGTTCGACCATCGCCACGTGTTCCTCGATCCCGATCCCGATGCGGCGGCAAGCTGGGCCGAGCGATCGCGCCTGTTCGCGCTGCCCCGGTCGAGCTGGGCGGACTATGACTCCGCGTTGATCTCCGAAGGCGGGGGCGTGTTCCCGCGCACGATGAAGGCGATCCCGCTTTCGCCCCAGGTGCGCGCGGTGCTGGGCGTGGAGGCCGAGGAACTCGATCCCGAGGCGCTGATCGCCGCGATCCTCAAGGCGCCGGCCGATCTGCTGTGGTTCGGCGGCATCGGCACTTATGTGAAGGCCGCGACCGAGAACAACGCCGATGTGGGCGATCACGCCAACGATGCGTTGCGCGTGAACGGCGCGGACTTGCGCGTGAAGGTGGTGGGCGAAGGCGCCAACCTGGGCACCACGCAGGCCGGGCGCATCGAGTTCGCGCTTCAGGGTGGCCGCATCAATACCGACTTCATCGACAATTCGGCCGGCGTCGATTGTTCGGACAACGAGGTCAACATCAAGATCGCGCTGGCTTCGGCCAAGCGCGCCGCGCGACTGACCGAGGAGGAACGCGTTGCGTTGCTCTCCTCGATGACCGACGAGGTCGCGCATCTGGTGCTGGAGGACAACCGCCTGCAGGCGCTGGCACTGTCGATCGCGCAGCGCGCAGGCGCGTCGGCCGTGCCTTCGTTCGCGCGGCTGATGGACGTGCTGGAGGAAGCCGGCGACCTGGATCGCAAGACCGAAGGGCTGGCCAGTGCCGAGGACTTCGCGCGGCGCGCCACCAGCGGGCAGGGGCTGACCCGGCCCGAGCTCGCCGTGCTGCTGTCCAGCACCAAGCTGGTGCTGCAGCGCGCGCTGGAGGACAGCACGGTGGTGGATGATCCGGCGCTGGAAGACCAGCTTCTTGCCGCGTTCCCCACGCCGATGCGCGAGCGCTTCCGCGAGGACATCACCGGCCACCGCCTGCGGCGCGAGATCATCGCCACCAAGCTGGCCAACCGGCTGGTCAACCGGCTGGGTCCGGTCAATCCGTTCGAACTGGTCGAGGAGGAAGGCGTCACGCTGGCGCAGGTGGCCGCGGCTTTCGCCGCCGCCGAACGCCTGCTCGACCTGCCTGCCACCTGGGCGCTGCTGGACAGCGCGCCGATGGCGGAGGACGTGCGCCTGATGCTGTTCGAACGCGTGGCGCGGGCACTACGCGGCCATGTCGCGGACCTGCTGCGCGCGGGCAAGGGCGAGGAACGGCCCGGCGTGCTGGTGGCGCGGCTGGCGGGCGGGGTCGAAGCGCTGACGCGCGATATTGCCGATCTGCTCCACGCCGAGGCGCGCGCGCAATCGCAGCGCATCGCGGTGGAACTGGCCGAAGCGGGGGCGCCTGCCGACGCGGCGGAGCGCGTGCGCCATCTGACCGACATGGACGGCGGGATCGGGCTTGCCGAACTGGCGGCGGACAGCGGGATCGACGCGGCCGCGCTGACCCGCGCCTTCACCGACCTGGGCGAGCGGCTGGGGCTGGACTGGGCGCAGCAGGCGGCCAGCCGTCTCAACCCTTCCGATCCGTGGGAGCGCCTGCTTGCCGCCGGACTGGCCCGCGATTTCCAGCAGATGCGCCTCGATTTCCTGGCGCGCGCGGGCACGGCCGGTCCGGGGGCGGCCGTTGCGGAATGGGCCGGGCGCAATGCCGCGCCGGTTGCCAGTTTCCGTGCGCTCGTCGCCCGTGCACAGGCCGCTCCGCTGGTTGGCGCGGCCATGCTGGCGCAGATCGCGGGGCAGGCGCGGGGGCTGCTCGCGCGGTAGGCCTTCGGAGGACCACGGCGGCGGACCACTGCGACGGAAGACTGCGCAAATGGGGCCAAGTTTGCGCCGGAGTGGTTGACGCGGCCGGTCTTTTCCCCAAATCCCGCCGGGCAATCGGGAGGATTCGGATGGATCAGGCAGACGTCGTCATTGTTGGTGCGGGTCATGGCGGGGCGCAGGCCGCGATCGCGCTGCGCCAGAACGGGTTCGAAGGCACGATCCTGATGATCGGGCGCGAGCCCGAGCCGCCCTACGAGCGTCCGCCGCTGTCCAAGGAATACCTTGCCCGCGAAAAGACCTTCGAGCGTCTCTATATCCGGCCGGCGCAGTTCTGGGACGACAAGGCCGTCACGCTGATGCTGGGCCACGAAGTGACGGCGGTCGATCCCGCCGCGAAAGTCCTGAAGCTCGCCTCTGGCGACGCGGTCGGCTACGGCACGCTGATCTGGGCCGCCGGCGGCGATCCCCGCCGCCTGTCGTGCTCCGGTGCCGATCTGGCCGGCGTCCACGCGGTCCGCACGCGCGAGGACGTGGACCGGCTGATGGGCGAACTCGATGCCGGCGCGCGCCGCGCGGTGGTGATCGGCGGCGGCTATATCGGGCTGGAAGCGGCGGCGGTGCTGACCAAGCTCGATTGCCATGTCACGCTGCTGGAAGCGCTGCCGCGCGTGCTGGCGCGCGTGGCGGGCGAGGCGCTCTCGGAATTCTACCAGAACGAGCACCGCGCGCACGGCGTGGATCTGCGCACGGGCGTGGCTGTCGATTGCCTGGAAGGCGACGGGACCAAGGTGACCGGCGTGAAGCTGGCCGATGGCACCGTGCTGCCGGCGGACCTCGTCATCGTCGGCATCGGCATCATCCCCTCGGTCGGTCCGCTGCTGGCGGCGGGCGCGGCCGGCGGCAACGGCGTGGACGTCGACGAATTCTGCCGCACCTCGCTGCCCGATGTCTATGCGATCGGCGATTGCGCGGCCCACGCCAACGGTTTCGCCGAAGGTGCGGTGATCCGCCTCGAATCCGTGCAGAACGCCAACGACATGGCGACGACGGCGGTGAAGTCGATTCTTGGCGATCCGCAGCCTTACAAGGCGACGCCGTGGTTCTGGTCGAATCAGTACGACCTGCGGCTCCAGACCGTGGGCCTTTCCGCCGGTCACGATGCTACCGTGCTGCGCGGCGATCCTGCCACGCGCAGCTTCTCGGTGATCTACCTCAAGCAGGGCCGCATCGTCGCGCTCGATTGCGTGAACATGGTCAAGGACTACGTGCAGGGCCGCAAGCTGGTGGAAGCCCGCGCCGAAATCGCGCCCGACCGGCTGGCTGACGCCGGCACGCCGCTCAAGGAACTGGCATAACCGATACGAGGCGGTCGAGCGCCCAGCTCGCCGCCTCGGCCACCACCGGGTCGGGATCGTTGACCAGCGCGGCCACCGGGCCGAACAGGGCCACGTCGCCGCTGTTGCCCGCCGCGATCAGGCAGTTGCGCACGAAACGGTCGCGCCCGATCCGCTTGATCGGCGATCCCGCGAACAGGCGGCGGAATCCCGCATCGTCCAGTGACAGCAGATCGGCCAGGCGCGGCGCCGCCAGTTCGGCGCGCGGCAGGAACGCGCGGTTGGCGGAGGCGGCCTGCGCGAAGCTGTTCCACGGGCAGGCGGCCAGGCAATCGTCGCAGCCGTAGATGCGGTTGCCGATGCCTGCGCGCAGGTCGTGCGGGATCGGCCCCTTGTGCTCGATCGTCAGGTAGGACACGCAGCGCCGCGCATCGAGCCGGTAGGGCGCGGGGAAGGCCTGCGTCGGGCAGGCGTCCTGGCAGGCACGGCACGATCCGCAGCGGTCGGCGTGCGGCGCATCGGGCGGCAGGTCCAGCGTGGTGTAGATCGCGCCCAGGAACAGCCACGAGCCGTGGCTGCGGCTGACGAGGTTGGTGTGCTTGCCCTGCCAGCCGATACCGGCGGCCTCGCCCAGCGGCTTTTCCATCACCGGCGCGGTATCGACGAAGACTTTCACTTCCGCGCCGGGGGCTTCGGCCACCAGCCAGCGCGCCAGTCCTTTCAGCGCCTTCTTCACCGTATCGTGGTAATCGCCACCCTGCGCATAGACCGAAATGCGCGCGCGCTCCGGGTGGTCCGCCAGCGCCAGCGGATCGGCCGCCGGGGCATAGCTCATCCCCAGCGCGATCACGCTGCGCGCTGCCGGCCACAGCGATTGAGGGCCGCGCCGGTGATCGAGGCGGGTTTCCATCCACTCCATCGTGCCGTGGCAGCCATCGGCCAGCCATTGCTCCAGGCGGCGCGCGCGCAAGGGGTCATCGGTGGCCGGGGCGATGCCCGTGGCCGCGAAGCCGATCCGGGCGGCTTCGGCGCGCAGCCGTTGCACCAGCAGGATTGCATCGGTGTTAACCATGCTTGCTGTCCCGCTCGTTCATCGCTTAGCGTCTAGGCCACGTCGCATGCGGATGGAGCTAGGCGAATGGCCCGTGGCGGGCAATGAGGTTGACGCCTCGGGCGTGGAACTGGCGATCGAGGCGCGCGGACTGGTCAAGCGGTTCGATGGCTTTACCGCCGTGGACGGCGTGGACATTTCCGTGCCGAAAGGTGCGATCTACGGCATTCTCGGGCCGAACGGCGCGGGCAAGACCACCACGCTGCGGATGCTGCTGGGCATCATCGATCCCGACGCCGGCTATCGCCGCGTGCTGGGCTGCGATCATCCCACCGATGCCGCGCGGCGAATCGGCTATCTGCCCGAGGAGCGCGGCCTCTATCCCGCGATGAAGGCGACCGAGGCGATCGCGTTCCTGGCCTCGCTGCGCGGCGTGCCGCTGAAGGAGGGGCGCCGGCGCGGGCGCGAACTGCTGGAAGCGCACGGCCTGGGCTATGCCGCCGATCGCACAATCCGCCAGCTGTCCAAGGGCATGGCGCAGCAGGTGCAACTGCTCGGCACGCTGGTCCACGATCCCGATCTGGTGGTGTTCGACGAGCCGTTCTCCGGCCTCGACGCGCTCAACCAGGGCAAGCTCGAACGCATGATGCGCGGGCTGGCGGAACGCGGCAAGACGGTGATCTTTTCCACTCACGTCATCGCCCATGCCGAACGCCTGTGCGATCAGGTGGCGATCATCGCCGGCGGCAAGGTGCCGTTCGCCGGCCCTGTCGATGTCGCGCGCGACCGGCTGGCGCCGCAGGTGCGGCTGGAAACCCGCGCGCAGGACGGGCCGTGGCGCGCCGCGCTGCCGGCCGATGCGCGGCACGAGGGCGCGTTCTGGTATTTCACGCTGCCGGCCAGCGGGGTCGAACCGCTGCTGCGCGCGTTGATCGAAGGCGATGCGGGCATTCTCAGCCTGTCGATCGAGCGGGCCGGCCTGCACGATGCCTTCGTCGCCATTGCCGGCGAAGCCGCCGCGCGGGCGCTGGAACAGGACAAGGAAGAGGAACGCCGCCGATGATGGCAGAAAAGGTGCGCGCGGCCTTCGTCGTCGCCCGTCGCGATTTCACCGCGGTGATCTTCTCCAAGACGTTCCTGCTGTTCCTGCTGGGGCCGCTGTTCCCGATCGTGATCGGCGTGATGGCCGGCAGCATCGGCGCGCAAGTGCAGAAGGATCTCGATCGTCCCGAAATCGGCGTGGCGATGGAAGGCGTGCAGGGGCAGGCGCTGATCGCCGCGCGCAACGCGATGGCCGATCGCATGGCCGGCGGCGTGCCCGATTTCGTGGAGCTGAAGCGGCTTGTGCCCGGCGAGCGCTTCGATGGCCGCGCCGCGCTGCGCCAGGGGCCGGACCGGCTCGCGGCCGTGGTGACCGGCACGCTGGAACACCCGGTGCTGACCGGCACGCCCGAGCGGGTGGACATGTGGCAGGGCATTGTCTCCACCTTCGCGGCGCGCGCGCGCGAAACGCATCCCGGCACGTTCCCGGCGGTGCAGGCCGAAGTCGTGGCGACCAGCGCCGACCAGACGCGCAACGGCCAGGTCGCGACCGCGCAGGCCGGGCAGACGCTGCTGTTCCTGCTGACGATGCTGCTGGCGGGCATGGTCCTGTCCAACCTGGTGGAAGAAAAGAGCAACAAGATCATCGAGGTGCTGGCGGCGGCCATCCCGATGGATTCGCTGTTCCTGGGCAAGCTGTTCGCGATGCTGGCGTTCAGCCTTGTCGGCATCGCGGTGTGGGGCATGGCCGGCGGTGTGCTGGTGCTGAGCGGGGCAAGGCATCTGCCGCTGCTGGCGACGCCGGCGGTCGGCTGGGCGGTGTTCCTGCTGCTGGGCTTCCTCTACTTCGCGATGGCCTATCTGCTGCTGGGATCGGTGTTTCTGACCATCGGCGGCATGGCCAGCACGGTGCGCGAGGTGCAGACGCTGTCGATGCCCGTCACGATGATGCAGCTGATGGTGTTCTTCTTCGCCAGCTATGCGCTGGCCCATCCCGGCAGCGCGATCGAATGGAGCGCGGTGGTCTTCCCGCTCAGTTCGCCTTTCGCCATGCTGGCGCGGGCGGCGCAAGGGCCGGCGCTGTGGCCGCATCTGGTGGCGCTGGCGTGGCAGGGCGCGTGGGTACTGGCGATCGTGCGCATGGGGGCACGGCTGTTCCGCCGCAACGTGATGAAATCGGGCGGCGCGCGCAAGGGCGGCAGGCTGTTTTCCAGGCTGTTCGCGCGGGTTGCGACGAAGCGTGATGCACCGGTGACGAACGCTTATTGACACGAGTGTAGGTTGCAGGGATAGTACCGTTGCGCAGAGTCCCGTTCGGAAGGGACCGCAACGGAGGATTGCCATGGCTACCCAGCTCGCGCCCGAAGCGCCGTTCACCTATCGCCGTTCGCCCACCGTGGAAGAAGCGCACCGCGCATGGCAGCGTGAACACCCGCTGGAACGGCCGGTGCATACCGATCCCTGGGACGTCAGCCGGTCCGACATCTACACCGAGGACCGCTGGCAGCCGATCTTCGCGGAGATGCGCGCCAAGGCCCCGGTCAACAAGGTAACCGGCACGCCCTATGGCGATTACTGGAACGTGGTGTCGCACAAGGCGATCAGCCACGTCGAATCGCTGCCGGAACTGTTCTCCTCGTCGTGGCAGCACGGCGGCATCACCATCGGCGATCCGCCGGCCGATATCGATCCGGCGAAGCTTGCCGAGCGGCAGATGCCGATGTTCATCGCGATGGACCGGCCCGAACACACCGGGCAGCGCCGCACGGTCGCGCCCGCATTCACGCCCGCCGAAATGGTGCGGATGGAGACGGAGATCCGCCAGCGCACCGCCAGCGTGCTCGATACGCTGCCGATCGGCGAGAAATTCGACTGGGTGGACAAGGTCTCGATCGAGCTGACCACCGGGATGCTGGCGATCCTGTTCGGCTTCCCGTGGGACGACCGCCGCCTGCTGACGTTCTGGTCGGACTGGGCGGGCGATCTCGAAATCGCGCTGGCGAAGGGCATGGAAGACATGCGCTTCGATATCCTGCGCGAGATGGCGCACTACTTCCAGCGCCTGTGGATGGAGCGCGTCAACGCCGAGCCGACGCCCGATCTGATCTCGATGATGATCCATTCCGAGGCGATGAAGCACATGAGCCCGCAGGAGTTCATGGGCAATCTGGTGCTGCTGATCGTGGGCGGCAACGATACCACGCGCAACACCATGTCGGGCATCGTCCACGCGCTCGACCAGTTCCCCGATCAGCGCGATATCCTGGAAAAGGACCCGTCGATCATCCCCAACGCGGTGCAGGAATGCATCCGCTTCGTCACTCCGCTGGCGCACATGCGCCGCACCGCCACCGCCGATGCCGAACTGTTCGGGCACGAGGTGAAGGCGGGTGACAAGGTGGTGATGTGGTACATCTCCGCCAACCGCGACGAGACAGTGTTCGAGAACCCGGACAAGCTGATCGTCACGCGCGAGAACGCCCGCCGCCACCTGGCGTTCGGCTATGGCATCCACCGCTGCGTGGGCGCGCGCCTGGCCGAACTGCAACTGCGCATCCTGCTGGAGGAAATGCACAAGCGCCGCCTGCGCGTTCATGTTGCCGGCGCGGTCGAACGCGTGCGCGCGAACTTCGTCCATGGCTTCCGCCGCATGGAAGTGGAAGTCGAACGCTGGTGAAAGTGTGATCGCGCTCACGCGCGGTTCATCTGGCGCGGGTTAGAAGGCGTGCGTTCCGCCGGGGCGCGCGCCTACCCTGCCCCCCCTCTGGTGCCCCCGGCGGAACGAGCTTTCCCAAAGCTGCGGAACCCAACCATGCCGCGTGATCCTGCCCGAGTCGCCCGCCGCCAGTTCCTGACCTTCCTGGGCGCGACGGCGGCCATGTCCGTCACCTCGGCCTGCAGCGCCGCCCCGGCGCGATCCAAGGGCACCTTCCCGGTCCAGCATACCGAAGCCGAATGGCGCCGGCTGCTGACGCCCGCACAGTTCTACATCCTGCGGCAGGAAGGGACGGAGCGTCCGTTTACCTCGCCGCTGCTGGGGGAACACCGCCGCGGCACGTTCGTCTGCGCGGCCGATGGCAACCCGCTGTTCGCTTCCACCACCAAGTTCGATAGCGGCACGGGCTGGCCCAGCTTCTGGCGCCCCCTGCCGCGCGCCGTCGGAACCTCGGTCGACCGGTCGTTCGGCACGGTGCGGACGGAAGTGCACTGCCTGCGCTGTGGCGGGCATCTCGGCCACGTGTTCGAGGATGGACCGCCGCCGACCGGCCTGCGCTACTGCATGAATGGCGACGCGCTGCAATTCCGGCCTACCTGAAGCACGCTGCCCACCCTCAGCCCTCCCGCGTGCGGGAGGGGAGCGAGGCTTGCGCCGCCGCAGGCGGTGTTAGCCGCAGCGGGGTGGGCTTTTCACGCTCTGCGTTCGCAAATGGCCGCAATCGCCCCGAAAAACAGGGCCGGAACACGGGATCGCCGCGTTAGAGCGGTTTCCATTCATTCCGGCTCATATCCGCAAGATTTGAAGTAATTGGCACATTCGGCAGGCTGGAAGATATCGACGAGCTTGCCGATCAGGTCCCACAGCCCATTGACGGTTCGCTCGCC
>NZ_RQSI01000062.1:0-17869 GCF_003856955.1 Novosphingobium sp. LASN5T
TTCCGTGGTGCTTCCGCGACCTCGAATGCGATTTTCGTGCTTCCTTCGAGTTTCGCCAATCGCTTGGTTTCACTCGTTTTTTACGACACCCTCGACCATCAGAAAGAGCTTGCATTTGCCTTCGGAGCAATTTAGCCTGCCTATCCTAAATGCACGACAGGGCACGCTACAATGCGATATGTAACTGAAGATACTAGACAATTCGTATTTCCGCGCCGAACTGTCTATCCAGAATTTCGCTCCGATATCCATCCGGTTGCTTCCGTGGTGCTTCCGCGGAAGCAGCCCCTCACTAGCGAGGGGAACACCTCATGGCAAAGCTGACCAAGCGGATCGTGGACGCTGCCGATGTTCGCGAGAAGGACTATTTTATCTGGGACGACGAACTGCCCGGTTTCGGCCTCCGCGTGTTCGCCTCCGGCAAGCGCAGCTACCTCATCCAATATCGCGCTGTTGGACGCACGCGACGCTACACCATCGGCCTGCATGGCGTGTGGACGCCGGAGACAGCCCGGCAAGAAGCGAAGGTCCAACTCGGGCGCGTCGCGCGCGGCGACAACCCTTCCGAAGAACGTCAGCTCGATCACAAGGCCATCACGGTCAAGGAGCTTTGCGCCCTCTATACCGCTGATCTGAACGCGGGCCTCATTCTGGGTAAGGGCGGGCGACCGAAAAAGCCCACCACCATCGTCACCGACACTGGCCGTATCGAGCGGCACATCATCCCGCTGATCGGCGCGCGCCGGGTCAAGGATCTCACCAAGGCCGACATCAACAAGGTCTTGAAGGACATCATGGCCGGCAAGACGCGCGTCGCCGTCAAGACGAAAAAGCTGCGAGGAAAGGCCATTGTTCGTGGTGGCGCGGGCACCGCCACGCGCACCGTCGGCCTATTGGGCGGAATCCTCACCTACGCTGTCGATGCTGGGATTATAGAGGTCAATCCGGCGCACGGCATCAAGAAGCCCAAGGACAATGTTCGGAATCGTAGGCTGACCGAGGCGGAGTATCGCACCCTCGGGCAAATGCTTCGCGATGCCGCGGCGAACGAAAAATACGCCATGACCGTGGACATCATCCGGCAGATCGCGCTCACCGGCTGCCGCCGCTCGGAAATGATCTCGCTAATGTGGATCGAAGCTGACACCGACGCGAGCTGCATGCGCCTGGTGGACAGCAAGGAAGGTGAGTCCATTCGTCCAATCGGATTGCCCGTCGTCGAGTATCTGGAGGAACGGCGCAAGACCGCAGCGGGCACCTATGTCTTCCCAGGTCAGGGCGAGGACCATGCGTTCGGCAGCTTCCCGAACCATTGGGAACAGATTTTCAGCGACAGTCCGCTCGCCGGCGTCACCCCGCATGTCCTGCGTCACAGCTTTGCCAGCATCGCCAACGATCTCGGTTTCACCGAGGTGACCATCGCGGCGCTCGTCGGCCACTCCAAGGGCTCGGTGACGAGCAAATACATTCACACGCTCGACACTGCGCTCATCATGGCCGCCGACACGATCTCCGGTTACATCCAAGGGCTACTCGAGGGGATCGAATTCAAACAGACGGCCTACGCATTGGATCGTGATTCTCGTCGAGCTGCGCTTGACCTCTTCCTGACCAAAGCGGTTGGAGAGCCGGGGAACGAAGCCGAGGACGAGGAGCGTCGCTTGGCAGCTTGAGGCTTGCGATCAGCCACTGGTCGGCGAGCAATTCATCGCCGCCCACGATGCAGTCGAAAAAGCTTTTTGAAGAAATCGACGATCTTCGGTTTGGCGCCATCGGCGACCAGGTCATTTGCTCCGAACCGGCAGACCATCCTGACACTCCTGCACACCGAGCGCAGCCGTAGCGGCGCGTTGTCTCGTTCGACCGCTTGATCGCCCGCTGCCGCATTGGCTCCGCCAGCATTGGAGACTTTCTGAGGCAGGAACGTCTCGCAGAGGGGGCATCTGACGCAATCGCCTCACGCCCCCGTTGCGCGCAATTTAGGGCACATATACTTCAAGGATCGGGGCGGAAGGCGCCACCGCTTCGGCCCGACGCTTGGCAACGCGCTTCGCCGCATCGCGGACAAGTGCAAGCTTGCGCCTGTCCTTGTCCACGCATGCCAGAATTTGGTCATCAGTTGCGGCGTCGATCTGTTCGGGCTCACAGAGCTGCGCGGCGGCCAAGCGGCAATAGTCGCCCCGCAGCAAATCGGCTCCAGCGAATTGGGCGAGGTCGACGGCGGCGCTGGGCACGCCATATGTCAACCGGATCGCCAGACGTCTCACACGGTCACCGAGATCGAGCGTGGGGTGCAGGATCTCGGCGACGCGAGCCGCGACCGGCATCAGATCGCAAGTCCGCGCTGCGACCGCGCGTATGGGGCCGGCGGCGCCGCCAAACGCACCACCGAACTGCGTCAGCACGCGCTCGATCTCGCTCATGGCACGACCGGACACGAACAAAAGACAAGCGACCGCCTTCTTCGCACGCAGGGTCGCCTGATGATCTTCTGTTGTCCCGCGCTGAAGCGCGTTCAGGACGTGCCACGGCACATTCTGCCTCTGCAGCTCGTTGGGCCATAGCTGAGGCTCTTTCTGCGTGCTTTTTCGGTTGATCGGAAAAAGGAGTTGATCGACCTCGACCGTCGTTTGAGCTGCGGCAATCAGGACGGGATCGCTGATTTCTTGGGGCTGAAGCGAGCCGAGGCAATCTACGAGCGCGACGATGGACCCGACCTCTGCCGCGCTTTCGCCAGCGAGACGGCCCAGCTTGGTCAATTCATACGCGCCTGTAGCGTTCTTCTGCACCAGGCCGTGGCGTTCCAAATCCGCTAGGGCCGAAAGCAGATCCGGCCGGCTCCACTGCCACGCGCTATGGGCGCGCCGGGCTTGGAACGCGCCGAAGCTCGATTCCAGAAATTCGACAATCTCCTCGCTCGGCACGCCTTCGCCGGCCGCTCGTTGTGCCGCGACTAGGACGCGGATAATCAGGGAGCGTGGGTCGGTTGTACCGTCGAGGAAGCGGGACACCAAGTCTTCCGGCTCCGCGGTCACGTATCGCGACCACAGATCATGCTCGGCGCGCGGATCGAGCGCCAGCAGATACGAAGCTCCCTTCTCGGCGAAGCCAAGCCTTCCCGCGCGACCGACTAGGTTCTTGTATTCGGCTACCGAATAGGGCTCGTCGCCGGGATGATTCAAGCCGGCGATGATGACCGATGACGCGGGCGTGTTCACGCCCATCGCCAGCGTCGTCGTGGCTGCGATGACGCGCAGGCCCGAGCCGCTACGGCGAAATTCTTCCTCGATGACGCGCCGCTCTTCGCGGTCGAGATCCGAGTTGTGGAAAGCGACGCCGCGCCCCAGCGCGCTCCGCAAGTCGGCGCTGGCCTGCGAGGGATCGCCGCCGGGCATCTGCGTCAGCGCCTCGGCAGCCGGAGGCAATCCGAGCGACTCTGCGAGATAGTTGGCGCAGCCGCGGGCTTCGCCCTTGGTTTCGCGAAACACGATCACCTGCTGGCCTTCGGCCACAAGCTTGCGCACCAGCGGGATGATCCAATCCTGGCTGGATCCTTTGCCGCCGACAAGACGCCGAACGAGCGGCCCCTCAACCTGCTCATTGCCATTCTCCGGGTCAAGAAAGCGGAAATGCCCGGTGCCGAGCAACAAGCCCTCCTCAAGCGGAACGGGCCGCTCCGTGCGCCGCAAGAGCCGCGCGCCGAGCCATTGCTCAAGGCCGTTCGTGTCCCCGATCACAGCCGAAAGCGCGATCAGTTGGGGCTCGATCCCCTCACGCCGGCGCATCCGGATGAGCGTCAAAATGAACTCCAGATTCGCGCCGCGGCCACGGTCGGCGATCATCTGCGCTTCGTCGATCACGATCGCGCCGACCTGCGCCAGCACATGAGGGAATGTCAGCGCGATCGCGGCGAACTTCTCATAGGTCAGGAGACCGACATCGTATTGGCCCCGCAGCAGAGGCGCGATGTCGTCCGTCTCGCCCGTCGCTTCCACCGTGCGGACCCCGAAACCGCCATAGACGCTCTCGAAGTGCCGCCGCTTGTCTGCCACAAGGGCCTTAAGCGGCAGCAGAAACAAAGCCCGTTTGCGATCCAGCACGTTCCGGAGCGCCGCGAGCTCGCCCACCATCGTCTTGCCCGAGGATGTCGGGGCCGACACCACCAGGTTCTCGCCGTCCAGCACGCCGAAGTCGGTGATGGCGGAGATCTGAAGCGCATTCAAGGACGGGATCGCTCCAGCCCAGGCGGTGACAAGCGCGTCGGGGAAACCGGCCGACGAGAGGCTGGCAAGATCGGACGTCACCTTGGCAGGCAGACGCGCCGGGAAGGCCGCCCGATACTTAGCGCCCGGCACGAACACGGGCCACGCGACATCGCCGTCGATGCTCCCGCGCATGGTCGGGTTCTGCTCTTTGCCGCCCTGCAGCGCGGCCGCCCGGACGCGGCTCGTGACATGCTCGAGGAGGCGGTAGAGCGAGAGCTTGCCGCCGCTCACGACTTCCTCGGCGCCACATAGCGCCTCAAGCAGAAAGTGGGTCAGAAAGCCGTGCCCGAACCGGCGGTGCTCATAGGCGGGCTCGGTCGCCGCGGAGGCGGTGAAGATGATCCGACCAGCGCCGCCAAGCTGAGCCAGGCGCGCTTCGGCGGACAAAAGGCTGCGCGGCTTCGCATCGACGTGCAGAACCTTCGCCCCAATGCCGCCGGAAAAACAACAGTCGAGGAACAGGATCAGGCGCTTTGCCGGTATCCGCGAGAACCATTCCTGCAACAGCTCGAGCGGGATCGCGGAGCCGGCGAGATCATCTGGATTCGCGTCGTGGGTGACGAGCTCATGTGTCTCCGACCCATGGCCGGAGAACGCGATCACCACCGTATCCTCGGGGCCGCAGCCGGCCAGGTCGGCAAATGCGTCCTCAATCCGCTGCCGCGTGGCCTCCGCATCTGCCAGCAAGACTGTGCTGCCGCCCAGCGTGTCGAAGAACAGTGCCTCCAGCGCCGTCGCGTCGCGACGCGCGCAGGTCAGCTCATCAATGCCGGTCGAGCTATAACGGTCGATGCCGATGAACAGGCCGCGAAACGGCATGAGGCACCACGCTACGCCCGAACGACGCCGACGGAGAACGCGGCTCGTGGCTTCTCAGCCTTCTCCAGCACGACCGGCGCGAACGTGTCTTTCCGCGCGACCTGCTTGTTGCCCACCTTCTCGAACCAGACACACCAGACGGCATCCTCCTCCAGCATGGCCGTCTTCCCGACCTGCTCGACCGTCATGATCGGCCCGCCTGACTTCACCCGCACAAGATCGCCGGGCTTGAATTCGGTAGCATCCATTCTCCACGCTCCTTCTCGATGCCTATCTGTCCTCGCCAGGCACCGGAGGAGGTCGCAAGAAGCTCGCCCACGTCCCCACCACCATGAGTGGAGACGCGCACGTGCTAGGAGATCGCCCCATGCCTAACATCAATATATGGTGTGTCGGTCATTCCTTGCACAAGGATTTCGGCGAAGACCGTGTAAGCTCCTGATAGATGTTCTTGATTTGTCTCTTAGGGCTGCGCTGCGTTCCGAAGCGGGATAGCCCGACGGCAACCTGCCGTCGGGCCTATCGTCACGATCTGCCAGATAGCCAACGCCAGGCGCGGCGCCAGAAGCCGGGAGCCGCCTTGACGGGAGCGGGCTGAACGGCAAGTTCGATCGCTGGCGTCTGCCCGTAGAAGCGCGCTTTGGCAGCGCGGTCACGACGACGCTCGGCTTCGACCTGCTCGTCACTCCAGGGGCCGGCCTCGATCACCTTGCTGCGGTCGATCACATAGTGTGACCGGCATTTCAGCGTCCAATTGCCGATCGACGGCCGAAGGGAGACGGTCTCGCCATCGAACGTCATCTTCCAGTCCGTCGGCGTGAAGGGGGCGACGACCTCCTCGCCGCAACCGCAGCAGCAGCTGTGGGCTGATGTGGCATATTCCATCGAAACATAGAGAATGCCTGCCTCAAGGCGCTCAGGGATGTGTTCGACGAAACGATGTTCGAGTCGCTTGTGCCGTATCACGCGAGATCCCCGTTGATCAGCATGTTGCCGTCGGTGGTGTAGGTGCAGTGATGCTCGCGCTCGAGGTCGCGGTAGAAGCCGCGAATCTTCTTCCACTTGACGACCGCGAGGACAGCATTCAGGGCGTTGAGATCCGCGACCTGGATGTTGGAGGCGTAGATGTCCTTGGCGCCGCCGCCGACGAAGGAAATGCGCTGCCGCGCGTGATCGCGCTTCTCCGGCGTACTGGCGGTGACGCGCAGGATGCCGCCCAGCGACCCCTCGTCGAGCTCGAGCCCCATGCCAACATCGACGAACGCGGCGCCGATCGCCTCGAGCTTCTCTACGATCAGCCGCTTAGCGTCACCCGCATCGAGGGACAGGAACGCGAAGGTGACGCCGTCGAGAAGGTGAATGTTGTCGACGCCGAGCGCGACATCGTGCGCCACGATGTTCCGGTGCATCCGGCTGTAGATGCGCTTCAGGTATTCGACCTTCTTGGGCGCTTCCCGCAATTCCTCCAGGCTCGGAGCGCCCGGCGCGCGAAACGCGTTATGGGTCAGGAACTCGTCGCTGTCGAACAGCCGGATTTCCCGGACAGGCGTCTTGGCGACGAAATCCAGGATGTAGC
Organism: Novosphingobium sp. LASN5T; assembly: GCF_003856955.1. Lineage (NCBI taxonomy): Bacteria > Pseudomonadati > Pseudomonadota > Alphaproteobacteria > Sphingomonadales > Sphingomonadaceae > Novosphingobium > Novosphingobium sp. LASN5T. The sequence continues at coordinate 6,661 of NZ_RQSI01000062.1, forward strand.
CGCCGGTCCCCCCGACGCCGATGATGGCGACCCGCTCGTTGACGAGTCGCTCGGTCAGGACGCCGATCCCGACACGGTCGGAGGCGGTCTCGACATAGTTGAAGACGCTGTCCTCCTCCTCTTCCGGTTCGCGGAAGGTGCGAGGCGTCGCGCCGGACTTCAGCACTGCGGCCGGGCCCGCGAGGATATTCGCGTAGCTCGTCATCTTGTGGTGGTAGTCCGAGTAGCCGCCGTCTGGCTTGCTGGAGAAGCTGTGCGTCGCCTTCAGGCCGTGGCCGAGATCGAAGGCGCCGGCCGCATGCGAGATGCCCTGGATGGGCCTGCCGTCGGCGTGGCACGGGAAATCGCCGTCCCAGTGGATGACATGGGTGTCGGGCGGGCGCGTCTGATCTCCGGCCAGCGTGAGGCTGGAGATGAGGGTGCCGATGCGCACCTCCCGGCGCGCATCGACATACGGCACCTCGCGCATAACGAGATACCCGCCCTGCTGCTGGACGAAGTAGCCTTCGTCCCGCAGCCGCTTGAGGTCCGGATTACGACTGAACAGTGCGCGTGACATTGAACACCGTGCCCTTCTTCTTGACGTCGACGGAGCCGCCAACCCCGAGCTCACCGGCGGGCGGCGTCGACGCCGCGTGCCGATAGGTCATCGAGAAGACGACGTTGGGTTCGTGCTGGCCCGGGAAGGCGAGCTGGACGATCTGTTCGAACGTCACCGTGCGGGCGTTCACCGTGCGCGGCCGCGAATTGACGATGATCTCGAACGTCAGCCGCGCGGTGATGAACCGCTCGATGCCGGGCTGGACCAGATCGATCAGCTCGCCATGCTCGATCAGGCGATCTTCACCGCCGGGAACCTCGAGGAAGACGGCCTCCCCCTCGCCGGGCTTGGCGAGGCCGTAGAGCACCGTGCCGCTGATGACCGGCTTGCCCCAGAGCAGCTCGTGGTCGTTGAGGGTCAGCTTGAAGTCGCGGTCGGTCTGGAAGGCGATGAACCGCTCGGCGCCGCGCTCACGCAGGTCGAACGGCTCGTTGAGCCTCACATCCTCGAAATCGCCCGAGGGCAGGATCGCGATGAGGCTGTAACCGTCCCGCGGGTCGAGTGCCGCGGCTTCCAGCAACTGGCGGCCGAGCGGCACGGGATCGCTCACCACACGGGACTGGAAGTTGAGATCGCCCTGCGCGAGGAGAAAGCGATACCCCCGCGCCGGACGCAACGCCCGGCCTTCGCGCAGGGCGTTGCCGAGATCGTCGTAATCAAGAAGTTCTTCGGTGTTCATAAGATTGGGTCCTTAGGTTCGGCCGAGGCAGCGCCGCGGCTCTAAGGGTCCAATCGGAGCGAGGGAGGCCGACCGGTAAGGTCAGACGAACTTTTTTTGCAAGGGGCCGTCGGGGGTCTGCCCGCAGATGAAGAAGGCCGGGCAGTTCGGGCAGGTGCGCGACGAAACCTCGGCCGGAAACCGTCCGGCGCGGATGTCGCCGAGAAACTTTGCGAGCTTGTCCTTGCGCCCCTTCAGCTCCCGATCGGACAAGGCAAGCGCATGTGCCTCGCCGTCGGAAAGATGGACGAGCTCTGCGACCGCGCCGGGAAAGGACTGCCTGACCGCCAGCATCAGCGCCGCCGCGCCGACATCCTTGCCCTCGGCCGACCGCATGTGACCCGTGCGAATGCGGCGCACGGCGCGGATGCCGTCCGGCCGCACCAGCACCTCGTCCGGCCGAACGATGATCTCCTCGCCGCCGAAACTGAGGCTGAGCGCGACCGGCGCTTCGGGGACTGCTTCGGCGCGGTTCGCCAGGAAGAAGCGCAGCATTGCCAGCGCCAGATCGCGGAATTCCGCGCGATAGCCGTGCTCGCCGAGCCCCTCGCCGGCGAGCGCCGCATCGATGCGATCTTGCAGCGCCTGCTCGGACACGGGTCCATCCGACGCGATCACCGCCTCGACCACCACGCGAACCGCCTCATGCAGATGCATGAAGGCGGTCGCGGTTCGCCGGCCGCCGACCTGCAGGACATGCGTGTAGAAGAAGCGACGCGGGCAGGATTCATAAAGAGCGATCTGCGGGGCGCCTAACCGCAGCCGTCCGTCGACCACCAAATCGATATCCCGAGCTTCCGCGGCCACGGGAAGCGGCCGTGCCGGCACGAGCGAACGGCGTGTTAAGGTCGCCCCGAGACGGTCGAGGAATGGCGAAAGCGGTCGGTTGTGGCCGTTACTCTTCTCGGTCGGCGCATAAAGGATCAGGCGATCGCGGGCGCGCGACTGCGCCACGTAAAATAGGCACTCCTGCTCCTCGGCCTGACCTGCGCGGAACGCCTCCAGCGCACTGCCCTCCGCCCCCGCGATCATCCCGTCGGGCGCCGGACAGGGCGGCGCCGGCGGCGTGCGTGGGATCGTGTCGCTGTTAAGCCCAGGAATATGGACGCCACCGAACTCTAGGCCCTTGGCGCCATGGATGGTCATCAGCCGCACGGCGTCGAGATGCTGGGCGGCCGCCGGCAATTGGCGCAGGTCGCGGTCGTCGCCGAGCCGCACGAGCCTGCGCACACGATCGAGCAGGCGCGTGATGGGCAGCCCGCGTCCGGCCGGTTGTACCCGCACAAAGTTGAGGAATTGCCAGATCGCGATGCCCCGTGTGCGGTCGGCGAGATCCTCCGACGCGCCCAGGCGCGCGGCGATGCGTGTGCGATCGAGCAACAGCGTCGCGAGCACGGTCCAGGGCGAGGCCGTCTGATCGAAACCATCGAGCGCAGTCGCGAGCTTGGCAACGGTCTGCCGCCCCCTGTCGCTCAAACCGGGGATCGCCTCGCCATGCCGCAGCCAGCCCGCCGGCGCGTGCTCGGCCGCCCGCAGATGGTCGAAGACCGCGACCACATCGGCAAAGGAGGTGGCGAAGTCTCGCCAGCAGGCAATGCGCACCAGGCCCATGGCGCGCCGATCGACCAGGATCGAGAGGAGAGCCAGGAGATCCTTGACCTCACCCCGCTCGAACAGACTTCCCAGGAAGAGGACCGGCACGCCGAGCCGTTCCAGGTCCTGCCCGATCGTCGACAGCTTTTCGTTGCCGGTGCACAGGACCGCCTGGTCACGATAGGCGTAGCCGTCACGCCGCAGCTCCTCGATAGCGTCGGCCAGGGCGACCTGCTGCTGCTCGGCGCGCTGGACCGTGCGCAACTCGGGCCTATGTCCATTGGCGTCGCGGTCCGCGTCGAGGCCACTATCCGCATCGCCGGCGCGCATCGTGATCGCGAAACTGGAGAAGCTGGCGACAATCTCCGGCACCGAACGATAATTACGCTTCAATCGACCGCGATTGCCACCGGCGAAGTCCTCCTTGCCGAACCGGGTTATGTTGAAGGATGAGGCACCGCGAAACCGGTAGATCGACTGCTTGGCGTCGCCGACCATCCAGAGATTGCGGCCGTCGGGCCGCAGTGCGCTCAGCAGCCGCACGCTGCTGCGGTTCACGTCCTGATACTCATCCACCAGGACATGATCATATTGCGCCTGCAGCGCCGCGCAGATGGCCGCCTCCTTTTCGAGCAGTTGCACCGGCAAGGCGACAAGATCGCCGAAGTCGATGCAATGCGCGTTGCGCTTGAGCTGTTCGTAGGCCGCGTAGACGCGGGCAACCTCGCCGGCGCGTTCCGCCGCCTCGCGCGCATCCGAGTCCTGGGCTTTCGCCTGCATGGCGTCGGCGAGCGCGGCGTAGGTTTCGGCGTCGACCACCTCATCCTTCGCCCGCGATACGGCGGCCAACATGTCGGCAATGATCTGGGTCGGATCGTAAAGATTGCGGTAGTACGCGAGCCTAAGCCGCGGGAACTCCCCCTCGAGGAGTTCGACCGCTTCGGTCCGGTCCATCATCCGCGGGTCCTTCGGCAGGCCGAGCTCCGCATGGAAACGACGGATGATATCGAGGCCGAAGGCATGGAACGTGCCGATCCACATCGCGGCCGCAGCCTCGGGCCGCTTGCGCGCGATCCGCTCGGCCATCTCGCCCGCTGCCTTGTTCGAAAAGGTCAACAGCAGTATGCGCCGTGGATCGACGCCCTCGCCTAGAAGGCCCTCGACGCGCGCGATCAGCGTCTGCGTCTTGCCGGTGCCAGGCCCCGCCTCAAGCAGATAGGCTTCGCCGCGATGCGCCGCAGCGGCCGCTTGCAGCGGATTGAGCGGCCGTTCGACATGCGCCGCAGTCGCGGCGGGAGGCACGGGCGGCAGCAGCAAAGCATCGAACAACTGCTGCGCGACGACCTCGAACGGCGCGCCGAGCTTCGCGGCGATGGCGGACGCGGCGAGCCCTTGGTCGACATGGAGCGCCCGCGCGACGGTGCGCGGAAGCAGCAGTTCGCGCGCGAACAGGTCCATCTGGACTTCGCGGCGTTGCCGGCGTCCATAATCGACAACCCGATCCATTCCGACTGGTGAGGGCTCGGCCGGGCGTGCCGGATCAATCATCGGCGCCGCTTCGCCACCAGGATCGTCGCCCAGCTCGACATGGCCGATCTCATGCGCCACGAGGAAAGCTTGCTCGAACGGAGAGCCCATATTCTCGTGAAGAATCAGATCGTCGGCGGCGACGAAAGTCGCGCGGCCGCCATTGAGGACGGCTGCGCCGGCGGCAGTCCGTTCGACATCAATCCCCCGCCGCTTGGCCTCGGCGACAGCAAAGTCATAGGGCGACCAGGGATCGGCGCCGGATGCAACGAGGCGAGCGTGAAGCTCGGCGGCGACTTGCCTGGCGAGCTCCACACTGTCCATGTCAGTCCGCCTCCGCCAACAGCCGGGCGCGCTTCTCGGCCGGGACGCCGGCATCGATCAGCACTTGCTCGAAGGTGACCTGCTCGCCGGCCACCGGTTTGCTGTCGGCCTTATAGCTGCGCGCGACAATCAGGTGCGCTGGCCCCCAGGACGACTCCAACTGTGCGACAGAGCTGCGCATCGCATCCGCCAATATCGCCAGGAAGCGTCGCGGGATACTGACGAGAGAGACCCGCCGTTCGCGCAGTGCGGTCACGACCTGCCGGGGCACGTCCAGACGCTGCGCGACGGCGCGCCAGTCATCGACCGTCAGCGCCGCGAAAGGGTCGGCTGCTGCCGCCGGCATAACCTTCGCGTGTTGCGACCAGGCAGCGTCGATCAGCGCCCGATCGGTAGCAGAGAGGGGTGCGGCATCTTCATAAGCCTCGCGGCTGAGTTCGCGCGAGAGGTCGATGAGCTCCCCGGCATATTCCGGGTATAGCCGCAGATAGCGTTCCAAGGTCGACCGGCCAGGCTCGCTCTCGACCGCGAACGCGTCGAGCACGGCCTCGCGGGATGGACGTCCGCCGCCGGGGCTCACCGCTCGTCTCCGTCGGCCATGGCAGCTCGCAGGGCGGCGAAGGCCTTGTCGCGGTAGGTTCGGACGGTCTTTTCGGAGCGGCCCAAAGCCTTGGCGATGGTCATGACGTCCGGCTCCTTGGAGTCGATGGGGAAGCCCTGTCTCAACATGTGAATGATCCTGCTTTGTTCTGTCGGTAGAGCTTCAATCGCTGCATCCAGGCGCGACCGGTAAGACGGGTCGTCGAAATCCGACACGGCGAAGGGATCGTGGGTCCCTGCGGCCGCCTCGACCTCCGGTGACAGTTCTCCGCTCTCCTCGTCATATTCGAGGGGCTGGGAACGGTTTTCGTCGCGCCAGGCCTTTTCCTGCGCATCGCGCCGCAGGCTCGCTAGCGCGCCATCGAAGCGCACCTCGAAGTAGTCGACCTTTTCGTCGTAGGCGGCGCGGTCCGCCGAAAAGAGCTCGACGAACCGGCCGAACACCTTGTCGCGCACGACCCCGCGCGTCAGCGATTCCGTCTTTCCATCGGAGCTTTCCGCCCTGGGCAAACTGCGCAGCACCCGTTCGGTCAAGATCCGATAGAGGCGCTCGAACCACACCTCGTTGTTGTCGCGACGGCTCGCGCGAATGAAGTAAACGAGACATTCGCTCGGGACGTAGCCCGGGTCCGAGCGCTTGGTGATTTCCGCCCTGGCGATCAAGCCATCACGCGGCAGGACTGCCAATTCGGCGATGAGGGCTTCTATCTTCGGGTCGCGCTCGTAGAGTTCGCCGCTGAGGCGGCGTTTGCGCAGCGGGGTTACGATCGCTTCGCCCGCGCCACGCGCGTCTGCCTTTTGCCCGGTGTCGAAAGCTCCCTCCAACTGGTTCATCGCGCGGCCCCGCCTCCCGTATCGCCCTTCTTGTTGAGACGCGTCTCGAGCGAGCCGATGCTGTCGAGCACCGCCTCGAAATCCGGTGGATCGCCAAAGATCATGCCCTGCATGGCCCTGTAGTCGACGCGCAGTTGCTCGATCATCGCGTCATGCGGGGCGAGTGCAAACGAGCCAGGCGCAGCGCTCGCGAGATCGAAGTCCGGTCGATTGAAGAACATCCGGGCGTGCGCGACGCAATCCGCACCGAGCGCCGGATCAGCGATGGCGGCGGCGCCGACGCGGGCCGCGGCGAGCTGGTGCAGGTCATAATAGTGACGGGAAACGCGTTGGCCGCCCCCGCGCAGCTCGCCGCGCTTGTCGAACCAGCGCCGCAGCCCATGGAGGATGACAACCTTGTCCCAGAAGGTACGTTCCGGATCGACCGTGCGGACGGCCGGCACGGTCAGGTCGAGCGCCGGCAGATCATCATCGACATAGGGTTTGATCGGCACTTCGCTGTTCGGATCGAGCGCGGATTTCGCGCCCGACTCGATCTTGATCGCTGCCCGCACATAATCCGATCGCGGCGTCGCCGCGGGATACCAGATCAGAAGCGTCTGCCCGTCGGGATCAGCGTCATCGGCTTCCACTCGGGCCGCGCCGGCATCGAGGCCGGCAGCCTGAAGCCGGTCCTGCAGGATCTGCGTCAACTCAGCCCGCAGCGGGCCGTTGATGTAGGCTTGGCAGGCGTCCTTGATCGCATCGAGGCGCGCCCGGCGCTTTTTGCTACTCAGCGCTTCGAGCTCCTCGATGGTCGCCGGCTCGCCGATGTCGTCCCGAAACACCGTGACATCAATGTCTTCGGAGAAGCGATTGATCAAACCAAACCCTTTGGACAGGGAGGTTCCACCTTTGAAGAGGAGGCGGGGTCCGCCCTCTTTCAAGCCATTGAACAAGGCATCCAGCGTCCAGCAGACCCAGAAGTCCTTCTCGATATTCTGAGACGCCGTGCCGAGGCGTAGCGCCGTCGTATCGAAGGCGCTCAACATCGCGTCCGACCCGGCCGCGAGAACCTCGTCGAAAGCCGGATTCATGTCTTCACCGCCCGGGCTGCACCGCGCTTGGCAGTTTGTGCCTTCTGCGGGGAGAGCGGCTTTCGCTTGGGCCGGGCGACGGCAGCATGACGCTGATCATCGGCATCGTCCGCCGTTCTTTGTTGATGACGATCATGATCAGCATCATCACGATCATCATCGACGTGCCGACGACGAACGCCGGCGTCGCTTTCAACGAGCGGCTTGAGAAACACCCACATCCATGTCGGAAGAGCTGTCATACCGGCAGTGAGATCCGCTTTGAGGGGCGGTCCCACCGTGGGATCTTCGAAAAGATTGGCGAGCTTGCGCCTAACCTGATCACTTTCTCCTTCACGAACCAGGAGATCGCGCAGCCAGTGAAGCGCTTGGACGACGCGCATCGCTGGTCGTCCGGCCCAGAATAGCTTGCTGGCCGCGGTTGGACGGAAGGTGATCGTTACGTTGCCGAGCTTGATCGCGCGGCGCCGAGCGTCGGTGTGCACCACGATTTTGGCGGGGACGGCGTCAGTTAGGCCCAGATCGTTCGCCGCGGTCATGCCGTCGACAAGCATCCGGGTTTGGTCACGTCGCCCGACGGCGTCGATGACTGAGCGCGGATCAGGCGGATTGGGTTTCTGGGTGAGTTTGTTGAAGCCAGGCTGATCGTAGAGCCCACGATCAATCCGCCTAAGGATTTCGACCTTCGTCAGCCGCTGCAACGCCTTATCGACCGCGTCCCGCGAGGCGAGATCGACGAAGTCACTGGGCGTCCAGACCTTGCGTGGCGCATCCGCACGGATGCGCTCGAGCATGGCTTTCTTCAGATCGGGCGAGTCGGTGTTCATGTCCGAAAATTGTAGTCCTTTTTCGGACGCGAACCAAGTGGATTGTCCGAAATAAATATACAAATTTCGGACAATCTAAATAGGTAGGCCGCCCACCTGAGAATGGCTCCTTCGGCCGTATGCAACTTTGCCGACCGTCCTGGCGAGCCAGCTCGGTAGCTGGGGCGCGACCGCGACGAGTTCGCCGAACGTGGAAGACGGCAACTTGCGCTTCAACGTCATCAAGGCGGCTTCTGCCTTTTCCGGCCCCAGCCAGGCGAGCGCTCGCACCGCCTGTCCGGCGGGCCGATCGGCCAGCGCCAACTGCCAGCGCGGCGCATGCCGCAGCTCGACGACCTGCTGGCCCAGATTCATCGTCCGGCTACGGCCCGATGTCAGATAGACCGACCGGACCGGCACCTGTGTCGTGAGGCCGAGCGCGTTAGCGGCCGCGGCACCGTTCGACACGATGGTTTCGCCGCGCTGGAGCGCGAGGGCTTCGACGGCCTTCTCGACGGAGGGCGCGCGGACGCCGAACCGACTCGAAACCGGGCGCAGATAGACGCCGCGCCCGGCACGCATCAGCCGGCCACGTTCAGCCAGTCGCGACAAGGCTTGATCCACCGCGGCGCGATTGCCGAGATGGAGCAGGCTCTTCGCCGCGATCGGAGCGCCCTCGGGCAAGCCCTCGGTGTGCGCCAGAATCTGTTCGGTCAGTCGTTGCACGGCACTTCTCCTGTCAGAAATATATGCGGTTTTCTGACAGTTTTCAATCTCCCCCAAACCGACTGGAAGGGCCAGCGATTGAGAGGGGGCCTGGAGGGGAAAGCCTTCCCCTGCGGCCGAGCCCAGGGTCTCGGCCGACCCCTTCTGCGGGGAGACCCCGCAACGCCCTCATTAGAGTGAGAGTGTGGACCGGATTTCCGTGACGGGTTGAGGGTCGGGAGAGAGTCTTCCGGCGCCCGTCATGGAGTTTGATCCCATGAACATGCAGGTTCTCGATGCCCGGCGCGACGTGAGTGGCGGCTGGAAGGTGGACATCAACCGCGGCGAGCGCATCGGTCGGGTTTCCTCGGAGTGGTTCTCGCGACCCGACGACGAGCGCTATCTCTCGCTCGCCGAACTCGGCCGGACCGTCCGCGAGCGCACCGAGCGCAGCCGAACGCGCGTTGTCGAATCCGCGCTTATCCATGTCGAAGCCAGCCGCACCGATCCCGAACGGCTTGCCCTGATCCTACCAGGCGCCGACAAGCCCATCGCTCCGACGCACTGGAGTTTCGGTCAGCTCGCGAGCCAGGTCGGCGCGCCGGCCGCCTATCTGCGGCAGCTCCCCGCCGCGCTCGCCGGCATCAACCTGCAATATGGGCTGACCGCCCACCGCGCCGAGCAGATCAAGACCCTCGAGACCGACGACGGCCGCGTCGAGCTGCGCGCCGTGACCGGCCCCGACTACGGCCGGATCTACGACCACGAGCTGGTCGAAGCCGTGCAGCGCATCGCCGGCAACGGCACCGGCGACACCCGTTGGAAAGTGCCCGGTGTCCTCGACTGGTCGACCGGCGTCTATAATCCGCGCGTCGACATCACCAAGGACACCACGACGCTCTACGCTTCCGATCGCGACGTCTTCCTTTTCCTCGTCGACGATCTGAATCCGATCGAAGCCGGCAAGCTCGCGGATGGATCGCCCGATCTCTATTTCAGGGGCTTCTATGCCTGGAACAGCGAAGTGGGCGCCAAGACCCTTGGTATCGCGTCCTTCTATCTCAGGGCCGTGTGCCAGAATCGCAATTTGTGGGGCGTCGAAGATTTCGAGGAGATCTCCATCCGCCATTCCAAATACGCCGCTTCGCGCTTCGCCCATGAGGCGGCGCCGGCCTTGCTCAGCTTCGCGGACTCCTCACCGCAGCCGTTCATCACCGGCATCAAGGCGGCGCGCGAACGCATCGTCGCGCACAAGGACGAAGAGCGCACCGAATTCCTGCGCCGCCGCGGCTTCTCGAAAGCCGAGACGGGCAAAATCATCGACGCGGTGCTGGCCGAGGAAGGCCGCCCGCCGGAAAGCATCTTCGATTTCGTCCAGGGCATCACCGCCGTCGCGCGCGACAAGCCCCACCAGGACGCGCGGCTCGAGCTCGAAGGCAAGGCCAAGAAGCTGCTCGATCGCGCCGCCTGATCCCCGCAATGCCGGAGATGCGGTTGTCCGTGTCTCCGGCTTTGCGTCCCCTAGCCATACTGTTTCCGGGCTGTCTTGTGGCCCAGATCCAGGTCACCTATTCAGTGGTGCGGCATGGAGCACAATCGCCAAACGAGCGACTGGATACAGAATGCTAGAGCAGGCGCCTGCGGAATATTACATCGATGAAAGCGGCAATACCGGCGACCTGAGCACGGTCAAAATCGACTCCTACTTCGTCGAACAGCGCATGTTCGCCTTGGCTGCATTCGGCTGCACGCTCGACCAGGACTTCACCGATAAATTGGGCGCACTAAAAAAGGCGCACCGCATCCAGTCGTCGGAGCTCAAATCAAAACAGGCTTATGACAAGCCGCGCTTCATCTTTGATCTTCTGGACCTCCTTGAGACGCGCCGCGCCCCAATCTTTATCGAGCTTGTCGACAAGCACTTCTTCGTTGTCGTGAACATCATCGAGCGAATGGTGGTGCCCTATGTGGGGGAATGTGACACTCAACCTGGCGCCCTTTGGATGAAGGGCGTTATGGCGAACTACATGGCGCTATATGCACCTCCCGAGCTGGCTCACGCCTTTGCCGCATGTTGCCAAAGCAGAGACCACGCGGAAATACGCGAACTTTACAAGCAAATAATTCGGTGGGCGCAGGGAAGCGGAGTTCCGCCTACTGACGTGGCGGCGGGGATCATCCGTTTTGCGCGCGACAGCTTGAAGGACTTCCGCAAGCTGCCGAAAGCCAAGGCCGTCGAGCGGGCATTACCGATTCCCGACAAGAATCCCGCCGGGAAGCTGCTCTGGGTTCTGCCGATGTTGAGTTGCACTGAGAAGTGACCCGGGAGGGTTATAAGTTTTCACTGAGAATTGACCCATGTTTTCCTCGCCCCTGGCTAACAGTCAGGAGGCATCGGAGTGATCGACATGGACTTACTCAGTGT
>NZ_RQSI01000063.1:0-16875 GCF_003856955.1 Novosphingobium sp. LASN5T
CCAGCAAGGCCCAGGCCGCAGCCGATTGGATGCATGCCCAGCAGCCCCAGGCCGAGGAGATGGCGGCGTGAAACAGGTTCGCAAAAATGGCGCTGGAATTCACATTAGCGCTGGACTGTCAGGATATATCGCGCCGCTCGTCGGCCCGGACAATGCCCGGCCCGGCGTGCGCCGGCTTGACCTGACCCTTGCCGGGCGAGCCGAGCACGATGCCGAGACCGGCAGCGTGTTCACGCCCAAGATCGGCCTGACCTACGAACCCGTCCCGGGCGTGTCGATCCAGGGTTCGTGGGGACGTTCGTTCAAGGAGCCGACGCTGTTCCAGCTGGCGACGCCCGCCACCGTGACGCTGTCGCGGGCCAGCACGTTTGCCAGCGGCTATCCGGCCACCGCGACCGTCCTCGTGCGCAACGGCGGCAATCCGGATCTCAAGCCGGAGCGCGCCCGCACCTGGACCACGACAATCCGGATCCACCCCGGTATCTTGCGGGGAGGCTCCATCACCGCCAGCTATTTCAACGTCCGGTATCGCGGGCGCATCCAGGCTCCGCTGGGCACTTCGAGCGGCGCGCTCACCAACCCGCTCTATACCGATCTCGTCACGCTGGCGCCGACCACGAGCCAATCGGACGCGCTGGTCGCCTCCGTCGGCGGAGCGATCACCAACGTCGCGGGCCGGCCCTACAATGCGGCCAACGTCATCGCGATATTCGACAACCGCTACCACAATCTTGCATTGCTCGAGGCCGAGGGCCTGGATCTCGGGGCCTCGATGCCGGTCGACCTTGGTACGGCGGGACAGATCAGTCTCAACGGGTCGGCATCGTACATCACCAGCAGCCAGGTCAATATCTCCGGCGCGGCACGCATCGATAGGGCCGGCAGCATCTACAACCCGCCCCACTGGCGTGGACGCTTCGATCTTGCGTGGCGCAAGGGCGCGGTGACCGTTACACCCGTGGCGAACTTCGTGGGCGGCGTCCTGGATACGACCAACAAGGTCCCCGTGTACGGCATCACGACGTTCGACCTTACCATCCGGTTTGCGCCATCGGACAAGGACACCCAAGCCGGATGGGACGTCGCCTTCACGGTGCTCAATATCGGCAACCGCATGCCCGCGCGCATCGTTCCGGCCGATTTCTATTATCCACCCTATGACTCGGCGAATTATTCGATCCAGGGCCGTTACATCGGTCTGGCTGTGGGGAAGCGCTGGTGATCCGCGCGCTTCTTCTCGGGACCGCCGCGCTGGCGTTCAGCCCTTCGGCGGCGCTGGCGGTCCCATCCCTTCCCGTGGCGTGCGACACGGTGTTGCGCTGGCCGGACAATGCCGGCCCCGCGCGCGCGCCCAGGGCGGAAGACCTGATCGAACTGCGCGACCTCGGATATCCCGCGGCACTCGCATCGACGCTCGAGCTCTCGCTCTCGCCCGACCGATCGCAGGTCGTGTTTCCGATCCAGCGCGCGGATCTCGCGAACGATTCCTATTGCGCCGGCCTGGTGGTCCTCGATCCGCACACTGGCGTGGCGCGGCTGCTCGACCCGCACCCGGGGCTCGCGATGCGACCGTTCAATTATCGCGGCCCGACGATCCCGGGGAACGTTCCGGCATTCGTCACGGCCAGGTGGTCGCCCGACGGGCGCTGGATCGCGTATCTGCGTGCAGCGGACGGCGTGACGCGCCTCTGGCGCGTGAGCACGGACGGCAGCGAGCGGCACATGGTTCCGGCGACGGATGAAACAGTCGAGGACTTTGCCTGGTCCGGGGACGGCAAACGCATTATCGTATCCGGCCGCTTCGACCTCGCCGCCGCGTCCGCAGCGATCCGCCAGGAAGACAGCACCGGACATCGCTATGACGAGCGCTTCCTGCCGTTCGTCTCCGCGCGACCGTTTCCCGTCTCCGCCGCTACCGAGGTGCGATCTGTCGACCTCGACACCGGCTCCGTGCGCCCGGCGACCGACGAGGAAAAGAACTGGCTGGGCAAGGCAAGCAAAGCGGAAGTTACTTCGGGGCCGGGCACTTCCAAGGCCTGGCTCTCGCCCAAACACCCGGATCGCTATGGCTCTCCCAAAGTGCTCGGCGTGTCCGACGGTCCGCACCGCCGGGCTTGCCCCGAGCCGCTCTGCGATCACGCGACGGCGTTCTGGTGGTCCGACGACGGCAAGGACATCGCCTATCTGCGGCGCGAAGGCTGGGCGGCGAGCCAGACCGGACTCTATGTGTGGCACAGGCGAGCACCCCGCCCCGAACGCATCCTGTTGACCGACGATTTCCTGGTCGGCTGCCTGCGGGTCGGCCCTGCCCTCCTGTGCGGCCACGAGGCGCCGACACAACCGCGCAGGATCATCACGATCGATCTTCGCACAGGCGCGATGCGATCCCTGTTCGATCCCAACCCCGAATTCCGGTCGATCGAGCTCCAGCCCGCGCGGCGCCTGCGCTGGTCGACGCAAGATGGCAGCGAGGCCTTCGGCGAGCTCGTCCTGCCGGCGGGCACGGCGCCAAACGCGCGCCTGCCGCTGATCGTCACGACGTACCAGACGCGCGGCTTCCTGCGCGGCGCGACGGGTGACGAATACCCGATCCAGCTGTTTGCCGCACGCGGCTTCGCGGTTCTCAGTACCGAGCGGACGCAGGACGTGGGCACGGACACGGCCGGGATCCGGACGGTGGAAGATCTGCTGCGCCATGGCACCACGCATTGGACCGACCGGCGTAATGTCCAGTCCTCGCTCGACAGGGGCGTTGCCACGCTGGTCGATCAGGGACTCATCGATCCGCGTCGCGTTGGCCTGACGGGCCTCAGCGATGGCGCCACGTCGGTCATGTTCGCCCTGCTCAACAGTGCGACGTTCTCGGCGGCGGCGGTCAGCAATTGCTGCATCGATCCCTGGACTTTCGCCGTTGCCGGGCCGGTCACGGCCGCGACCTTCCGCAAGGTCGGCTATCCTCCGATCACCGACGATGCGCCGGAATTCTGGAAGCCGATGTCGCTGGCCCGGAACGCACGGACGTTCCGCACCCCACTGCTCATGCAGCTGCCCGACGAGGAGTTCCTGCTGGCACAGCAAACCCTTGCAGCATTTCACGAAACGGGCGCGCCGGTCGAGGCTTATGTTTTCCCCAACGAGCGCCACGTCAAGATCGGGCCGCTCCACCGAAAGGCGATTTACGATCGCAATATCGCCTGGTTCGACTTCTGGCTGCGCGACCGACGCTCCACCGATCTTGTCGGCGAACCCGATCTCGCACGGTGGCAAGCGATGCGGGACACGCTGCGTCAGACCGGTGTCAAGGAACCTGCAACCGAAACGGCAGGAGATGCTGCCGCCCCTCGCCCGGACCAGTGACGAAGCCAGGCCTCGGTATCGGCGATATGCAGCAAAAGGCTGTGATGGCCGAAGCGGAAGAGCGAGGCGGTTTCCAGCGCCGCCTCGATACGTCTGCGGTCCAGCAAACCGCGGCGCAACAGTTCGCCGTCCAGGATGATCTCCCGCAATTGCGCGATGCGGCCCAGTGCCAGGTCGCGGGCAAAGGCATCGGGGCCGCCTTTGGACCGGCGGTTGACTATCCACGGCGGCAACATGCCCCGGAATGCCATACGTGCGACGGAACGCGTCTGGCCCGATGCGCTCCAGTGCCATGACGGTATGGCGAGGCAGGTCTCGACAACCGGTTGGGCCAGCAGGGGAGAAAGCAAGGCAGGCGCTTCGGCACGGTCGAAGCCCTCCACATAGGGAAGGACGCGCGCGATCATCTCGGCGTGATAGACCTTGCCCGGCAATTCGCGACGCGGCGGCCGCCGCGGGTCCGACCCCAATGGGTCCGGTCCGCTCATGCCGAGGTCCCTGCTCAGGAAACCGGCAAGCCCCGGGCGCCAGTCAGGCCTCCGCCCGAAGCACAGCGTGCGCAGCGCCTGCCAGCCGATCGCGAGCGTTGTCGCGCCGGTAATCTCTTCCAGCGCCTTCAGCGTTTCCCAGGCGCCGTGTCCTGGCCCTTCGCAACGCATGCGATCGACGAGCGGCAAGGAGGAAAAGTTAGAGCAGAACACATTGTCTCCACCCATGCCCGTAAGGATCGCCTCAATGCCAAAGCGATCGCGCAGGATCGCGCATTTCGCGGCAAGCGTCTGGGCATGGGCATGTCCCAGTGGCCTTGGAAGGTGGCGCGTGCTCGATCGCAGGAGGTCGACATCGTCCGCATCGAACCGAAATTCATGCAGGTGCTGGCCGAGGTAACGGGCGAGCGGTCGGGAAAAACCGCGCTCGTCGGCGTCGGGGTCATCCCCGGCGAGTGTAAAGAGTTCGACAGGAACACCGGCGCTGACCGTGCAAGCCGCGACGATGGAGGAATCGAGACCGCCCGAGACGCTCACGGCGAGCCGGGTATCCTGGTCGGTCATGCCTGATACAGCGAGGACAATGGCCTCTCGCAACCGGTCCGCCGCCTCGGCAAATCCGCCGGCTGCAGGGGTCATGTGATCCCGGTAGGACCACTGGCTGCGCAGTGTGCTGCGACCGTCGCGTTCGATCGTCATGGCAGTGCCCGGCATAAGCTCGCGGACGCCGACGAGACAGGTCTCCGCATGCTGGAACACCGGCCTCTGCAAGTGCTCCTCCAATCGAACCCAGTCGACTGCGGGGGCGAGAATCCCGGCGTCACACAGCAGATCGACGTCCGATGCGAACGCCCAGCCCCAGTGCGTCCTGACGTAGTACGCTGCCAGCGTCCCCAAAGGGCTGTGCAGCACCGTTGCGCTGTCCGTCGACGTTTCCGTCTCGAAAGCGATGTAGTTGCCCCAGGTCTCTTTCAGGAGGTCATCGAGCGATATGTCCGACGCCGGCGCGACATCCCTGGCGGGCGAGCGATGAAGCCGGATGGCGCTCTCCTGACGGGCCACCACCAGGCCGAGCGCCACGCCGTTTCCACCGGCCGTATGACAGACCTGTTCGCGGTGACGAGTCCAGAGCGATGCCCTGCCCGGGAAATCCCGGCGCGCAAACAGGAGGCGATCATCGATCCCGCGCCGTTCGCTTTCGCAAGCGGTGGCATCGCTGAAAACGGCAAGCAGGTACCTCGTCTGCATCAGACCGACAGGATTGGCGTGAAAAGGCGAACCCGCTCCACGGTATCGTCGAGCAGATGCCCCTGGTGCTGCACCCAGCAATGCGCGAAAAATGGAGCGGCCCGGACGCCGACCACGAGGTCGACGCCGATGCCCGCCGCGGTCAAGGCCTTGAACAGGGCAATGGACTTCATGAAACAGCGATTGCGCGGCGGGATCACCCTGTGGGTCGCGCGAAAGGCGCGCACAATCGCGTCCCGTGCAGCCTCGGCATCGCCGGCGCCATGTCCGGCACTGTTCGCGCGCATGCACGCGAGCCGCGCCACCAGGGTCTCAAGGCTCTGGACCCGCAATGCCCAGGCGCTCGCGATCTGCAGCACAAGCAGCCTCGCGACCCACTGTTTCGAGCAGCGTCCTTCCGCAATGGCGACAACGGTCCCGTCATCGTCCAGAAGCGGCGGCACTGGCCGATCGCAGCCGGCAGGCGTCTCCCGCTGATCAAGAAGTCCGTGGTCCACCAGGAGAGCACCGATCCTCGACGGGCCAGGCCCGAGTGCCTGGCCGCTCATCACCTGCCGCAGGACATCGCGCACAGGGGGCGGTACCGCATGATAACGGGATCGGCGGAGATCGAGCAGCACCATCTGCGGGCCGATCTCGGCGATGCGTATGTGGTCTGCAAGGTACAAGGCCACGCCCCTCACACGGAGAAGGATGCGCAGGATTCCTGCGCATCCTCCGAAATCATTCGTCGTTGAGGCCCGTTTCCCCGACCCGGCTCGGGCCGAGAATGTCGAACTTCTCGCCGGCCGGCGGCCCCTTGGTCTCGATCCTCGCGTCCCCGAGGTCGATCAGCTCGGCGTCGGTCTTGTGGGCATGGTCCATAGATACCTCCTCTTGGTCGCCGCCATGATCGGCAGCATCGCCAAGGCTAGGTTTCCACCCGCGTATACGTGAGCCTATACGTTCCCGATGTGGGAGTGTGCCGCATCCCGAAGGGAAGCACGGTCCGGTTATCGTCGTCCGGTCCTCGGAGCATCCTGTCGGGTGACAAGCCACATCCTTGCAAGTGGCGCATCGAATGCCCGCAGGGCTTCGGAATGCGCTCGTCCGCCCCCAACCGGGCCGTGCATCGTCCGGGACCGAGACGCAGATATCATGCTGCTCTCTCCAAACATCAGGTCCGTTTTGTGTGTTCCCGCCATGACGACTGATCGCGCGGCAAGCGCTGCTCATCGTCGATGACCTCAAGGCGATGCGGCGGATTGCGGCCCCACGACCACAGCACCAGATTCCGATCGTCGGACGTAGCGCGCGAGGCAAAGCTGGGAACAATCACGCCGGCGCAGCCGGCTGCGATCAGCCGGTCTGCCATATCCCAGGTCGGAACCGGCTTGCGATCTCCGGCGAGCCGCTCCCACGCACAACCGAGCTGCGCCAGGGTGACCTGTACCAGCTCGCGGACATGATGGTCGGTGAGATCGAGAATATCGGAAAGGGCGGCCCGATAGCTGCAGATCGTCAATGGTTGTGCCTTGAAGGCAAAGCCTTGCTGGGCCTCCAGCCAAGCCGTCTCGAGGCTCAGGGCCGCATAGAAACACGCCGTACCGATACGGTTAAAACGGCCACCATGGATCCTCGCGCCTTCGCCGGACTCCGGATCGAAGGCCCAGGCGGGATGATGCGCACGATAAGCCAACCCGTCGAACCGGCTGAACGGCAAGATCGCTTTGGAAGTCCGGCCCAAGGATCAGGCAAAGCCGCCGGCAGCGATCCGGCCGAGATAGGCGCGAACCTTCTCACCATGACCCTGGCGCACCAGCTCCTCCGCCGTGGCATCGCCGAACGACGGCAGCGGTTGCGACCTGTACCAGGCGTAGGCGGCGAGTTCGCTGCCCGCCCACGGGATGACCCGGTTGATTATCTCACTCATCTCCCGCAGTCGCGCCTGCGTGGTCACGCTGTTACTGCGGGCAGCCTTCGAAACCGCATCACGCGACAGACCGGCGGCAAGCGCCAGTTCCGACTTGGTGATATGAAGTGCTGCCGACAGCCGGTCGGCCGAGACACCCTTCTCGCCCGAGACTTCGCTGAGAAATGCCGCGCTGGCCATTTCGCCTCACCATATGACCATATTCGGGATGATATATGCGGCAAGCAGCGTGGAGAGTCAAGATCGTTTCAGGACAGGCACACCGCGGTCGGCCGATTGCGCTAGCGAATCTCCCGCGTTTGGCGCGCCCGGGATCAGGAGCGCCGCCAGTTCCTCGGGTCGTATAGACAAGCGAGAATGGCATCGACGTGGTGCAGCCGCCAGCGAAGATAGGCACCCAATGCTCTGCGCGCACCGGGGAATGCTCCGCTGACGAGAACAGCCCGCAACTTTTGCAGCTCGTCCACCCGATCCTTGTAGAGCCCTTCGCAGATACGCAGCGTATGCAGACGATCTCCTGCCGCTCGAATGGCAAAGGCAAGCTCGCTGTCACCCGAGCGCGCTCCAAGGCCCGCGAAAAGTTCGCTCGCCGCCGCGGCAATACCGGCCGCGTCCACCGGTTGGGAGAAACACGATGGTTCCTCGCCCCCCTGATGGAGATCTGCTTTCGCCATGGAACTGAAAGCCATCCGCAGCAGGCTGTGGTGCCAGAGATACAGAGCCCTGACGCTCTCGGCTGTGGCGAAAGGTATCTGGAATCCGCCGGATGGTCTGCTTTCCAGCAGCCGCTCACCGACGAGCCGGTGAAAGGCGTCCCTTACGGGACTGACGCTGATCTCGTGCTCGGCGGCGACGGCATGCGTGTTAAGCGGCGCGCCGGGAGCAAAGCGACCATGCATGATCGCGTCCTTCAAGGCTCGATAGGTCTGCTCAGCGAG
Organism: Novosphingobium sp. LASN5T; assembly: GCF_003856955.1. NCBI lineage: Bacteria > Pseudomonadati > Pseudomonadota > Alphaproteobacteria > Sphingomonadales > Sphingomonadaceae > Novosphingobium > Novosphingobium sp. LASN5T. The sequence continues at coordinate 7,944 of NZ_RQSI01000063.1, forward strand.
AACCATTTCGGGCGCCATCGGACAACGCCCTCAATCTGGCCCGATATCGCGCCGGCCCGATAGCCCAAGACGCTTTGCCAGGCGTTTAACCGAATACTCCGCGATGGAACTTACACAACGTTCCTCGAGCTCGGACAGGTCGTCCAGCAGGAGTTCTCGCGGAAAGTTCATCTGTCGCTCCACGAACAGGATGAGGATCAGGAGATACCCGGTCGCCAGGCCAAGGCTGGCAGCGCAGCGCAAGTGGTCTTCAATGGTTGCGCGGGGATTGCCGCCTTCGATTTCCCGAAGCCAGCGCACCGTTATGCCCACGTCGTCAGCCAATGCTTCCTGGGACAACCGGCTACGCCGGCGCTTCTCCTCGATACACCATCCGGATGTCACCTTTATACGATGCAATATCGGCCCTTCATCGGACTGACTTGATGCCTGAGACGACATGATCAGGTCTCCCTGTCCGTGGCTCAAAGCTTTCTGCGTAGTCCGACTGCATCAACCTGTTTTCACCGGGACGATGCGTCAATTGGTATCGTTCCCGATCTGGGAGCCAATAACACGCCGCGCCAGAGCCGGGAATGCACCAGAGATCGCCTGCTATTTCATTCCACCGCATGAATCGCGGGCGGAGTGACCGATGCCGGGGCGCTGTTTCGAAGGGGTGATTCGTCCGGGGGAACCGCTCGTACGGTAACAGATCCGCCGAAGTTCCGGCCGGTGAGCCCCGGGGCGGCTCCAACAACCGGAAATCCGGTTCCGGATCAGGAACCTGGGTTCCTCTTCCGGCAGCGGGCTTCCTAACGCGGAAGCACAATGCCTCCCCTATTGCGGCTCTCGACCTGCTTGCGTCATCACCTCTCCATCGAAGTGGTGACGGCAAGCGAAGCCCGACAGCACCAAGCGTTCCAACAGTCCACCCCAGACGTGAACGGCCATCGCCTCCCGCGATCGCCGCCATGGAGAAACATGCCTTATGCCCTGCCGCGCAACGCCCGCAGCACCGCCTGGAATGTCACGCCGCGCGAGCCTCGCTGCCATCGCGCTCGTGCTCTCAACGCCCGCCTTTGCCAGCCCGCAGACGGCCAAGGACGACACGGCCGCGCTCGATGAGGCAGCGGGGGAGGCCCAGCGGAAGCTTCAACAGACCTTTACGAACCTCCAGTTCACCGATTTCGCGCCCTCGCCAGTCAAAGGGCCGATCTACCAGGCGAACGCCGGTGGCAGGACCATCTATTTCGCGCCGGAAAGCGAACACCTCGTGTTTGGCGCGATATACGACAAGAACGGGATCAACCTGACGGCGCTCGCGCAAGATGCCAGCGCAAGGGAGCGCCTTGAAGCCCTGGATCCTGCCAGTGCACTGGTCATCGGCCCTACGGGCGCGCCGAAGGTGATCGAGTTCACCGATCCCGAATGCCCCTATTGCCAGGCGCTCGAGCGCTTCTGGTTGGCAAAAGAGGCCGAGGGCAAGCCTGTCCAACGTCTCGTCTATTTCGTCAGTGGCATCCACCGCCAAGCGGCCGCGAAGGCCGAGCATATCCTGTGCTCCCCTGACCCACAGGCAACGTTCAAGGCCATCTATGCCGGCGCGCAGCCCGCCGCCCTTCTCAAGTGCCGGGCCGGCGCGGAGAAGGTTGCCCGCGACGCGGATACGGTCCGCAAGATGGGCGTGTCGGGCACGCCGACGCTGTTTGTCGATGGAAAGCTCGTGTCCGGCTTCCAGCAGGCCGAGCTCGAGACCTTCCTCGAGACCCGGAGCCGCAAACCCCAGCACGGCCCCTGACGGCCAGCCGAGACGATTTTGGCGGCCCCTGCGCGCGCGCCCGCGCCGCCCGGGACCGGAATGCCGGCGGGCGCGCGCCTCCAGGGGCCGTCCAGCGCAGCCGTCGGCCGGACGCGACCACCGATCGGTACCGGCAAGCATGTTCCGGACGGCTCCGACGACGACCTCTTTGGTCAAAAAGGAGACTGACTATGCTGACTCTGCTTCGAGGAAGGACGTTCCGCACGATCGGCGCGGCGGTCCTTTTCCTCCTGGCCGCGATCGCCGGCACGAGTGCCGCTTACGCCTTCCAGGCGCCGGCCGCCGGCGACCTTGGTTACGACATCTACGACATCGTCGTGAACCAGGGCGTCAAGGGACCGCTCGGCTTCGTGGGCGGCGTTGCCGCCTTCCTGTTCGGCGTCTCGCGGCTCTTCTCGAACATCATGATCGGCATCCCGACGATCGTGGCGGCGGTCTGCCTCATCAAGGCCGATTCTATCCTCCAGACCTTCGGCATGGTGATCTGAGATCGGGACCGGGCGCGCCGGCCTGGTCGGCCGCCCTTACGATACGGAAGGCGATGGGCGCCTTTCGGACCCCACGCCTCGCGGCGTGGTGAAGCAAGGGAGAAGGGCGTGGACGAGCGTCTGCCGCAGTTCCTGCATAAGCCGACCCAGATCCTCTGGTTCGACAGCCAGGAGTTCATCGTCGTGATGTCCACGATCTTCGTCGCGGTCATCGTCGGCGGGATCATTGGCTGGCTGCTCATCGGCGCCCTTCTCCTCTTCATTCCCTGGAAGCGGACCAAGCCGCGCGGGTTCGTGCCCCATCTGGCCTGGCGCTGGGGCCTCGCCCGCTTCCGCCGTTATCCGGGTCCGACCCAGACCCGCTTCTTCGAGTAAGCGCGATGGCAAATCCCTTCAGGCGCAAGCCCCAGGCCGACATGATCGGCGATACGCGGCCGAGCTGGCACCTGCACCGCTACCTCCAGGGTTCGGCCAATCTCTTCGAGGAAAACCGGCTGCTCAAGGTGGCGATCGCCGGCCTCTTCGGCATCACGGCCGTGCTGGGCACGGTCATCTACACCTCGCACCAGAACGCGCGCACCGTGATCGTGCCGTTCGGCGCCGACGGCGACCTCTATGTGACGGGCAACAAACCGTCCGAGACCTACCTGCGCGCGATCACCTTCAACATCGTCGGCCTTGCTGGCACCTATTCCGCCTATTCGGCCGATCGGCAGTTCCAGGAGCTGCTGCGCATCGCCCATCCCAGCGCCTATAACGGCTTGCGCGATAGCCTGAGCCGTCTGCTCGATGAGCTCGGCAACAATCCGACGCTCTCGATTGCAACCTACATCCGCGGCGACCAGCCCGTTACCTGGACGGGGAGCGAGATCCTCGTGCCCGTCGAGAAGGTGCGCGTGATCGGCGGGGTGATCCGCAAATTCCGGGGAAACTTGCGCATCCGCTACGCCCTCGAGAACGGCCGCTTCTGGCTGACCGCCCTCCAGGAGGAGAACTTCAGTGCCGATATCCGGTAATCGGGCGAGGCTTGCCTGCCTCGCCGGGACGCTTATCGCGTCCGTTCCCGCTGCCACGCCCACCCTCGCCCAAGCGATCATGGCGTTGTCCGACCAGACGAGCCGGATCCGGCTGTCCAATCGCGACGTCAATCATATCGTCTGCGTCGGCGGTGACATCGAGGACGTCAAATTCTCGGCCGAGAAGGGTCTCGCCGTCGAGCGCGGCGGCTCGGACGCCTGGATCAAGTTTCTTGTGCTGGAAACCGAGGATCCCAATGTCCCAGGCGGAGCCGGCAAGACGCGCACGTATGTGACGACGCCTTCGGAATTCTTCGTCTCGTGCAATGGCGCGATTTATCCACTCTACGCCGAGCCCGCCGACATTCCGGCGCAGACGGTCACGCTGGCTCCTGGCGGCGTACAGCGCGCCCGGGCCAATAATGCCCTGCTCGGGCCGCTCGTCGAGGAAGAGCGGGCCGTGGGCATCGCCCTTGCGATCCTGCAGGACCGCGTGCCGGCCTCCTTCTCCGAGGTGGCGCCGTCGCGTGATCGCCTGATCCTCGCGGACCTCCCGACCGCGACGCTGACCGAACGACGCCGTCTCGAAGTCGAGGGCGCCGACCTTTCTGTGAGTGAATATCTCTTCCGGTCCAGCGCCGCCGTCACGCTCGATGAGCGCAACTTTCTCGATAGCGCGCTCGGGGCCGACATTTTCGCCATCACGCTCGATCGCCTGACGCTGGGGCCCAGCGAGACCGCCCGGCTGATCGTCGTCCGCCGGAGCGTTCAGTCATGACCACACCAGAGGACAGCCCGCAGGTCGCACCGCCCGCTGCGCCCCGCGCCGACGCGGACGACGCCACGCTCGACACGTCAGCTCGCCCCGCTTTGCTCGATCTGCGGGCGCAGTGGTCGAGGCTCACCTCGGACCAGAAGCTTCGCGCCAAGCAATTCGGTGTGGTCTCGACGATCGCGCTCCTTGGCCTTGGCCTCTACACAGCAAGTTCGAGCGGGAAGAAGGAAGCGCCCAAGGCGCCCCAAGCGAGCAATCTCGACATGGGTGCGGGACTTCGCGGCGACAGCCTGGAAGTGAAGCTGCGTGGGGATCTGCAGAAGATCCTCGACGGGCAGACCCTGCTCGGCGACCGGGTCACGGCGATCGAGGAAGGCAAGGTCGTTCCGGGGACCGGCGCCCACGCGACCGCGTCCGGCGATGGCGGCGATCTACCGCCTGCAATTCCTGGCGAGGCTCCGGCCTATCCCCCCGCCCCGCCCGAAGCAAGGAACGTGGCCGATGAGATTCCGGCGCCGCCTGTTGCTCCGTCCGCGCCGCCGGCGCCCCCGGCCCCACCCACGCAGCGCCAGGTCGGCGCAATCGGCGCGGCAACCGCCACCCAAGCCCCGGAAGGAGGTGCCGGCAGCTCGCCCTCGTCAAAAAAAGGGAAGCGGACGATCTATTTGCCACCTGGTTTCATGAAGGCGCGGCTGCTGACCGGCATAGACGCGCTGGCGAGCCGGGACGCGACCAGTAATCCCGAACCGATCATCGCCAGGGTCCAGGCGCCCGCCGTACTTCCCAACGAGGTCAAGGCCAACCTCGCCGGCTGCTTCGTCATCGGCAACGCGACAGGGAGCCTGGCGAAGGAGCGAGTCGAGATCCAGCTTGTGTCGATTTCCTGCGTGGACTTCGAGAGCCATGCCGTCGTCGATCAAGCGATCAAGGGTTTCTTCGTCGATGCCGATGGCAAGAAGGGCCTGTCGGGTAAGGTCGTAACCCGCGCCGGAGCGACGCTCGCCCGCTCGTTCATCGCCGGCACGATCGCCGGTATCTCGCAGAGTGTCGAAGGATCGTTCGGCAGCCTCTCGACCTCGGCGCTGGGCAGCGTCCGCAGCCTCGATGCAGGCGACGCCGTCAAGTCGGGCGTCGCGGGCGGCCTCTCCCAGTCCTCGGACAAGCTCACCGACTTCTACCTCGATCTCGCCCGTCAGGCCGGACCGGTCGTCGAAGTCGGCGCCGCCAAGGATGTCGTGGTCGTCATCCAGGAGGGCCTCGCCCTCGAGATCAAGCCGTCGGTCGGGAGCAAATTCTGATGCTCCTCGCGCCCCACCCCAAAGGAGGTCCCGCCATGCAGCCGGCATCCCGTAAGCTTTTCCATCGCACGTTCCTGTCGCTGGGCCTGCTCGCTCTACTCAGCGGATGCGCCGCCGTCGGTTCGATGATGTCGCCCTATTCCGAGAAGTTCGACTGCAAGAACAGCGATCACGGACAGTGCATCCATCCCGACCGGGCTTATGAGGACGCGGTCGCCGGCGTCGCGTCGAAGTCGGATCCCAAGGTCACCAACGATCGAGCGATGCTGCGCGGCCAGGACCAGGGCAAGGCCGTGGCCAAGGGCAAACCGGGCAGCAATGGCTCGAGCACCGCCTATGGCAGTTATCGCGACAGCGTCTACCAGGAGCTCAAGGGCCTGATCGAGGCGCCCGTCACCCCGATGCTGAAGCCGGCACGGACGGTGCGCACGCTGATCCTGCCCTATGCCGATCGGCAGCGGCCCGACCGCCTCTATATGCCGCGCTATGTCTATTCGGTGATCGACAAGCCGGTCTGGGTCGTCGGCGGCGCGTTCGTCGCCGCGCCCGGCCGCGCGTCGCAGGCCCCCATCCTTGGCCAGGTGCGCGATCCGGTAACCTCCGACGGTGAGCCGGCGTCGACACCGGAGCGTGCGACCGTTCCCGCGTCCCCGGCGATCGTCCCGCCCGCACCGGAGCCGCAGCCATGAGGGCGCTCAGCTATGCGCGGCTACGCAGCGCGGTCCGGCGCGACAGCTTCTCGGATCATCTCCCGCTCGTTGCCTGGGACGGGGATAGCGAAGCGTTCCTGTGCATCGACGACACCTGGGGTCACGCCTGGGAGCTGGAGCCGACCGCCTATATGTTCGCCCATGTCCAGGGCGCGCTGCAAGGGCTGCTCAACATCCATTTCCCCGACGGGACCGTCCTTCAGCTTCACACCTTCGCGGACCCGCTGATCGATGGCGCGCTCGACGCCTTCCTCGATCTCAAGACCCGCGACGATCCGCTGATCCAGGCTTCGGCGCGCCATACCCACGCCTATCTGAGCGAAGGGCGTCATGGCCTCAAGGCTCTGCACGGGATTCCGGTCCGCAACTTCCGGACGCTGCTGTCGATCAAGACGCGGCGACCGCTGGGTGAGGATCTGCGCCGACAGGTCGAGGAGCAATTGTCAAAGCTCGGCATTCGCCGACTGCCGCCGGAGGACATGGTCGCCTTCTACCGCCGCATCTTCAACGGCGTAGCGGATTCCGCACCCGGCGTATTTGCCGACGGCACCACCGTCGGCGCGCCGCCAATCGCCAAGCAGATCATCGATGCCGGCCCCGATCTCGTGTTCGAGGGCGCCGAGGTGTTCCTCGGCAATCAGGTGGCGCGCTGCCTGACGCCTAAGGCGCCTGCGCGCCGGATCACCGCCGAGCGGGCCAATCGCTTCATGGGCGGTATGCGCGGCGCGTCCGAAGACAGCGACCAGATCGGCGGGCCGTTCCTCTACACGCTCAACATCCTGTTCGATCATTCGCAGTTCGAGATCCACAAGCGCGCACAGATTCTGTCGGCGCAAAAGGCCGCGGGCAGTTTCGCGGTCGAGGTCGGCAAGCAGATCGAGGAGATCGGCTGGATCCTCGACGAGGCGGGCAACAGCAAGTTCGTCCGCGTCATCCCGACCATCTGGGTGTTCGGGCGGGACCGGGCGCACGCCCGCGACCTGGCCGCGCGCGCCAAGCGGCTTTGGGAGGGCGAACCCCTGCCCTTCTCGATGCAGGAGGAGAGCTATCTCAACCCGACGCTTCTGGTGATGAGCCTGCCGTTCGGGCTCTATCCCGATCGCACGACGCTGCGCCTGCTCGAACGCGACTTCCGCATGCCGGTGAAGGCGGCGGTACTGATGGCGCCGATCCAGACTGACTTTCGCGGCGGCGGGCGCCCGGCGCTGCTCTACACCGGACGCAAGGGCCAGCTCGTCACGCTCGACGTGTTCGATCCGCGCATCAACAATTACAATTTCATCGTCTCAGCCGAGAGCGGCGCCGGCAAGAGTTTCCTGCTCAACAACCTGTGCCAGCAATATTATGCGCAAGGCTCGCTGATCCGCATCATCGATATCGGCGGCAGCTACCGGAAGCTCTGCACGCTCTGCTCGGGCCGCTATATCGACATCGGCGAGGAGCATCTCGTCCTCAATCCGTTCGACATGGGCCTCGCGCTCGACGGTGACGACAAGCAGTCGGCCATTACCATGGCGGTCGCGATCGTCGCGGAGATGGCGAACGCTTCCACCCGCAAGGGCGTCACCACCTCGGAATGGAACCTGCTCAAGTCGGCGGTCCAGTGGACGATCGACACGGGCCGCGCCGATCACGGGATCGATGCCGTGCGGGAATGGCTCGGCACCTACCCCTCCCAGGTCGAAACCGCACTCGACAGCGTGGACCATCTGATCCCCGTTTCCCGCGAGCTCGCCTTCAACCTGCGCGATTTCGGATCGGGGGGCGCCTATGGCCATTATTTCAACGGGCCTTCGACGCTCGACATTCGCCACGACGAATTTGTGGTGCTCGAGCTCGAGCGCCTGAAGGCAATGCCGGACCTCTTCAACGTCATCGTCATGGTGGTCGTGAACGCGGTCACGCAGGAGCTCTACCTCTCGGCGCGCGACAAGCCCCGCTTCGTGCTCTGCGACGAAGCCGCGCAGTTCATGACCACGACCGATGGGCAGGACCTGTCGCGTCTCGCCGAGGCATTCGGCCAGGGTTATCGGCGCGCCCGCAAATATCGCGGCTCGTTTGGCATCGTGCTGCAGTCGATGAACGACCTCATGCTGTTTGGCGGTACCGGCCAGGTCATCCTCGAAAATGCCGCGACCCGCTTCCTGCTGCAGGGCTCGACCTATGATCGGGCTGTCGACAACAAGATCCTCGATTATTCGGGGTTCGTCCTCGACCTGCTGAAGTCGGTCCGCAATTCCAAGCCTAACTATAGCGAGGTCTTCATCGACTCGCCGCTGGGCCTCGGCATCGCGCGGCTGGTCGTCGATCCCTTCTCCTACTGGATCAACACCTCGGCCCCCGATGAGGTAGCGGCTTTCGAGGCACTCATGCGCCAGGGTCTCTCGCCGCTCGAAGCGATCTGCCGCCTCGCCGGCGTCGACCCATCCGAGATCCTGGGTGCGCCCGCTGCGCCCGGCCTGGTGGGAGCGTAATCGCATGGCGCGCTTCACCCCTCACCCCGATCAGCTGCCGCTCAACTGGTCCGATACGCAAGCGATCGAGGTGATCGTCGAGCAACGGCTCGCCGAGCGCTTCGAGGCGGAATCCTTCCAGTGGCGCTTCCGTCTGGTAATGATCGAAACCGTGATGATGGGCATGCTGGTGCTCCTCGCAGGGCTCCTGCTCAAGCAGCCCACGATGATGGTGCTGCGCGCCTCTTTGCTGGTCGCCGGCTCCTGCCTTGTTGGGGTGGACGGCTCCCAACGGCATCGCAATGTGCCAGAGTGAGTGCGTTGCAAGACTCAATCAAGGGAGCCGCCCGTGGAGCAAATTACCCGCATAGGCATGGATACGTCAAAGAAC
>NZ_RQSI01000064.1:0-16050 GCF_003856955.1 Novosphingobium sp. LASN5T
TTTTGGCATTGGGCCCTCGGCGCTGACGGAGGCCATGGGCATGCTCAACCACCATTTCGCAGCAGCCGCCTGATCGGCGCAGAGCGACAGCCTACCTCTGACTGCCGCCAATCTTTGCAACAGAGCCCCGCGTTTCACTCGACGATGCCGATATCCGGATATTGGGCGTCCTGCAGGAAGATGCGGCGCTGTCGGTGGCTGCCGTCGCCGCCCGGGTCCATATGTCGCAGAATGCGTGCTGGCGGCGGATAAAGCGACTGGAGGAGAGCGGCGTGATCTCGCGCCGCGTGACGATCCTCGACGCCGGCGCGCTGGGGCTCGATCTCACCGTTTTCGTAAGCCTGCGCGCATCCGAGCATAGCGAGGCCTGGCTCGAAATGCTCAACTCGGCGATCCGCGACATTCCCGAGGTCGTCGAATTCTACCGCATGACCGGCGATGTCGATTATCTGCTCAAGCTGAGGGTTGAGAACATGGCCGCTTATGACGCGGTCTATCGGCGCATCATCCGTTCGATCCGACTTACCGACGTAAGCTCGGCCTTCTCGATGGAGGAGATCAAGTTCACCACCGCGCTCCCGCTCACGCCGCGCCCGTCCTGACCTTGCGGGACGGGCGCGGCGCCGGGGGTCAGCGTGCGTAGCGCTTGCCGAGCTCCGTGGCCCGCGAGGTCAGCGGCTGTTCCTTGCCCGCGATGAAGATCGCCGTCGGCTGGGTGAGAGGCTCCAGCGGATCGCCGTCCCATATCACGATGTCGGCCGCCTTGCCGGGAGCGATCGAGCCGAGCAGATCCGAGACCCCGAAGATCCGCGCCGGCGCGAGGGTCAGCGCCTCGATGCCCGCCGCATAGGGAAGCCCGCGCGACACCGCGAGCCCGGCGTTGTAGCGCATCTCGCGCACGCGGTGGCCGGCATCATTGCCGCCGATCGCGATCTCGACCCCGGCAGCCTTCAGGATCGAGGCGTTCTGAAGCGAGGCGCCGAGCATGTCGAAGCTCGACGGAATGTTGGAGGTCGGGTTGATGAGAACCGGAACCCTGGCCGCCGCGATCTCCCCCGCCACGCGCCAGGCCTCCTCGGCGCCGCTCAGGATGATCTTCAGCTTGTAGTCGCTGGCGAGCTTCAGGACCTGCCGGATGTCGGCGGCGCGGTGCACGACGACGATCAGCGGCATGGCACCCGAGAGCACCGGCCGGAGCGCGGCCAGATCGGCCTGTGACAGTTCGAAGGGATATTCCTCGCGCGGGGGCTGGCGCGCGAGGTCGAAGATCTGGCGCAGCTGAACGAACTCGGCGGCGCGCGAGCCGCCGACCCGCGCGGCTCCGTCCTCGCCCAGTTCGAGCATCATGCCGATACCGGGGCGGTGGAGGATATTCGCGCCCTCGCCGAGAGAGATCATCGCGGCCTTGCCGGCGAAGGGCAGCTCGCGCGCCACGTCGCTATCGTCGTAATCCGGCATCACCACGGCACGGGTCACGCCGCCGAGGCGCGCGATCGGGATCAGCGTGGAAGCGGGGTTGAGGCCGTACTGAACATCGAACGAAGCGCTGATCCCGGAATTGGTGGTCTTGCTGTCCACCGATCCATCGACCGAATTGACCTCGACAAGCCCGAGCGCGGTGTTCACCGCAATGAGGCCGGGCGTGACCGTCGCACCCCTGGCGTCGATGGTGCGGACCCCGGCGGGAACCGCGACGCCGCTGCCGGCGGCAACGATGCGACCGTCGCGCACGACAATCGTGCCATTCTCGACCTCGCCGACGGGACCGGACGTGACGACATGCGCGTTGGTGATCGCGAAGGACTGTGCTGCGGCGGGGCCGGCTGCCGCCGCCGCGAGGATCAGCGACAGGGCGGCGAAGGCGGGAAATTGACGCGTCATCTCATTCCTCCCCGACCGGCTGGCCGATCTCGAAATCGCTTCGGTAGCGTGTGGCGGGATCGCTCGTGTCGAGGACGAGCGCGCCGTCGATGAACACCTTTTCCGCGATCGCGTAGACGCTGAAGGGATTTCTGCTCCACAGCACGACATCGGCCATCTTGCCGGGTTCGAGCGATCCCGTCCTGTCGGCAATTCCCATGATCCTGGCAGGATTGATGGTGATCCATTTGATCGCCTCTTCCTGCGGGATGTCGATACCGGCGCGGCGGCCGGCGGCGAGCGCCACGGCACTTTCGATGTTGAGGCGCTGGACAAGACGTTGCTCGTCCGAATGGATTGCAACACAGGCGCCGGCCTTGCTCAGGATGGCGGCATTTTCCTCGATCGCGTCATAGGCTTCCATCTTGAAGCCCCAGCGGGTCGCCCAGGTGGCGACACAGACATCCTCGGCGGCAAGCATGTCCGCGATCTTGTAGGCCTCGACCGCGTGGTGGAACGCGCGCGTCTTGTAACCGAACTCGTGGCCGACATCGAGCATCACGGCCATTTCGTCGGCGCGGTAGCAATGGTTCTGGACGAGAATATCGCCCTTGAGCACGCCCGCTAGGGTTTCGAGCCCGAGGTCGCGCTTGGGCGCCTCGGCCGCTTCGCCGCGCGCGCGCTTCTTCTCATAGGCATCGACCTTGCGGCCGTATTCGGCGGCATCGATCCACGCGCGGCGGAATCCCGCGACTTCGCCCATCCGCGTGGCAGGAGCGCGGCCGCGGCTGCCGTAGCGGCCCTTGGGATTCTCGCCGCACGCCATCTTGAGCGTGTAGGGCGCGTCCGGGAATTTCATCTGCTGCACGGTGACGGCGGGCACGTTCTTCACGCTGACGCCGCGGCCGCCGAAAAGATTGGCCGAACCCGGCAGGATGAGCAGGCTGGTGACGCCGCCGGCGCGCGCCTTGGTGAAAACCGGATCCTGTGGCCAGACCGAATGCTCGGCCCAGACATGCGCGGTATAGGGGTCGATATTCTCGTTTCCGTCGGCGTGGCCCTGAACTCCGGGGGCCGCGAAAACGCCCAGATGCGAGTGCGCGTCGATGATACCGGGCGTTACCCATTTGCCGCGGCCGTCGATCACGCGGACCCCCGGCTGGACCGCGATGTCGGTGCCGACCGCGAGGATCTTACCCGCCGCCATCAGCACGGTGCCATTGTCGATCCGCGCCCCCGTGCCCGTGAGGATCGAGGCGCCCACGATCGCGGTGTCGGCCGCGGGTAGAGGCTTGTAAGTGCTTGCGAAGGGCGCTGGCGCGGGTGCGGGCGCCGCGCTCGGAGGAGGGGGCGGCGTCGCCGCCGGGCGCGCCGAGGATGACGCGGCCGAACAGCCGGCGAGCAGCGCCAGCGCAGTGCCGAGAAGCACGGTCCGCGCGGCACGGCGATCGCATTGGCGCGGGGATGTCTGTGGAAGCTGTCGTGTCACGCCGGGATCACTTTCTGCGGCAACGATGGAACGGGCGGCAATTCGACCGCCGCGCGGGGGGATACGCGGCGGTCGGATCGGCGAGCGCATGTCAGAAATTCTTCCTCACGCTCACATACCAATAGCGGGGGTTCGGCGAGTAGAGCGAGCCCATGTAGCCGAACGCGCTCGAATCCAGCGGCGGGCGAGCATTGGTGATGTTCCGCACCCCGACCCTGAGCTGTGTGCCGTCGGTGAACCCGCCGTCGAAGTCATACTGCAGATAGAGGCTTCCGGTGGTGTAGGCCTTGAGCGTCAGATTCTCGCCGGCCACCGTGATGTCCTGGTCGAGGACGCTGCCGGTGTAGCTGACGAAGCCGCCCGCGGTGACCTGGCCGAGCTTCCAGGTGAGGGCGGCGGAACCGCGCCACTTGGGAAGCCCGTCCAGTCGGAGGAGGCTTCCGCCTGCGGGAATGATCGTATCGATGTTGATCTGACCCGCCGCCCGCGCATCGAGCAGTGTCTGGATATCGGGCGAGGCATCGCGGAAATATTCGAGCAGATAGGCCGCATTGGCGTTGAGATCGAAACTGCCGATGCCGGTGTCGCGCAACGACAGGTTGAGCCCGAAATCGATGCCGCGCACCGTTTGCGGTTCAAGATTGCGATACCTGTCGTCGACGTATTGCACCTGGCCGACCGGCGCGATTCCGGTCCCGGCGAAAAGCGCGATATCATCGGCCGTCGGCGCCAGCCGCACCACATTGGGATCGGTCGAACCCTGGAGGCGCAGGAGATAGTCGCTGATGAGCGCATTGCCTTCGCCGTAAACGCCCACGATGCCCTGCTGCTTCACCTGCCAGTAATCGACCGTGAAGGTCGTGCGGAGATTGCCGCTGTTGAAGATCGATGGCTGGAGCACGGTCCCGACGGTGAAGGTCGAGGAGGTTTCCGGGCTGAGGTCGGGATTGCCCGCGCGGCGGCCCGTGGTGACGAAACCCTGGGCGCAATTGCTGAAGCTCGTGATGCGGCCCGCCCGGAGGTCCGCCTCGCAGCGGATATAGTCGGTGCGCGTGTTCCCGCGGGTCACGACGGTCGCATTGGTCTGCTCGAGGTTGGGCGCACGGAAACCCTGCGCCCATGAGGCGCGGATGCGCCAGCCATCGAACAGATCCCAGGCAGCGGCGACCTTCGGCTTCGCGATGCTGCCGAAGTCGGAATAATGCTCGTAGCGTCCCGCAAGCTGGAGATTGAGGCTGCGAATGAGCGGGACGTTCATCTCCGGCGAAACGAGTGGAACCGCGAATTCGGCATAGGCCGCCATGACCGTGCGCGAGCCCCTGGTATCCGGCGTCGGGCTGACCCCGAAGAGGTCGCTCGGCTGGACGATGCCGGCGACGGTGTCGGTCCAGGTGATCGTGCCGTCGACCCGCTGGTCGCGATCGTCGAGTTGCGAATCGCGCCGCACCTCGCCGCCGATCGCCATGCCCACATCGCCGGCGGGCAGCGCAAAGAGATCGGCCTTGGACGCTTTGAAATCCCACATCGCGAGCGTCGCCTTGCCACGGCGAACCGTCTTTATGCGGATCGCGTCGAGAGCGGCCTGATTGCTGGGGCTTGTGTCGATGCCGGTGGGATCGGCGGGATTGCCGCCGTTGAACGGATTGTAGGCATCGGGAGTCGAGAGCGCGAGATTGCGCTGGAGCAGCGTGGCGCTGATCCCGTCCTGGGTGTCGCGCACCGATGCCTCCGAATAGACGAGGGCGCTTTCCCAGTGGAAGCCGAGCGCATCGCCGCGAAGGCCAAGCACCGCGCGATACTGGCGATTGGTCACGTCGACGATCGTCGGCCCCATGTCGGTGAAGCGGTAGTTGGTCATTGTCACCGGCAGGCCGGCGGCCGGGGCGTCGATCCCGGACAGCCGGTTCGGATTGGTGCTGCCGTTGGCGAAGGTCACCGGGCCGAACGGATTCCAGTAATTCGACGACGGGATCGACATGCGGATCGAACCGATCGTGAAGACGCTGTCCTGGGTGCTGCGCGTCCTGCCGTAGTAATAGCCGGCCTCCCCGAACAGCGTCACGGCGTCGCTGAGTTCATAGTGGCCGCTGGCGAACACGTTGACCCGGTCGAGCTCGGGCGAGATCGAGATCGGATAATTCGCCTGGGCATTCCAGCGCGTGTTGCGGTCCGCGCCCGTGGTGGCGCGGGTGCCGTCGTCGATGCAGATATCGTTGGCGAGCGTGGCCGAGCAGCCCCCGTTCGCCGTCGGCTGAAGCGAGAAGGCGCCGGCGGTGGAGGTGACATTGGCCCCGTTGCGCCGGACGCGGACGCCGGTGCTGAAATCGCCCCACGGCGAAAGCGGGCTGCGATCGTCGAGCGCATTGTTGCCCGCAAAGACCGTGCCCGCGAAATCGGCGAAATCGCGGTGGTCGGCGGTGGCGGTGAAATCCTGATCCTGCGAGGTCAGCGCGCTGCGCCGCGTGTAGTTGAATAGCAGCGAGATATTGCCGCGGCTTTCGGCCAGATCCTTGCCGAGATAGCCGGAGGCGTTGAATTCGCGCAGCCGCGTGCCCTCGGCGCCGCCATATTGCAGCGACAGGCTGCCGCCGTCGATATTGTCGCGCAGCACGGTGTTGACGACGCCCGCGACGGCATCGGTGCCGTAAAGAGCAGCCGCGCCATCGCGCAGCACTTCGACGCGCTGGACTCCGTAAACGGGGATCGCATTGGTGTTGTAGGTGAGGACAGGCGCGAGCGAGGCGCTTGCCTGGCTGCCCGGATGCTGGACGACGCGGCGGCCATTGAGCAGCACGAGCGTGTTGCCAACGCCGAGGCCACGCAGATCGATCGAGCCGATATCACCGCGCGCAAAATTGCTGCTCGTCTGGCCGTTGCTGCTGTTGAACGAGACATCGCCCATCTGCGGGATCGAGCGGAAGAGATCGTCGCCCGAGATTGCGGCGGTCGCCGCGATCTCGCTTTCGCCAACGATGGTGACAGGCAAGGCTTCGGTGATCTTCGAACCGATAATGCGGCTTCCGGTTACCACGATCTCGGACTCGGGAGATTCGTTCGCGGCGGTCTCGCTTTCGTGCGCGCTGTCCTGCGCAAAAGCGGTCCCGGCCAGGCACAGCGACGACGATGCCAGCAGCAAAGCCCTGCAAAATGACAATTTCTCAACAAGCATGCGTTTGCCCCTCGTTATCGACCCTGTATCGTCCATCCATGCAAACGGATGGATCGTTGGCGTCCATCTTAATGTGCTGTGACGCAATGCCCGCGAAAATCCCCACCCTAGCTTGGCGGAAAATTTCAGGGGGTTACATGGCGGAGCAATTTTATACTGGGAGAGCCATAGCGGCCTCCCGGGTATCGTCTCCTGGCCAGTCGCTGATCTCGCCGGGCAGGTTCGGCTGGACCGCCAGAGTGAAAATCCACGGCAGCCAGGTGCCTGCAATCTCCCTCGGCTGGACGATGGGACGATGGCGCGGAACCCCCGCCGCTATGCCGAAATCAACGCAATAGGCACCCTTGACGACACCGTTTGCGTGGGGTGGAGAGCTGCCCCGACACATGAATGGTCCTGCCGGATGGGCGGTGGGGTCGCCCGCCACGGCTGCGTCACAGCAGGGTGGGACAATCAGCCGAGGAGAAGATCGACGTGGCCAGGTTTCGCAAGATGCTCGCAGCTGGAACAGCCATGGCGGCCGGACTCGGCTGGACTGGCCCGGCGGCGCTCGCGAATCCGGGCGACGAGATCGTCGCGATCACTGGTGCGACCATCTTCGACGCGACCGGAACGGCGCCGTTCCGTGGCACGGTCATCGTGCGCGGCGGACGGATCGAGGCCGTCGGAGCCGATGTGAGGATACCCCCCCGCGCGACGGTCGTCCGCGCAGAGGGCAAGGCGTTGCTGCCCGGCTTCATCGACGTCCATACTCACTGGTCGCCGGCAGGCTCGCCGCGTACGCTTCCCCAGATCGCCAGCGCCTATCTCGAGAGCGGCGTGACGACGGTGAATGATTTCCACCAGCAGCCCGAAGCCTTTGCCCCGCGCCGCGCCTGGCTCGCCGGCATCGAGGCGCCGCACGTCAACTTCGTGGCGCGGATGAGCACGCCGGGCGGCCATGGTGCCGACTGGGGCGATACCAGCACCACCAAATGGGTCGCGACCGCAGAGAGTGCGCGGCGCGAGGTGCAGGCACTTCAGCCCTACAAGCCCGATTTCATCAAGGTGTTCGCGGATGGCTGGCGCTATGGCCAGTTGCCCGAGGAAACCTCCATGAACGTCGAGACGCTCACCGCGATCGCGGAGGAGGCGCACAAGAACGGCCAGCGCGTCCTCACCCACACCGTAACGGTCGAGCGCGGCAAGCTCGCGGCGCAGGCCGGCATCGACGTGATCGCGCACAGCATTCAGGACGGCGTGCTGGACGATGACGCGGTGGCCGCGATCAGGAAGGCCGGTACCTCCTACGCGCCCACGCTCGCGATCTATCAGCTCAGACCCGACGAGATGGGGCCGGGGCGCAAGGACGATGAAGCGACTCGGCTGCGTATCCGCAAATATGGCTATGCCGAGGAGAATGTCCGCAAGCTGGCCGCTGCCGGGGTGCCCATCGCGCTGGGAACCGATGCGGGCATCGGAAGCGCGAAACACGGCATCTCGACCTTGCAGGAAATGGAGCTGCTGGTCGCGGCCGGGCTGACTCCCAAGGCGGCGCTGCTCGCAGGCACCTCGAACAGCGCGCTGGCACTCGGGCTGCTCGGCGATCGCGGCACGATCGAGAAGGGCAAGCGCGCGGACCTTGTCCTGATCGATGGCGCGCCGTGGGAGACGATCGGCGACGTGCGAAAGATCGAGCGGGTGTTTGTCGACGGCAAGCTGGTCCACGGCGCCGGTGCCAGGCGGTCTCCGGGCAATCTTGCGACCGCGCTGCCGGCGGTCCCCGCCGCGCCGCTGATCGATGATTTCGAGCGCACCGACGGACGCAGCACCCTCGACACCCTGCGGCTCGTCGACATGGATGGCGGCGTCGAGCGTTCGCGCGTGGTGACCAATCGCGTGACCCATCCCGGCGGCGGCGGCAACGCCCTTGCCTTCGCGGTCGAGATGTCGCCCAAGGAGAAGCCGGAGGGCGGTGTCCTCGTACCGCTCAGCCGGGGCTCGGTGACCCCGGTCGATGCGCGCGGCTTCACAGGCGTGCGCCTCGATATGCGCGGGGCGGGCCGCTACCTCGTGGTCGTCAACACGCTCGCGGGCGAATGGACCGCCTCTGTCGAGGCGAAGGAAGACTGGACGGAACTGCGCGTGCCCTTCAGCGCCCTCGTCCCGACCCGTCCGCGGCGCGAGAACGCGCCCGTTCCCGCATGGCGCGGCGACGACCTGGTGCAGGTCGGCGTGGTGGTCATGCGCGAAGCGGGCGCGAGCGCCTGGGGCGAAATCGACAACCTCGGCTTTTACTGAACTCGGCTTTTGTTGAAGCGGCGGCCCGCGCGCCGCATCGCCGGAACACCCCCATCCACGCCGGCACCCGTGGCGGTGCGGGCGGCGCGGCTTGCTGCATTTCCGGCATCTGCGTGACGGGACTGCGGCCCCGCGCGAGCGGCGAAGCTGGCCCCAAATTCCAGGCCCACTTCGGCAAGGCCCTGGCGAGGCGAGCGAGTTCCGAAGCCGGGGAGCGCGCATCGCCGGCTGGATGAACGGCTGGTGGGGTCCGCCCGACGCGCTGCGTCTCAGCCAATGAGGGCGGGCCTGTCAGGCCGAATCAAGCGCCCGTCCTCGCCCCGCAAGGAGTCGCTGCCTGCCATGATCGCGAAACTGCCCTGCCTGCCGCTCCCCGCGGGGTCGGCCCCCATGCCCGATCCGTCGGCGACAGGCGGCTGGACGGCGGCACAGCCGCGCGCGGCCGGTCCCGGGCACCAGCACCAGCGCCAGCGCCTCGAACCCGCACTCCTGCATCCCGGCACGACACCCTCATGAGCGCCTTTCATCACCTCGAGACCGGAGGAAGCGGAGATGCCGCGCTCGCATCCGCCTCCGCGCAGATCGCGGCGACATCGCGCGGAGCGGCGGCGGTGCGCGCCTTCTTCGATCCCGCCACCTCGACGATCAGCTATGTCGTCCACGACCCCGTGACCATGCGCGGCGCGGTGATCGACAGCGTGCTCGATTACGACGCGGCGGCGGGGCGGACCTCGACCGGCTCGGCCCAGGCCATTCTGGATCATGTGCGCGCCGAGGGCATCGCGATCGACTGGTTGCTCGAGACCCACGCGCACGCCGACCATCTTTCGGCGGCACCTTGGCTGCGCGAGGCAGTCGGCGGGCAGATCGCGATAGGCGAACACATCCGCGAGGTGCAGGCGGTGTTCGGCGAGATATTCAACGCCGGGGCCGACTTCCGCCGCGACGGCTCGGACTTCGACCGGCTGTGGTCCGATGGGGACCGCTTCGCGATCGGCGCGCTGCCGGTCACGGTGCTTCATGTTCCCGGCCATACGCCGGCTTGCGTCGCCTATGTGATCGGGGGCGCGGTGTTCGTCGGCGATACCATGTTCATGCCCGATTACGGCTCGGCACGCGCCGATTTCCCGGGCGGCGACGCGGGCACGCTGTTCCGTTCGCTGCGGCGTATTCTCCAACTGCCGGGCGAGACCCCGCTGTTCATGTGCCATGATTACCTGACCGAAGAACGGCAGGACCATGCGTGGGAGACGACGGTGGCCGCGCAACGCGCCGCCAATATCCACGCCCGCGACGGCATTTCGGAACAAGAGTTCGTCACCCGTCGCCGCGCCCGCGACGCCGGGCTCGCGATGCCCCAGCTGCTCCTGCCGTCGGTGCAGGTGAACATGCGTGCCGGCCGCCTCCCGCCAGCCGAGCCGAACGGCACCGTCTACCTCAAAATCCCCGTCGACCGGCTGTGAAGGCCGCCCTCCCCGACTTGCGAACGGAGACACCATGACCCCCAAGACTCTGACGCCGGCGCTTCGCGTGTCACCGCAGATCGCCGCATCCGACATGGCCGCTATCGCGGCATCGGGCGTCCGCTCGATCATCTGCAACCGGCCCGACGGCGAGGAGGCGGGTCAACCGACCGCCGCCTCGATCGCGGCGGCGGCCGAGGCGCATGGCCTGCGCTTCGCCCATGTCCCGGTGGCTGCGGGATATGGGCAAGGCGATGTTGCGGCGATGGCGCGCGCGCTCGCCGAGCTTCCTGCGCCCGTGCTCGCCTACTGCCGTTCGGGTGCCCGCTCGGAACAGCTCGCCACAATGGCGGCGGCGGTGGGCAAGGGCGGCGATGCCTCGACCTGGGATATCCTCGTCATCGGCGGCGGCAGCGCGGGAATAGCGACCGCGGCCAGCATCCTCCGGCGGCGGCCCGGCATCCGCCTCGCGATCGTCGAGCCGAGCGGGGATCACTACTACCAGCCGGGCTGGACGATGGTCGGCGGCGGCATCTTCGCGCCCGAGGATACGCGGCGCGAGGAGGCGGCGCTGATCCCCGCCGGGGTCGAATGGATACGCGCCGCGGCGGCTTCCTTCGACCCCGCGAACGATCGCGTCGTTCTCGCCGATGGGCGCACGCTTTCATACCGCGTGCTGGTCGTATGCCCAGGCCTGAAACTCGACTGGGACGCGATTCCCGGCCTTCCCTCGGCGCTCGGCCAGGGCGGCGTGACTTCCAACTACCGATATGATCTCGCGCCCTACACCAACCGCCTGACCCGCGAATTCCGGGGCGGGCGAGCCCTGTTCACCCAGCCGCCGATGCCGATCAAATGCGCCGGCGCACCGCAAAAGGCGATGTATCTCGCCTGCCATCGCTGGGAGCGCGAAGGGGTGCTCGACCGGGCCCGGGTCCAGTTCCATGCGGCAACCCCCGCGTTGTTCGGGGTCGCCGCCTATGTTCCCGCGCTCGAGGCCTATATCGCGCGCTACGGCATCGACCTCCAGCTCCGGTCGCGCCTCGTGTCGATCGATGGCGCGGCGAAGGTCGCGGTCTTCGAGCAGACGCGCGGCGAGGAGGTGCGCCAGGTCGAAGAGCAGTACGACATGATCCATGTCGTGCCGCCGCAGGTCGCCCCCGACTTCATCGCCGCGAGCCCGCTCGCCGCACCGTCCGGCTTCCTCGCGGTCGATGAGGCAACCCTGCGCCATCCCGGCTATGCCAATGTATTCGCGCTCGGCGACGTGGCGGCGACCACCAATGCCAAGACGGCGGCCGCAGCGCGCAAGCAGGCGCCCGTGGTGGCGGTCAACGCGCTCGCCGCGCTCGATGGTGCGGCGCCCGTCGCGGCCTATGACGGATATGGCAGCTGCCCGCTGACCGTCGAAGCCGGAAGGATCGTGCTGGCCGAATTCGGCTATGGCGGCAAGCTGCTGCCCTCCTTCCCCAAATGGCTGATCGAAGGGACGCGTCCGTCGCGGCTGTCGTGGCTGCTCAAGGCGAAGATCCTGCCGACCGTTTACTGGCACGGGATGCTGCGCGGCCGCGAATGGCTCGCCGCGCCGCGGCCCATCGGCCAGACCATGTGACGCTCGACGCCGTCCAGTATCTCCTCGGCGCGCTGTCGGGCGGGCTCGTGGGCTTCACGCTCGGGCTCGTCGGGGGTGGCGGATCGATCCTCGCGGTCCCGCTGATGGTCTATCTCGTCGGCGTGCCGAACCCGCATGTGGCGATCGGGACAAGCGCGCTCGCCGTCGCGGTCAACGCCGCATCGGGGCTCGCGCAGCACGCCCGCGCCGGCACGGTCAAATGGCGCTGCGGGTTCCTCTACGCGGGCAGCGGAATCGCGGGCGCGCTGGCGGGGTCGACGCTCGGCAAGGCGGTCGATGGCCAGAGGCTTCTCTTCCTCTTTGCGCTGCTGATGCTCGTGGTCGGCGCGCTGATGCTCCGCAGGCGCAAGGATCCGGGGGTCGAGGGCGCCGCCTGCAACCGCCACAATGCGCCCCGCGTGCTGGGCTACGGGCTCGCGACCGGAGGGGTATCGGGCTTCTTCGGCATCGGCGGCGGCTTCCTGATCGTGCCCGGACTGATCGCCTCGACGAGGATGCCGATTCTCAACGCCGTGGGCACCAGCCTCGTCGCGGTGACCGCCTTCGGGCTCACCACCGCGCTAAGCTATGCGCTCTCCGGCCTTGTCGACTGGACGCTGGCGGCGATCTTCATCGCGGGCGGAATCTTCGGCGGCCTTGCCGGCACGCGCGCGGCGCGGCGCCTGTCGTCGCGCGGAGGGCTGGCCACGGTTTTCGCCGGCCTGATTTTCCTCGTCGCCGCCTATATGCTGGTGCAAAGCGCGGGGGCCATCTGGGCCGGGGCGTCCGGCTAGGAGCGGGGGAACGCATCGATGAACCCAGAAACCACCCGGCAGGCGCCGCCCACGGGCATGGCGCGCTGGAAGCTGGTCGGCCCCGGGATCGTCGTGGCGGCAACCGGCGTCGGCGCGGGCGACCTGGTCGCCACCCTCGTCGCGGGCGCGCGCTTCGGCTACGCGCTGCTGTGGGCGGCCGTGATCGGCTGCATCGTCAAGATCGCGCTCGCCGAGGCGACGGGCCGCTATCACCTCGCAACCGGATCGACGATACTGGAGGGCTGGCGTTCGCTGGGCCGCTGGACCGGGTGGTATTTCGGATTCTACATCATCCTGTGGGGCTTCGTGTATGGCGGAACCGCGATGAGCGCGACCGCGCTGCCACTGGCGGCACTGTTTCCCGATGTCCTGCCGTTCTGGGCCTGGGGGGCGCTCTCGGGGGTGCTGGGCGCGGCCTTCGTGCTGCTCAACCGCTATGCCATCTTCGAGGCGGCGATGAAGTTCTTCATCGGAGTGATGTTCGTCGTCGTGGTCGGGCTGGCGATCCTGGTCGCGCCCAATCTGGGCCATGCGCTGGGCGGCTTGGTGCCACAGCTTCCCGAAGGCTCGGCCATCTACACGCTGGGGCTGATCGGCGGCGTGGGCGGCACGATCACGCTCGCCGCCTATGGCTATTGGGTCAATGCCAAGGGTTGGAACAGTCCGGGCTGGATGGGCATGATGCGCTTCGACAACCGCGTGGCCTATGTCGTGACCGGCATATTCGTCGTTGCGATGCTGATCGTCGGCGCGGAACTGCTGCACGCGGCGCAGATCAGCCTGGCGGGCGGCGATCGCGGCCTGCTCGACCTCGAGGCGGTGCTGGCCAGGCGCTTCGGGGCGACCGTGGCGACGGTCTTCCTGATCGGCTTCGTCGCCACCACCTTCTCGTCGATCCTCGGCGTCTGGCAGGGCGTCTCGCTGCTGTTCGCCGACTTCGTGCGGAACCTGCGCGGCACCCATGCCGCGGGGGATCGCAGCGATCTCGAAACCAGCCCGGCCTTCCGCTTCTATGTGCTCTGGCTGACCTTCCCGCCGATGGTTCTCCTGACGCTGGGCCAGCCCTTCGCACTCATCATCGCCTATGGCGCTTTCGGCGCATTCTTCATGCCCTTCCTCGCGCTCACCCTGATGTGGCTGCTCAACCGACCCGGCGTGCCGCCCGAATGGCGCTCTGGCTGGCTCTCGAACCTCTTGCTGGCGCTGTCATCGATCCTCTTCATCATTCTGTGCGTTCACCAGATTCTGACCTTCCTCTAGGTCCCGCGAAGCCAAACGCCGCAATCGACGGGATAACCGCTGCCGAGAAGCGGTTATACTTCAAATGCTTGTTATATTGGGAAAGCTGGCGCACCCGACAGGATTCGAACCTGTGACCTCTGCCTTCGGAGGGCAGACGTCAAGCCCTTTTCCGCCCATCTGCATGGAATGTTTTAGGCGAATTTTCAGGCACTTAGCCTGTAACGAGCGGTGGGCGCGAAGGTCGGATTTATCCTCACGGAAGCACCACGGAAGCAGTTTGCTACGCTTCGGATGTCGCAGAGACAAGCCGCCGGAAATGCGGTGAACTGGCATCGGCCCACACTGGTTTGCGTTGACCGGCGACCGTCGATCCATGTAGGGATGGCGGACTGCACCCGTAGCTCAGCTGGATAGAGCGCCACCCTCCGAAGGTGGAGGCCACACGTTCGAATCGTGTCGGGTGCGCCAGCTACCGTTAAATGTCGACGAGGCAGCCCCGGACCTCGACTGTCTAGCGCGTGCCCGACGTGCAGTAGTCGTCCAGCCAGGTTGTTCTTGCGCCGGCGGCGGACCACAGCATCGGGAAGAAGCTCTCGTTGAGGCCGGCGTCGCCGGTGATCTGATAGCGCCGGTAGATGTAACCTCCGCGCCGATCAGAAAATCGAGCTTGGCCGGAAACGAGATGAACCCCGATCGACCGGCGCATTTGGCCGGTGGAGCCGTTAGGTCCGGACCCATGCCAGGTTTCACCGGCGTGGATGACGACGGACCCCGCCGGAACCTCGGCATAGTATATGTCTGGCATCGGTGCGTTCGCGGCGTGGGCGGCAGCGCGAAGTTGGCCGCGATAATCCCCTGCCGCATGGAAGCTGGAAGGCATCGGCGTGCAAGGCCATTTGTGTGACCCGCGAGCGTATTCGAGGGTTCCGGTTTGGCGGGTCACATCGTCGAGGGCGAACCAGAAGGTGATCGTCTCTTGGGGATCAAGGAAGTCCATGAATGACGTGTCTTGGTGATACGCGATCGGCTTCCCACCGGGCGGCTTCCACCAGATCGTGTCCTGTCCGAGCTTTGCGCTTGGCCACCCGGTGAGACGGCAGGCGGCTTTGCCAAGGTCTTGAGACAGGCTGAGCGCGGCGATCGTGAGATCAGCTTTCCAGGCATTCGCCATGTGCCGCGTCACGTCAGGTTTGCTCAGTTCCTCTCGCCAGTACCACTCGTCCGGGTAAACGCCCGTATCAAAGTCTCCGGCGAAGAGCGGTTCAAAGCGGGAGCGGAGTTGTTCGACCGCCGTCATAGGCAAGACGTTCTCAACTGCGAGGAAACCCTCCTCGCGAAACTGCTCCACCTGCACGTCGGAGAGTGTTTCCAACCGGTTCATGGCAAGCGGCGACATGGCGATTTTCCTATGTAGTTTTCCTTCTGTTGACGTATAGAGGCGCTTCATCTGTCGTTCAAACGAACGAATTATGGCATTTGAGGCATATCATCGAACTTGACCGAATAGATTTCGCCATTCTGGGCATTCTGCAGGAAGACGCGCGCACGACGGTCAAAGCGATCGCTGCGGAAGTTGGCCTAGCCCCATCCTCCGCACATCAACGCATTCGCCGGTTGTGGGAGACTGGCGCGCTGAAGGGTCTGCACGCGGAAGCCGATCCAAAGGTTTTTGGCATCGGTCTCGAGGCGTTGCTCATGATCGGGCTGACCAAGCACAAGCGTCAGACGGTCGACGATTTCCTTCGGGATGTCACCGAGATCCCGGAAGTGCGATCGGCTTACCTAGTCACGGGACGCTACGACCTGGTCGTGCATGTCGCCGTCCGCGACACGCTCCATTTGAAAGACGTGGCGCTCGATCAATTTACGAGCCGGCCCGGCGTCACCCGTATCGAAACATCCATCGTCTTCGAGGCCCGTCGGCGCGACAGGTTGCCGAACTATCACAGCCCTCAAGACGCGACCTGACAGAGGGGGCGACCATGCTTTCGCAGGCTCTGTTGCAAAAATCGTGAAGCTTGAGCATGCTTGGCGGAGATTGGACGGACGGAACGATGACGGATTTCAAGTGGCGCCATTTCCAGGGTGATGTGATCCTGTGGGCGGTGCGCTGGTATTGT
>NZ_RQSI01000065.1:0-15796 GCF_003856955.1 Novosphingobium sp. LASN5T
TCGGCAGCACCCAAATCCAGAAAGGAAAAATCACCCGCTTGACCCACCGCCCGTATCGCGGGACATATTACCCACCCGGGTCACTTCTCGATGGAAATCCCGGGTCAACTCTCAGCGGAAATCAACACCCAACCTATAGTCCGATTGAGAATGGGATGTCCCAAAAGCAGCCGTTCGGGAGCTGTTGCCTCAGCCTAGACGCATGCCATGCGGCATGTTCGCTCCTGAAAGTCAGGAAATATTCCGAGTGGTCGTGGCACTCCTGACGTCAAAACGGCCGCTCAAGACCATCACTCGTTCCCCGTCGCTCAAGACACTGCAGGCCATCTGCATCGTGCCGACATGATGGTCTGCACTGTCTTCAATCCGTGCACCGCGGAATGCCTTTAGTCTCCCAGCGCTGCCGGACGATCGGTATCAGAAAACAGTGTATCCACCATCGATAACGATTGAGTCTCCAACGTGAAAACTGGAATGATCGCTGGCCAGGTAGACCGCAATCGCCGAAAAATCGTCACCGTTTGCCCAACGACCGACGGGAGCCCGGCTTATTACCTGGTCATTGAATTTATCCCACGTCTGCAATCCCTCGGTCAGACTAGACCGGGTCCAGCCGGGTAGGATCGAATTCACCCGGATTCCCTTTGGCCCAAGCTCCACAGCTAACGCGCGTGTGAGGGCTGCGACGGCACCCTTGGAGGCGCGATAATGCTCATTGCAGGCGGCCCCATGGATCGATGACGTCGACCCAACTGAGACGAGCGAGCCCCCTGGCCTGCCTTGCTCATTTTGATGGATCATATGCCTGGCCGCCTCCCGGAGCGTGAAGAAGACCCCCTCGACGTTCACACTTTACAGCTTCCGAAAGTCCGCTCCGGAGATTTCAAACATATCCCGTCTGGGCATGCCGATACCAGCGTTAGCTATTGCCTGGTCTATGCGGCCGAATTCTTCAATTATTTCCGCCATACCTTCCTTCACCGCCGTTTCCGATGCGACGTCCACCTGTCGGCATCGAACTTCACCGCCATATTGTCGAAGCTCGGCGACGGCGTCCTCGTTCTTCTCAGGCTTGTTGCCCCAAATGATCACCGATGCGCCGTGCAAGGCGAGTCCGCGGGCCATTCCGAGGCCAATCCCCCCATTGCCGCCCGTTACAAGGGCTACCTTCCCGGTCAGGTCGAAAAGTCCTCTCGTCATATTTCCAGCTCCGATTGGTCAGCTTCGACAAGCGCGAAGCTGTAGGCAAGGCCTCTAATATAAATACTGCCTCATTAACGGCCGGGGACTTCATTCCGGCCATTCTGGCCCAGCGATTCCACGATTTCACCATTGGGCAAACCAAGTCTGAAGGATTGGGCTATGCACCTATTTATAATTTTCGAAGGCACGCTTAGCAAGCACAGTCGCCCTATATTCATGCCAGATCAAGTATATCCCACTGATGATTATAAGGGACCCACCGAATATAGCAGTTTCCTTGGGAATCTCTGAGAATATTAGCCATCCAAGTGTCAAAGCACCCACGATTTGCAAATAGTCAAGCGGCGCTAGAACCGACACTTGTGTCGCGTGCAGCGACTCTGTCATTGTGATTTGCATTATTCCGGCCGCGACACCCGCAGCAGCGAGAATGGCCAACGTCTCTATGTCATGCTGGCTTCCGACATAAAATAGCAGCATGCCGCCTACTAATGCCGAGGACGCAAAGAACCAGAAGACGATCGCCCCGACATGCTCAGTGTGTCGTAGTTGTCGAACTGTGGTCACGACAGCGGCTGTGCCGAGGGCGCCAAGCAGAGCGATCACAACTCCCTGCAGAGGAGCAGCATGAGCAGCGGGCCCACCGGGCACCATGATGATCGCGACGCCTGCCAGGCCCAGCATAACCGCCAGCCAGCGATGGCTCCCGGCCCGCTCACGGAGAATGAGCGATGAGAGGATTGTCGCAAACATCGGCGCGGTAAAGCCAATCGTAGTGGCAGTGGCCAACGGAAGCATGATGAGCGCCTGGAAGGCACAAAGTATCGAGGCGATACCCAGCGCGCATCGGCCGAGGTGCGCCCAAGGTCGACGCGTGCGGAGAGCGCTGATCCCACTGCTTTTGAGCGCCCAGAACAGCACGACCGGTAATGCGAAGCTCGCCCGGTAGAATAGCATCTCGCCGGCCACCACTCCGTGTTCCGAGGCCAGCTTGAGCAGCGCCGCCATCAGTGAGTAGCAACCAACCGAGATGAGCCGGAAGGCAATGCCGCGCGGAACACTCTGGCGTCTGGGTTCGAAGGGGTGAGCTGACACTACGCGGGCCCGCGATTTTGTCGGGTGACCCACTCGCCCAAACGTCATCGCCTGATGCGAGCGTTGGGATCAGGCTCCCTCGACAATCATGACACGCCAATTGCCGCCCTTGAGACGATGGACGGTAGCCTCCTGATAGAGCGGGCTATCGTACCAAGCCTTGGCCTGTTCGACCGATGGAAACTCGAGAACAACCACCGCTTCACTTGGCTCCCCTTCAAGTACGAGGGCCTTGCCACCAGCAAGCTTGGTCGCTCCACGTCCCTCAAGGGTGGCACCGACCAACGGCGCATAAAGCGCAAGCTCAGCCGCATCGGTGGTCTGCTTTCGATCGAAGATGATGTACGCAGTCATATTGTTCCTTTCAAAAATCTGCACCACACTGTGCTCTCAGCACGTGCTTCAGGACTTTGCCCGACGCCGTTGTCGGCATGCTGTCGAGTAGAATCAGTTTCTCTGGAAATTTCTGC
Source organism: Novosphingobium sp. LASN5T (assembly GCF_003856955.1). Classification (NCBI taxonomy): domain Bacteria; kingdom Pseudomonadati; phylum Pseudomonadota; class Alphaproteobacteria; order Sphingomonadales; family Sphingomonadaceae; genus Novosphingobium; species Novosphingobium sp. LASN5T. The sequence continues at coordinate 2,769 of NZ_RQSI01000065.1, forward strand.
TTAGCGAGTTTTGATTCTTCCAGAAAGTCGTGAACTTCTTGAATCGTTAACCCGCCGCCTTTGCTCAGAACGACGAATGCACAGGGTGTCTCGCCCATTCTCTCGTGAGGCATCGCAACGACCGCGACTTCCGCGATTGCGGGATGGGTGTGGAGAATATCTTCCACTTCTTTGGCGCTAATGTTCTCGCCGCCCCGGATTATGAGATCTTTCTTCCGCCCGCTGATCGTCAGGTAGCGCGCATGACTGATGAAGCCGATATCGCCGGTCCGGAAAAATCCATCCTCATCGAAAGCTTCTTTCGTGTCCTCCCACTCGGTGTAGCCGAGCATCACTTCGGGGCCGCGGACCAGAATCTCGCCTTCCGCTCCGTCGCAGACCTCCTCGCCCGTGTCCGAGCTCACGATCTTCACGTCAGAGTTCACGATCGCCCCATCCGTCGTCGCGCCCAGCTCAACAGGGTCCCCTGGAGCAACGCCTGCCGTCACGGTCGGCGCTTCACTGCTGCCGTAAACCCGGAAGGCGAGACAGTTCGGAAGAACCGCCTGGGCACGCCGGATATCGTCGGGCGCAACCGGCGCTCCGCCACAGGCAAACAGCCGCAGGCTGGGCCTCGTCTCTCCGCGTCTTTCGAGGACTCCCACCAACTCTCTGAGGAAGGGAGTCGCACCGATGCTGAAAGTGACCTTGTGCTGCAAAATTAGATCCGCAGCGTGCTCCGCATCCCACTTGTCCATGAAGACTGTTTTGCAACCAAAGGAGGACATCATCTCGATGCCGTAAATATACCCGGTAATGTGGGTAACCGGGGAAGGCATCAGTATTACGTCGCTCGATTGAATGCCCCAGAATTTTCCTACTGCATCGATCTCCGATTGGATTGTATTATGGCTGTGAAGAACGCCTTTAGGCCGACCCGTCGTACCAGAGGTGTAGAGCAGCAATTTTACCGCATTTGGGTCATGAAGCTTCTCTGCGATATCAGTGGCTGCAGGGGGTAGAGGGGCGCCCCCTGGCCAATCGCCATAGCTGAGAAATCCGCTGCGGTTCTCTTTGCCTCGTACGACCACCACGGCTCTGAGATCCGGCAGCGATGGACGAAGATTCTCGACCATTTTGACATAATCTGTTGTTCTGAATGTTTCAGGAATAAAGAGTATTCTCGCTCCAGAGTTAACAAGGATATATTCAACTTCTGCATCTCTGTATATCGGAACAATTGGATTTACTACTAGTCCACAAATGCACGCCGCCAAGTTGATTGCGATCGTTTCCGACCAATTTGGTAGCTGGAAACTTACGACCTCCCCAGGAACCAAACCCAACTGACGGAACCAACCGGCAAGCATCTGGGATTCCTGCATGACTTCAGCAAAAGTGCGTGACATCTCCCCATCGACAATCGCTGTCGCGGTGCCACGATTTCGTGCCTGGTATGCCGCCTGATGAAAGAGTGTCACACCCCTCCACTGGCCACTCTCGATGAAGCCGGCTGCTACATCTGTCTCCAGCCGTGTCTGCCAAGAGCTCCGGCTAGTCTGCACGGAGAGTTCGGCTATCTGCGCGGAGTCCGGGACCATGGTGTCTCACCCCTCGTGGACGGTCTTGGGGACCATGCAGGCCATCACGCCCTCGCGGCCGTCCTCGCTGCCGTAACCCGACCATTTGACCCCGCCGAACGGCGCATCGGCCGCCGAGACGCTGCCGGTGTCGAGCGCGAGCATCCCAGTCTCGACTTCAGCCGCCAGCCGGCGCTTGCGCGCAGAATCCTTCGTCCAGGCATAGGCGGCAAGGCCGTAGGGCAGACGGTTCGCCTCTTCGATCATCGCGTCCTCTCCCGCCATCGGGTTCAAGAGCGCGATCGGGCCGAAGGGCTCCTCGTTCATGATGGTGGCATCGGTCGGCACTTCGGCGAGCACGGTCGGCTGGTGGAAGAACCCTTGGTTGCCGATCCGCTCCCCGCCTGCGAGCAACTTCGCGCCGCGTTCCTTCGCGTCGCCGATCATCTGCTCCATCCGCTCCAGCCCGCGCGCCGATGTCATCGGGCCCATCTGCGTGTCCTTGTCGAACCCGCTGCCGACCTTGATCGCCTTGGCCCGTTCGACGAACCCGTCGCGGAAGCGTTCGAACACCGGCTCCTCGATCAAGAAGCGGGTTGGGCTGACGCAGACCTGGCCGGCGTTGCGGTAGGCGTTGGCGGCCATCGTATCGAGCGCAGCGTCCAGGTCGGCGTCGGCGAATATCAGCACCGGGGCGTGCCCGCCGAGTTCCATCGTCGCGACCTTGAGATCCTCGGCCGCCAGTTTTGCCAGATGCTTGCCCACGGCGGTCGAGCCGGTGAAGGTCACCTTGCGGATGATAGACGAGGCCAGCAGGTGGCGGCTCACCACGTCGGGCACGCCGAACACGCATTGCACCGTATCGCCCGGCACGCCCGCGTCGATCAGCGCCCGGACGAGCGCGATCCCCGCCGATGGGGTTTCTTCCGACGGCTTGATGATCGTCGAGCAGCCGGCGGCGAGCGCACCGCCGATCTTGCGCATGACGTTGAGTGACGGGAAGTTCCATGCCGCAAACCCGGCCACCGGGCCGACCGGGTGATACTGCACCTCGGCCCGCTGCCCGGCGGGGCGCACGAGCGTGCGGCCATAGATGCGCTTGATCTCCTGCGCGTAGAATTCGAGCAGCGTCGCGCTGTAGAGCGTCTCGCCGATCGCCTCCTTGATCGGCTTGCCTTGCTCGCGGGTCAGCGCTTCGCCGATCTGGGCGGCGCGCTCGCGGATCAGTCCCGCGGCCTTCAGCAGGATCGCGGTGCGCTGGTCTGCCGAGGTGCTGCGCCAGGTTCTGAACCCGCGTTCCGCCGCCTCGAGCGCGCGGTCTAGATCGGCCGCGGTCGCGTGCGGGACGCTGCCGATCGTCTCGCCGGTCGCCGGGTCAATGACGTCTTGACACTCGCGGCCCTTGCCGGTCAGCGTTTCGCCGGCGATGAGGAGGGTGAAGGCGGGATGGTCGGCCATAGTAAGTCTCTTGTTTTGCGCGCGCGGGTTACTGGACTGAAGACCGGATCGGGCACACCGCCGCATCGAGCCCCAAGGCCCGATCATGCTCGCCCAAGATCGACCTCTTTCGGCCGACGGCCGTCATCGCATCGGGGAATAGGCCGTCGGTTCCAGCAGCTGGTTCTCCACTTTCTCGACGATGGCACCGTCCTTTTCAGAACTGACTCTTGCCGCGATCCAGTCCGCGTCCGAGATGAACGCGTTCCACTTGCCCTCGCGGTCGGCCAGCGATTCCCAGCGGATCAGGTAGGTCAAGGTCTGACTGCTGGGGCCGACCACCGTGGTCCAGAAGCCGACCGGCCGGATGCCGAATCTTTCCCAGAGCTTGAGCGTGACATCTTCGAACCGGCGATGCAGCGCACCCAGGCGGCCGGGGATGCAGTGGTAGATACGAAGCTCATACACCATCGTCGTGTTCCTGTCCGGTCGTCAAAGTCCGAGTCTCGGCCGCAGCCACTGCGCGATCTTGTTGATAGCATCATCGGCTTCCGGAGCCTTGCCCGCCATCAACTGGAAGACATGCTGCATCTCGGGGTAGATCTGCAGCGTGACGTCGACGCCGGCAGCCTTCGCCCGCTCGTAGAAACGGCGACTATCGTCGAGCAGAGTTTCATGCCCCCCGACCTGGATCAGCAGCGGAGGCAGTGCGGACGGGTCGGCCTGCAACAGGTTGACGCCCGGATCGCGCGAATCGGCCCCGCCGAGATACATTCCCGCCATCAGTCGCACCGCGTCGGGGCTGACGAAGGCGTCGACATCCGCATTGGTCACGAAAGTCTCCCCCGTCGGCTCCATGTCGTACCAGGGCGATAGGGGGACGCTGGCGGCTGGAGCGGGGAGGCCTTCGCGAAGCGCATTGAGCGGGACCGCGGTGGCAAGGTTCCCTCCCGCCGAATCTCCGATCATGGCAATCTGCCGGGGATCGTAGCCTTGATCGACCAAGGCGCTGTAAACGGCGGTGCACTGATTTACGATGCCGGGGTGGGGGTTGTCGGGCGTCCGCGTGTAGTCGACGATGATGGCCTTGCAACCGACCGCCCTAGCCATGTGCGCGAACATCTTGCGATGGGATTCGGGCGATCCGCACACGAACCCACCGCCATGGAAGCACAGCAGGACACGCCCGTTATCGGCTTTGCCGATCTCCACCGCCTCCAGGCAAGGCACGCCGCCGAGCGACAGGGTCGTATAGGCAAAGCCCTCAGGCTCCGTCGCCAGCGTTCCCCACTCCTCGAACATCGCGCGCATCTCGGGGAGTTCCATCGTCCCCGTCGCCATGCGCGCGGTCCAGCTGTTGTACATTTCGGTCAGGGCATTTGCCTGCGTCGTGCTCATGTCATCTCTCCCAAGTTGTTCTTCATCGTGTCGATTAAACCGATTGTCTGCCGCATGACTTGATCAGGCTGACAACCGCGCCCGCACGAAGTCTGCCGTGCGCGCTGCGTTGCTTGCGAAGAATTCCCGGCCCACCTGGGTCGCCCAGTAACTTTCTGCCCCCTCTGCAGCGCGCCATTCGGCCATACGACGGGTGTAGAGCTGAAGATCGTGTTCCCTGCTGATCCCGATCGCGCCATGCACCGAATGCGCCGTCTGCGCGACAATGAGCGCAGCGGAACTCGCGCACTCCTTGGCGACGCCTGCCGCTAGGGGATCGGGAAACCAGCCGCCTGTGCCCGCAGCAAGTTGCACCGCCATGCGCGCCGCCGCGACATGTTCGGCCATGACGCTGACCTGTTGCTGGATCGCCTGAAACTTTCCAATAGGTCGACCGAACTGCGACCGGGTCTGAGCATAATCGATGGTCATCTGGAGAACGAACTGCATCGCACCAGCTAGTTTGGCAGCGTGCAGGAACGCTATCGTTTCTCGGAGCGCCAGCGCGCCCGATGGGATCGAGTTCCGAATCTGCTCCGCCCCGGCAATGACGTGTGCCGAGAGACTGAACTGATTCCGGGACGAGGAAAGAACCGAATGGCTCAACTCGACAAGATCAAAAGTCTCGCCGCGGGCCACCAGCATATAGCCAGCGGTACGCGCGAGCGGAAGCTCGGCAGTCTGGATCGTCGCCTGATCCTCGCGCGAGAGAGCAGTCGCCAGGATTATCGGCGCAAGGGGGGGCTCCACTCCGGCACGGCGAAGAAGCGCCCGCGCGACCATGGTCTCAGCAAGCGGCAGGGGGAACGCATGCGCGCCCATCAGAAGGACCAGGGGCAAAATCTGCGCAAGGGAAAGGCCGAACCCCTCGTCTTGCTCTGCTGCCAGAGCATTGGGCAGGCCGGATTCTTCGATCTCGTCCCACACCAGTGCCAGCAGCTTATCGTCGGGATCTTGCTCGGCGGCACGCACAAACGTAGTTGAACAGGATCGTGCCAGCAGACGCGCGAACATGTCTTCAAGAAGCGTGTCCATTTGTTGGCGCCCTATCGAAGTCCGAGCCCACGGGCGATCATGCCCCTGAGGATTTCACGAGTGCCGCCGCGGAGAGAATACGTCGGCGACATGGTCGTGGCGTAAGCGAGCGTGCGCATAAGTTCGTCGGGGGGCATGATATCCGGCTGAGCCGCGATGGCGTCCGCGATCAGGGCGGGCAAGTCCTGCTCGAACGCGGTCCCGAAATCCTTGTACAGCGCCGCGGCGGCCTCCGGACGTTCCCCCCGTACCAGCTGGGCAGTGAGCGCAAGGGAAAGCGCGCGAAGCACTGCAAGGCGCCCCACGAGACTGCCGACGAGAGCCAAGGTGCGATCGTCAGGCGCTCCCTGGTCTCGCAGATGGGCCAGCCATTCGTCGAGCACGAGGATGCTCGAGTAGAGCCTTTCGGGTCCGCTGCGCTCGAGACTCAGCTCGGCCATGCATTGCTGCCAACCCTGGCCTTCAACGCCTATCAGTGCATCGGCTGCCAGCTCGACATTGTCGAAGTGCACTTCGCAGAAGTGGCTGTCGCCCGCCAGATCGACGATCGGCGTGACCGTCACCCCGGGAAGTGATAGGTCGACGATAAGCTGGGAAAGGCCCCGCTGACGATCTGCCCCCGACCCGGAGGTCCGGACGAGCGCGATCATGTAATGAGCCACTTGAGCGTACGTGGTCCAGATTTTCGCTCCGTTCAGCAGCCAACCGCCATCGGTCCGCTCAGCGCGGGTCTTGACGCTGGCCAGATCCGATCCGGCATCAGGCTCGCTCATGCCGATACAGAAGAAGGCTTCTCCCCGGCAAATGCGCGGCAGATAGAACTGCCGTTGGTCCTCGGTACCGTAATGCAGGATCAGGGGCCCACTCTGGCGTTCAGCGACCCAATGCGCGCCCACCGGGACACTTGCCGCGAGCAGTTCCTCCGCCACGACGAACCGGGCGAAATAGCTACGGCCCTGCCCGCCGTATTCAGTCGGCAGCGTCATCCCGACCCAGCCCTGCGCAGCCAACCGGCGGCTGAAATCGGGGTCGTGGCCCATCCACGAGCGCGCGCGAATGTCGTGCGGCAGGTGGACGAGGCTTTCGTCCAGGAAGGCCCGCAGAACCGGCCTGATTGCCTCGTCCTCGTCGGGAACGCTGGAGAATTCGAGCGAGGCTAGCATTCGCCGACGCCCCTATTCGCCGTGTCGTATGCCGACCCCGCCATCGTCAGAACTTGAACAGGGCTTCGACGCCGTAGCGACGCAGGTTGCCGGGGGCGACGAAATCACCGCCAAATTCAGGCGCAACGACGTCGTCGTTGATATATTCCTTATTGAACAGATTGCTGGCAAAGGCCGTGATGGTCCAGCGATCGGCCTTCACCCCGGCGCGCACGTCGACGATCGTGTATGCACGCCTGGTGGAATTCTTGTAGTTTCCAGAAAGCCCGAAAATCGTCGGGACGTCGTTGTCCTGAACGGTGTGATAGGGAGTGGGGCCGGTGATGCGCGCATCGACCCGGCCGACGAAATTCAACGAAGCGGCGATCGGCTGATCCATGTTCGCCCCGAAATTGAGCGTATAATCGGGCGTGTTGGGCGATTTGTTGCCGACGGTGTAAGGCCGCGACGAGTTTTTCTGGATCCGACTGTTGGTGTAGTTGCCAGAGGCGTACACGTTGTAGCCGGGGATGACCTCGTAGTTCAGCGATGCTTCGGCCCCGTAGATTCGCACCTTGTCGATGTTTGAAACGCTCCGGAGCAGGCCGAACTCGCCAACAAAGAATTCGAAAAACTGCATGTCTTTCACGTTGGTATAATAACCGACGAGCTCGTACCTGATGTTGTTCCAGATGCGTCCCTTGATCCCAGCTTCGTAGGCGCTGTCCACTTCCTTTTTGAAGACGTCACTCACTGTCAGGCCGGCATTGATGCCCCCAGCCGAGACCGGTGCGTTGAAATAGCCGTTAACAATGGCCTCAGTGCCAGCGTTGTTGAAACCGCCCGCCTTGAAGCCGATGCCCCAGTTTGCGAACAAGGTCGTATCGGGGTTCGCCTTATACGTGAGCGACAGTTTTGGCTGAAGCTGCCTGAAGGTCTTCGAGCGCGGCGCGAGGATCCCGCTCGGGTTATAGGCGGGGTCGAGGCCCGGATTAAGATAGTAGTTCGCGGGGGTGGTCGCCGTCCCTGTCGGGAAGCCCGTTCGTGCGTTACCCACCCAGCGTGTGCGGGCATTCACCGGCACGTTGTTCGACGTATTCCGCGCCTCGATATCGTACCGAAGTGCCAGGCCGAGCGTCAGCTTGTCGGTCGCCTTGTATTCGGATGAGCCAAAAAGGGCGTACACGTTCGTCTTGAAGTTATCGTCGACGAGGCTTTCGGTGGGGAAGCGGGGATCGGTCGTGTAACACTGGCGCGACGCGCTCTGTCCTGTATCGAGCGTGAGGTTGATGCACACCCGCCGGTCGATGAAGATGTAGCTGGATCCCAGCTGCCACGACAGCGGTGACCCATTCTCGGGGCTTACCAGACGCAGTTCGGTCACAACGTCCTTCTGCCGGCGATCGTTGTATTGAATCCCGTCGCACGTGCTTGGGGAGTACGGCTGCGCGTAACCGAATACATTATAGTAGGTTGTGAAGGGTTCCTGGTTGGGAACTCCGGTCACCTGAGGGGCCGTGGCAGCGCGGGTCCTTATGCAAGTTGGCTCGTTCGCGAAAAAGCCGAACGCTCCGCTCGTTCCACCGCCGATGAAATCGCTCTTGATATTGCTGTAAGCGGCAAAGCCGATCAGCGACCCAAAATCAAGGCGCTGATTGAAGCGGATCGATCCACCATAGCTCTTCTGCCAGCTCTGAGCCTCGGTGTTGTTGGTGAACAGGAACTTGTGGTCGCTGATCGGGAGGTTGAACAGGGGCGTGCTAAAGGCGGCCGCCAATGCAGGAAGGTGAAACACTGCGTTGTAGTTGATGGAGCTGGCCGTCTGCGAACCATAGTTCGCCTTGACGTCGATTTCTGTATCTTCGTTCGGCCTAATGAGCAGACGGCCAAATGCGTAGAATTTTTCATAGCTGTCGATCGAGGCAGCGTTCCGGCTGTTGCCGGGGTAGACCTGCTGATTCACCGGCGACTGAAGGAAGCTGTTTCGGTAAAACCCATCCGAAGTTGAGTACTCAGCATTCACGGTAAACCCGATCTGGTCGCTGATCGGCCCACTCAGCAGTCCGGACACCAGATAGGTATCATCGTTGGCGGCGCTCGCCTTCACCTGGCCAGACAGATAGTCTGTCGGTTTGCGAGTGGTCATGACGATCGCGCCTGCAGAGGCGTTGCGTCCATAGAGCGCACCTTGAGGGCCCTTGATGATCTCGACCTGGGTGATGTCCCCTTGTGGCTGGGTCGTGGCGACCGCGTTTGTCCGAAGCACACCGTCGATCACAAGCGCCACGTTGTTCTCGGCGTCGCGGGCGCCATTAAGGCCGCGAATGTTGATCGAGGCGTCCCCCGGCTCCGTTGCCCCCACCTGCATCGCTACTCCAGGGGTGAGCTCGACGAAGTTCAGGACCATGCGAGCCCCGGTGGCTTCCAGTTGCTTCTCGCCAAGCACTGAAACTGACGCCGGCACGTCCTGCAGGTTTTCGTTGCGCCTCCGGGCTGTGACAACAATGTCACCGCCGCTTTCGCTCGCAGGCTGACTGGCGTCCGCGACGCTCGCGGCGCCTTGTGGCGCGCCGGCCCCGGCGGCGGGATCACTGACCTGTGAAGGATAGGCCTCAGTGTCAGCCGCGGTCTGGCTCGGCACATCCGAAGAGGTTTGCACTCCCGCCTGGGCATGAGCGACACTGGCGAGGGCCGTCGCGGTGCACAGAAACGTTGCCTTGAGAATGCTGTTCATACCCCACCCCTTTGCTGGCCTTCGCCCGATTTTCGGGCTGGGAGCTGTACCGGCTTTCTCAAAAACTTACGGGGGGGCAGGTATCGAGTCTAATATTAGTTTGAGCGCAGGTGATTTATGCAGGGTATCACCAAATGCTCAGAGCGGGGTGCCGAGAGTGCCTCATTCCAGACCTCCGGCGGGCAAGTCTTTCCCCCCGCAAAGCGACCCACAAACGTCTTCGGTTGGTCCCGGCGAGACGGAAGGTCACGCGCCCCGACTCATGCTCCGATGCTGCAACCCTCGGAAGCTCCTCGTCCCCGAGGCGGTTCTACAGCCTGATCAGCTGCCCGAGAACACCGGTGGGCGGGCTTCGTGGATCGCATCGAGCGCTTCGCGGTGGTCATCCGTGAGGTGCGCCATGACCTGATACCTCGCGGACAAGGACATGATGTCTTCGAAACCCTGCAATATACTCGCACGCATGAGCTTCTTGGTGGCCCGCAGGACTTCAGGCGGTTGCCGGCAAACCATTTCCGCAACGGCCATGGCCTCATCCACCAGGCTCTCATCGGCCACGACACGTCCAACGAGACGCCAGTCGAGGGCCGTGGGGGCATCGATGATCTTGCCGGTAAAATACAATTCAGAAGCTCGCTCCCAGCCAATTATCCTTGGCAGGATCCACGCGCCGCCGTCCCCGGGCACCAGACCAATTTTCAGGAAGGTCGCACCGAACTTCGCAGAAGCGGCGGCGAGACGCATATCCGCCAGGCAGGCAAGGTCATTACCCAAGCCGATCGCCGGACCGTTGATCGCCGCGATCACAGGCATTTCAAGGCTCCAGAATCCGCGGACCACCTTGTGAATGCCGGCCTCATACAGCTTGAGAAAATCGGGGGGCCTGATGCTGGCATCGTGCGCCCAACGACGGAGCTGCTTCAAGTCACCGCCCGCGGAAAAAGCAGTTCCGGCCCCAGTGAGGATGACACAACGCAGGGTTCGGTCTGCATTGAGTGCGCGAGTATGAGCATCGACGACGTCACCATCGTCGCCGAAGCCGAGAGCGTTTCGTTGATCCGGACGATTTATCGTCACCACCGCCGCGTCGCCACGACGCTCTACAAGTAGCAAATCAGACATGTGCCCCTCCAAATTCTTCGTATCGTGCGCTGGCTCGATCGACCTGATCGAAGGTGTGTTGAACCGCCGCACCGCTAGCAAGGAGCTGCTCGATCTCGGCCGAGCTCAGCCCAGCCGCCGCAAGAACCTCGACGGTGTGCTCACCGAGCCGCGGGGGCATGCCAATACCGGGTCTCACTCCATCGAAGCGTACAGGCACCCCGGGAAAGCGCATGTTGCCCATGCCGGCATCGCTCAGTTCGTGAAAGAAATCGGTTTGCTCGAGGTGCTCGTCGTGCACTAGGTCGTCGAGGCTGATCACCGGTGCGGCCGGGATATCGAGACGACCGAGGATATCCACCCAATCGGATGTCGACCGCGTAGCGATAATCTCGGCGAGCTGTTCATAAAGAAGGCCGATGTTTCGTGTCCGCGCCGCAATGCCTTCGAACCGAAGGTCCTGCAGCATGCTCGAGGCTCCGACTTCCTTGAACAGGTCGGTCCAATGGCGATCCGTGTAGGGCATGACGCTGATGAAGCCATCGAGCGTGGAAAAAGGTGCTCTGGTTCCCGCCAGCACACGGGGATAGCCGGGACGCCCCAGCGGCGGCTCGAAGTGGCCGCCATACAAGTGCTCCACGAGGTTGAAGGCAGCCATCGTCTCGAACATCGGGACTTCGACGACGCCCCCCCGGCCGCTTCGCTCGCGCGCGCTCAGCGCCGCGAGAATGGCTATAGCAGCGACCAGTCCGCTCGTCTTATCTGCGCTTACCGTAGGGAAATAACCGGGCCTTCCGGTCTGACGCATCATCAGGTCGCTGTTACCGCACATGCCCTGGATAATGTCATCGTAGGCAGGGCGCCCGGAGTAGGGCCCACCTTCTCCGAACCCGTGGAGGCCAGCATAGACAACCCGCGGATTGCGCGCGGCCACGGTCTCGGGATCGATGCCGAGCTTTTTGACTTTCTGAGGGCGGATGTTGTGGAGAAAGATGTCGGCGCCTTCGACAAGTCTCAACAGCGTTTCCAGACCTTCGGGGTTTCGTAGATCAAGAACGATGCTCCGCTTGTTACGGTTCGTTCCCAGAAACATTGCCGCCATCCCAGGTTCAGTGCCTGGCCCGGTGTGCCGTGTTGAATCGCCATCCCTGGTCTCGACCTTCACCACATCGGCGCCAAGGTCGCCTAGCCACTGGCTGGCGTAGGGGGCCATAAGCACCGAGCCGAGATCTATTACTTTAATGCCGGACAAAGGAAGCATGGTGGAACCTGAACAACCGCATGAGAATTGACGCTAGCTGTCAGTTCAAATACAGTCCAATATCGGTAGAGAGATGTTTCATATGCAAGGGATATCATGAACCTGCAGCAGCTCCGCCAGCTTGTGGCGCTTGCCGACACGCTCAATTTCCGCCGCGCGGCGGAAAAGCTGAATATGGCCCAACCGCCCTTGTCGATCTCGCTCGCCAAATTGGAGGCTGAGTTTGGCGTCCGCCTGTTCGCGCGGGACCGTCGCAAGGTCACTCTGACAGCGGCAGGAGCGGCCGCCTTGCCTCACGCCGCCCAGGCTCTCTTTCACATCGAGCAGGTCAAGGCGGCGGTCCGGGAAAGCCTTCTCGGTTCGACGGGCCGGCTGCGGATCGGCTTCGTGGGCTCCGCGACCTACAGCCTCCTGCCCAAGCTCCTCAGCGGATTCCGTCTGGAATACCCAAGCATCGATCTGTCACTGGAGGAGTCTTACACCACTGCCTTGTTGCAGAAGCTGTCGGACCGCGAAATTGACGCAGCACTCGTCCGCACCCCCGTGCTTGGAGACCTGGACGCAGAACTGCACGTCCTCGAGCACGATAGCCTGGTGGCGGTGGTGAAGTCGCCCGGTCCGTACGACGATCGGTCGAGCATAGACATCAGCGAACTGCGGGACGCGCCGCTTATCACCCATCCCGAGTCGGCCGTTCCGAACATGAGAGCTGTTATGATGCTCATGTGTCACGAGGCGGGCTTTCAGCCGAACGTGGTGCAGGAAGCGATCCAGGCGCAGACCATGATCTCGCTTGTCCAAAGCGGCATCGGGGTCGCGCTCGTCGCCGGGGTGACCCGTCATTATTCGGCGACCGATATCAAATTTCTCAAGATCAAGGGTTCGGAACACAGCAACCGGATAGGGCTGGCCCTCGCCCTCCCGAGGGACCAACGCAGTCGCGTGACCGAGAAATTTTTGGATTTTGCGCTTCGTCAGGCGCCCTGCGATTCGAGGCTCGCCTGAGCGACCAGGCTTGGCGTTCTCCGACGACGGCGCTCCTTCATCGGCATCCCCGACCCGATGACAGCCCAATCGGGGTGCACAGGCTGTACGGGCGGGGATGAATCAGGCGCCAGCCCAAGGTCGCCGACGACCGTTCCCGATGCCCGATGATGAGCGCTTCAGACAGGGAACATTGCCTTCGGTTGCCCGCTCCTAGGGTTGAGACTCAATCAGAGCCAGAACGCGAGCGCGGTGACGAGCGCCACGCCTGACAGGAAGTTGGCGGCGAGCTTGTCGTAGCGTGTTGCCACGCGACGGAAATCCTTGAGCCGACAGAA
>NZ_RQSI01000066.1:0-15349 GCF_003856955.1 Novosphingobium sp. LASN5T
CGGTGGTCATCAGGCCGGACTACGCCAGCTTATTGGGAGCGCTTCATCCGGCCTGATGACCCCCTGCGTCGCGCTTGGACGATACCCTTCAATGAAGCGTCAGGCACGGTGCAGACTGTCCAGATAACGCGATCGCTTCCTCGGCCGCGTATCGGTCCGAACCGAACCGGCCCGATAGATCACGGTCACAGCGATGCCCGGCACCGGTGGCATGCAGACCTTCATGGTAGAGCGTGCCATAGTATCCGGCCGGGTCCTTGAACTGGGAAAACTCCGGTATCTGCACCCGATCTTCGGACGGAACGTAAAAGGCTTCGTTACCGCCGTGACAGGTTAGGATGCCAAGGTTGGCCCAGAATGCATCGGCGTTCTGCAACCGCGTCTCCTCAGACAAGAGCTCGATGACTGGCGCCGTATATCCGTCGACCTGCGCCTCGTTGAAAACGCTGTAGCCGCGCGCGAACATGCGAGGGCGGCCTTGCGTGTTCTCATCGCCATCGGGGTCTTCACTGTCGTCGCCACGCTGGTTGATCTTCCAGAAAACGATGGTCGTGGACTGCTCGCCCTTGCGGACCTGGGCACCAAGGGCCTGCCACTGCCGATAGCTTGCCCATCTGCCGGAACTGAAGCCACAGGCTTGCGCCGCGATCCATAAGCTGAGGATGTTGGAACCCCGGTAAGCCTTGCCGGTCGCTGCATTAACGGGCCGCGCAATCGCCGAACCATCATGGTGCCAGGGCATGGTCCACGACCCTGCCCCTACCTCGATGGCCGCAACGATCTCGTTGGTGACGCGCGTATAGATATCAGTGCGATCGGTGTTGCGCATGATCAGAACTCCCGTCCCGATGCCGCGAAACACAAACGCGATCGACTGCCCGTGTGGCTGCCCCGAAGGGACTCGGCGATCCAGGAGAAGCATCGCTCGACCGCCAAAGCGGTCCTCGAAACGAGGACACTTGCAATGTTACCTACCTCATGACAGCGGGTCGAGAAATACGCCTCGATCGAATGGAACGCGCCCGGCGACGGCAAGGTGACTGTGTCGGTGCTGGGCGCATAATGCGCGCTGTCGCCGCCGTGGACGACACGGATCGGGATCGCGTCGAGGAAGGCCTGCACACCGGCCGAGAGCTCGTTGATCACCTTGGGATCGGGCGGTTCGGGGTAGTAGTGCGCCGGCAGCCCCTCGATCTGCGAGGCGTTGAAGACGTGGTTCCACTTCATGAAGCGGATCGTCTTCTCCGTGGTCTCACCGGTCTCGCGATCGGTGTCGGTCTTGCGCGCCGATCTGTAGAACACGCTGAACGAGCCGCTCTCGCCCTTGCGGACATGGGCGCCGAGTTCGAGCGCCTGCCTGAAGGTCATCCAGTAGGGGCTGGCGTAGCCCCGGCTCTCGGCCACCGCCCATAAAAAGAACGTGTTGATCCCCGAATAAGGGACACCGTTATGGCGGAGCGGGCGCCTGCTGGTCGAGGTCCAGGGTTTGAGCCACGGTGCGGTGCCGGCGGCGATCTTCTCGAGGATCAGGTCGGTGATGACCTGCGCGACGTCGGGTTTGGGATGACGGGTCATTGGGCCGGGCCCTCCTGGGCGGGATCGAGGGTGAGGTTAGAGGCCGCGCTCGACCAGGAGAGGCGCAGCGTGCGCCCGTGCGGGATGCGCCAGGCGACCCGGTCAGCGAAGGCCATGCGGATGCCGGCAAGGATCGCCGCGTCCTCGCCTTCGAGGATGGCATGGGCGCGCACCGCCGCATCGTGGCGGAAACGGGTCTCCTGGGTGTCGTAGCTGTCGGCATCGGAATCGTCGGACGGCGAGAACACCGCATCAATGATGAGGTCGGTGAGATCAGCCGGATCAAGCGCGGTGGTCCGGGTCAGCGCAATGCGCGCACAGTCCGGATCGCCCCAGGAGTCGGCATCTTCCAGAATCGCAAAGTCGGTCTCGAGATCGAGCCGCCGGTCGTGCTGATCGGTGAGTTCGATCGTGATCGCGTCGGGGCGCAGGGTGACGGCACCCTCTTCATCGGTGCGCTTTCCGTCATCGAAGGTGAAGCATTCGCCGGTGCGCACGAAGGCCGGTAGGAAATCGTACCAGGGGTAGCCGATGAAATTGGTGATCGGCTCGTAGAAGGCGCGCGGATCGGGGCCGCCGAGGCGGTGCATCTCGCCGCCGTTCGAGCGGCGCAAGGCGCGGCCAAAGGTGACCGCGTCGAAGGAGTCGGTGTCGTCATAGATCGCCGCGCCCGGCTCGAGGTCGGCAAAGCGCGGCACCTCGCGGTAGCTGTCGCGGGCAAGCGTCGGGTACCACAGCGGCAATTGCCGGGCCGCCTGCGGGAAGTCGTCGTGATACAAGCTCGCTTCGATCCAGTTCTCGAAGCTCAAGCGGTGGAGCGGTTCCTCCCGGATGACCGAGAAGATCGCCTCGCGGCAGAGTGCCACGAGCCGGTCGAGCGCGGCATTGCGGTAGATTTCCTTGCGGGCGGGCAGCACCAGGACGAGATCGGGCGCGTCGATGACGTCGACCTGCACGGACCATTGGGTATGGTGGACTTCCTTCACGACCGGAAAGGCGTGTTTGAGGGTAAGCCCATGGAAATTGAGCGTCGCGATATGCGGTGAATGCCGGTCACGGAACACGCCGATGCGGAAGCCGTCCCGCTCGATGACCTTGTGCGCATCGGCGAGGAAATCGGCCCGCGCGAGATCCTTGCCATTGTAGCTGACCGGGATCGGCAGGAACCGGGCGGCTGCCTCGACGCAGCGTTCGAGCTTGCCATCGGGCTGCGGATCGAACCGGAAAGCGATGGCCGTGCCGGGCGCTCCATCCCACGGGAGCACATCGATGTCGGCCTCGCCGGTCCAGGCATCCCCGTGATCGCGAGCGAGAACGCGCCGTCAGCGCTCCGCGAACTGACCACTGTGTCGAGGCCCGCGAGGCTGAAGAAGCCCATGCCCGCCGGGTCCTCGCGGGTGCGGCATTCGTCGGACCAGTCGGACTGGCCGAGTGAAAGGAGGTCAACCGGATCGGCGATCCCGCCGCCGTCATCGCTCACCGTGATGAGGCAGGCGTCCTCCATATGCTCGGCGGTGACAGTGACGCGCGTTGCTCCCGCGCGGCGGGCATTCTGGAAGAGCTCGTTGAAGATGTCGTCGAGGGTCCCGTTGAAGATCCGAGTAACCTTCGAGATCGCGTGCGGAGAGACCCGGGCGCGCAGCTTGGTGATCATGGTCATGGGGGTGGTTCCTGGATGGACCGGCACGCTGCCGCCGGGCGCAAGGGATGCGCGGGGCAGCGTGCCGGCAAGGCTGGCTCAGGCGTCGACGGTCTCGCCGACTTCGATGTCGTGCTCCTCGGCAGGTTCGAGGTCGCCCGCATCGCTGTCCGGTTCGTGCTCGACCGGCGCTTCCTCATCGGGCGCGCTCGCGGCGAGCACCCGGAACCGCATGGCCTCGGGCACCCACGCGAGGGCGGCTTCCTTCACCTCGGGGGCGACGATGGTCTCGCCGGCGAACAGCTTCTCGCAGGAAGCCGAGAGGTCGCCTTTCTTCGAGCCCATGAAGCTCGCCGCCATGGTTGGGCCGCCGACTTCGCTGACATGGGCGAGCAGCGCCTGCTTGCTGACGCGGTCGAAGTAGTTGGCCGAGGTCGGCCGCCAGTGGCTGGCGACGTTGATCCCCATCAGCGCCGCGAGATGATCGTGGAGGTCGATCGGTTCAGGGCCGGACTGCCCAGTCTTCTTGTCGATGCCCATGCTGGCCTCCAGCGTCTTTGCCATGCACCAGGCGAGCCAGCTTGCCTTGGCATCGTCGTCGAGCGCGCTGAACGCCGAGAACCGGTCGACGGTGCGGCGGTGCTCGGTCCACGACAGGTCGAGCGTCTCGCGCATATCGGCCATCAGCGTGTGCGCCGGGCTTTCGGGGTAGTTGGCGAGGTAGAGCGAGGGCGACGGTGCGCGGAGCGTCGTTCCGAGCGCCTGCGCACTGTAGAGCGCGCGGGAGTCGGCGATAGCGAAGATCAGGTAGTCGAGCGCGATCGCCGGGTTCGAGGCGAGGTTGATCGCGAGAATATCGCGGCGCTGGACCGCGAGTTCCTCGACCAGCTTCTGCGAGAGCGGCTTGGGCGCGGACGAGGCGCTACCGCCCTCCCCTGCCGCTCCGCTGGCACCCTCGGCGGCGTCGCCCCCGCGTGCCTTGCGGCGCTCGAGAGGCTTGTCGCTGTAGAGGCCGCTGGCAACCGTGGGCAGGCCATCGGCGCCGATGATCACGAAGCAGCCGACGTTGGCCTTCATCTCCTCGGGGATCACCGGGGGCTTGTCGTGGAGCGCATCGTAGGCGCTGCTTGCGGCATCCCAGCGGGTCTGGAACTCGGCGGCGGCGGCCTCGTCGTCCTCGTCGAGCGTCTCGCTTTCGGCTTCCAGCGCCGAGATCGTCTCGAGCAGCTTGTCGGCCTCGACCTGTTCCTCGTCGGTGAGCGGTGCCGGTTCGAGATGGACCTGGTGCAGATCTTCGGTCGCGTTGTAAGTGACGCGCGTCTCAAGGATCGGGCGCACCCAAGCATAGCCGGAGGTTTCGGCGACCGCGGCCGCGAAGGCCTGGAGCTTTTCACCGGCAATGCGCTGGGCGATCTCGGCATCGATCCAGGTCTCGCCGCCGTCCTCGGTGAAAAGGTCGCGTTCGATCTTGCCGCCGGCGGCGAGGTATTCGGCCTCGCTGGCGAGCTTGGCCATCGGCGAGGACGAGCGGATGGCGCTGTGCGTCACCATGCGGCGGATGGAATCCGGATTGTTGCCCTGCCAGCTGTTCGACAGCTCGTTCCAGACCATCATCTGGCGATCATGGTTGGGCGTCGTCGCATAGGCCTTGGCGACGTCGAGGGTGATCTTACCCTCCTCGAGCGCGGCGAAGATCGGATCGGCAAGGTCTGCAAGCCGCAGGCGGCCTTCGATGAAGCGGCGGGTGCGCCCGAACCGCTTGGCGATCGCGTCGAGGTCGCTGCCCTCGTTGACGAAATGCTTGTACGCACGGATTTCATCGGTCGGCGTCATGTCGAGCCGGATGACGTTCTCGATCAGCGAGAGTTCGGACTGCTCGGCGGCATCGATGTCGAGGACGCGGCAGGCGACGGGGTGATCCTTGGGGAGCTTGCCCGCGCCGAGCAGAAAGTTGAGGGCGCGCAGGCGGCGGCCGCCCGCGGTTACGTCGAACATGCCCCGCTTCTTGGCGGGCACCACGATCAGGTTCTGGAGGAGGCCCTTGGCCTCGATATTGGCGGCCAGTTCCTCGATGAAGAGGTTGCTGTCGTTTTTGCGGACGTTGGCTTCGGACAGGCGTAGCTTGCCGAGCGGGATCAACTCGATGTCGTTCATGGGAGTGCTCCTGAAGGCCGGATTTGGCCGAGCCCTTCGGCTCACCCCTTCCAGCCCCCCTCCCCTCACGGTTTCAGGATTGCCCGAATTCCCGGGCACATGCCGCGCATGCCAAAACGACTTGCTCGGTTTCGTGAGGCATAAATGCTGAATTTATGCCTCACGGAGAGGCAGCATGGGCACCATCTGCAACCCATCTAACATCATAATGGACATTTAACATTAGTGATGTTAAATAAGACGAGTGGTGTTAGAAAGGGTTCCTGAGGCGCGGTTGGAAGCGCTCGCGGAAGCTGCCGAAGCGTACGTCGAGGACGCGTTCGGACAGCGGCTTGCCCTCGTGCCCGCAGCACCCACCAATCTGCCGCACTTCATCCTCGATCGCTACGCGATTTGGCAAGGCTCGCTGGACGGCCGCGCGTTGCTGCTCATGGCCATCAGAGAAAACCTGCCGCCCGGATCTGGCGCAACGGCGCAGTACCTGAAGCATCGAGAGATGGTTCGCCACCAACTCGGGGCCGACCTGGTGCTCCTGCTGCTGGGCCGCGTGCCGGGCGCGATCCGCCGCCAGATGATGGAGCGCAAGATCGGCTTCATCGCACCTGGCGCGCAGCTCTATGTCCCCGAAGTGTTCCTCGACCTGCGCGAGCGCGCGCCTGCTTTCGCGCTCGTTCACGCCGAGCAGATCAGCCCAACGACGCAATTCCTCCTGCTGGCGGTCATGCAGGGCCGCACCTTGGATGGCCTAAACCTCACCGAACTTGCGGACGAGCTGCATGTCTCGATCATGAGCATCAGCCGCACTCTGGATGAGCTCGAGGCGCTCCAATTGGCGAAGGCACACCATGTCGGTCGGCAGCGCCGTCTGCACATGGCTAGGCGCGGCCGGGAGCTTTGGGACACTGTGCAGGCACAGCTCCAGTCGCCGGTGCGCAAGGTTCGGGAGGTCTGCGCCCTGGATGGTGAAGTGATCGGCCCCCTTGCTGGGACAACCGCGCTTGCTCGCTACACCATGCTGGCTCCGCCGCGCCTCGAGACAAGGGCCATTCTGGCTGCCAGTTGGAAGAATCTGCAGGCGGCACAGTCCTTGCGGCCTGCCACCGCCTTCGATGACGTGCGCGTCGAGGTCCAGACATGGACCTACGATCCCCGAGTTCTCGCCAGCAATGGCGTTGTCGATCGCCTCTCGCTGTACCTCAGCGTCCGAGGCAGCCCGGACGAACGCGTTGCGCAAGCGGCAGAAGAACTGTTGGAGACATTTGCATGGTGATCGGGGTCGACCGCTTTCGGGCGCATTTTGCGGGCCACGAGCACCAATATGTGCTGATCGGCGGGGCCGCCTGCGAATTGATCATGGACGAAGTTGGGCTCGACTTTCGCGCCACCAAGGATCTCGATATCGTCCTGGTGGTCGAAGCACTGGACAGTGCTTTTGCGGCACGCTTCTGGGCTTTTGTCGAGGAGGGCGACTACGAAATCAGGCAGAGCAGCGAAGGCGCGAAGGTCCTTTATCGCTTCCAGAAGCCGAAGGCTGAAGGATATCCCGCCATGCTCGAGCTCTTCTCGCGCGCGCCCGAAGGCCTGAAACTGGGCGACGACGCCCACCTGACGCCGCTCCCCATCGATGAGGCCGCGGCCAGCCTATCCGCCATCCTCCTCGACGAGAGCTACTATGAGTTTCTCAAGTCGATGGTGCGCGAAGCCGGCGGCATCCCGGTTCTTGATGAGGCAGCGATCATTCCGTTCAAGGCCCGGGCATGGCTCGACCTTACCCGCCAACGCGCGGAAGGGGGCCAAGTCGATGAAAGGAACATCCGCAAGCACCGCAACGACGTCGCGCGGCTTCTGCAGTTGTTGAGCCAGGAGGCTCGATATGCCCTGCCCCCAGCCGTCGCGGAAGATATGCTCGCCTTTGTCGAGAAGGCGGCGATCGAAGACGACTTCGACCCCAGACAATTCAAGGTGAACATGACGCGAGAGGGCGTCGCCGCAAGGCTGCGTGCAGCCTACCGGCTGTGATCTGAGGTTTTGCAGCCGCATTAGTGCGAGCTAAGGGCCTCGGAAAAAACTCCATAGTGTCCACTTCCCCACGTGAAGACTAAGCCGCTGATGTTTGCTAGATTAGGTTGTTCGTGCTGATATTCGGCCACGAAATGGAACTGGTGACGGTTCTACGTCAATTTTGTGCTGGTCTCGAGATAATCTCGCGGACGGAGTAGTATTAGGGGGAATCGCTTGATCATCGAAATCGAGATCGCCGGCGAGGCGACCTATCCAGCTGGCGGCGAGAGGCTGACAGACCTGAAGAGGGTCAACTATCTGTTCGGCCACAACGGCTGCGGCAAGACGACGATCTCGCGCGCGATCCACGACTCGTCGATCTGCGCGGGCTACACCGTTAGTTGGCGCGACGGACGCGAGCTTGCGACGCTGGTCTTCAACCGAGATTTCGCTGATGCCAGCTTCGGTGACCAGATGCAGGGAATCTTTACGCTCGGCGAGGATTCGACCCGGGCGGCCGCCGAGATCGAGCGCCTTACGAGCGAGATCGCTGACCTTGATAACGACATGGTCAACCTGCGCCGGAATCTGGTCGGAGAGGACGGCACAGGCGGCCGCGAAAGCGAACTCGCGGCGGCGCGCACGGCACTGATCGAGGCGTGCTGGAAGTCGCAGGTCGAACACAAGGACGCGTTCATGGACGCCTTCACCGGCTTCCGTGGCAAGAAGGGCGACTTCTGCACAAAGCTGCTGGTCGAGGCAGACGGCAACACTTCTGAGTTGAAGACGCTGGACGCCCTGGTGGCAGAGGCGGCGACCGTCTTCCAGGATGCCGCGACGGCGGAGATTACTATCGCCCCGATTTCCTTTGATCGCTTCGCGGGTCTGGAGGCTTCCCCGATCCTCACCCGCAGCATTGTGGGCCGTGACGACGTGGTCGTGGCCGCTCTCATCGGCCGCCTTGGCAACAGCGATTGGGTCAAGCAGGGCGTCGGATATCTAACCGAGGCCGATGGCCCATGCCCATTTTGCCAGCAGCCGACGCCTGCCGGATTGCTTGATGATCTCAACGCGTTTTTCGATAAGCAGTATGAGGCTGATCTCGCCTCGATCGACCTTCTCGCGGAGTCATACGAGCAGGCCGTTAATGCCGTCGTCGCCCGCATCGACGCCCTCGTTGCGGCGCCACATCGGTTTGTGGATGCGGCGGTCCTCGGCGAACGCTCCGCGGCGCTAAAGACTGCTTTCGAACTCAACATCGAACGCATCACGGCGAAACGGAAGGAGCCGAGTGGTGTGATCGAGCTCGACGCTACGACGGAGCTGACGGCTGCGATCACCGCTCTGGTCACGGCCGCCAATGAGGCGACCGAGCAGTACAACGCCACTATCCGCAACCTCGCGAGCGCAAAGTCGGCGCTGACCGCGCAGATCTGGAGGTTCGTCGTCGAGGAACGACGCACGGATCTCGACACCTACGAGACCACGGCCCGCAATCTTCAGCGCGCGATCGACGGAATGCGTGGCAGTATCGCCGACAAAACCACGCGCCGAGCGGACCTGAAACGTCAGCTCTCCGCGATTGAGCAGACGATCACCAGTGTCCGCCCGACAGTCGATTCCATCAATCGGATCCTCAGCCAATATGGCTTCTCGAACTTCCGCCTTGAGGTAGCTGGTGAGCGCAGCGACATGTATCGCATCGTGCGACTGGACGGGAGCGAGGCTGCGCACTCATTGAGCGAAGGTGAGCGTTCTTTCATCACCTTCCTCTACTTCTATCATCAACTAGCTGGCAGCACGTCGACCACAGGCACCGCAGTCGAGAAGATTGTGGTATTCGACGATCCCGTCTCGAGCCTAGACGCCGACGTACTGTTCGTGGTCAGTGCGCTGATCCGGAAGGTCGTATCCGACGTGCGGGAGAATGTAGGCAACGTCCGCCAGGTATTCGTGCTCACGCACAACATCTACTTTCACAAGGAGGTCAGTTTCGACCGAGAGCGCCGCGGCAGAGCGCGGTCGTTCGAGACCTTCTGGATCGTTCGGAAGCGCGAGAACGTGTCCTCGCTCACCCACTACGATTACAACCCGATCAAGACCTCTTACGAGCTGCTGTGGGATGAGGTGCGGAATCCGGAACGACCGAACCTCACAATCCAGAACACGATGCGCCGGATCGTCGAGAACTATCTGACCGTCCTGGGCGGGCTGAAGCAGGACGAGATCGTCGCACTTTTTGAGGGGCGCGACGCCCAAATTTGCGCCTCGCTATTCTCGTGGATTAACGACGGTTCGCACAGCTCGCATGACGATATCTACGTCGCCGTCGATGACAATGCCGTGCAAGGTTACCTGCGTGTGTTCAGAGAGGTATTCGAGCGCACAGGGCATGGAGCGCATTACCGGATGATGATGCGCATCAGCGAGGACGATCCGGAAGAAGGCGAAGTGGCTGCCGCACATGTGGGCGCAGTCGCGGCCCGTCCTGTTCCACTTGCCCCGCCGGCGCAAGCTCCCGAGCAGCCAGCAGCTGTATAGGCTATGGCCAGCCCGGTCTCGATCGATAGGGGGTGGTGGGAGCATCTCACCCCAACCCCGATGCACAAGCTGCGCGCAGCGGTCGAACGGCAGCTGCGCGCCTGGTGCGAGACCGACTATGGCAAGTTCTGGCTTAGCAGCGCGCGAGAGCCAGGTGGCGTCATTAGGATCAACGCTGGCGACGCTATCCCGGATTTCCACATGGTCGCGATGCGCAGTGGCTTGAAGTTCGTCGCGCCGCAAAAGCGCATGCGCGAGGGACACCGGAACGTGTCCATCGGCACGGACGACTATAGGTCCGGTAAGCCTCAACAAGCCGGCGAGTTGATACTATCACCGGTGATCCGCCTCGACCTCGTCAGCGACCCGGCGCTCATGGCTGCGGCGCGCAGGTTCGACATAAGCATGCCATCGGCGCACGTAACCGAACCGAGCATCCTGTTTTCGGCGCCTGCACACATCCTTATCAGGCCAAATGGCTGGCCAAAGAAGTCGTTCGTCCTCTACCAGCATATCTTCGGCGAGGGCAGTTCCTACCCCGTAGATGGTTACTTCTACGTCGGCATAACGACGCGGAGCTGGAAGACCCGCTGGGCCGAGCATCGACGCGCGATGCGCAAGGGCAGCAACTTGCTATTCCACCGCAAGCTGCGGGAGGAACTGGAGGCCGAACGGGTGACATACATCCACCACAAGGTAATGGCCGTCACGACCAACGTTGAGGCGCTTTACGAAGCGGAGGCAGCGCTGGTGCGCGGCCATTGGGAAGACACAAGACGGCTCAACATGATCCCAGGCGGTCGGGCAGGTTACCGATAGCTGCAGAGCGTTGGCTTGCCTGGTGGCTCAGCCCGGGACGGCAATGCCGACGATGATCGCCTCGGCGCCGTCCAGCGGCACGAACACCCGCGTCTTGTAGGCGATAATCTCGGTGAAGCAGCCCTTGGCCTTGAGCTCGGGAATGCGCGCGGCTTCGGCATCGACGATCTCGATCCTTCGGGAACCGTTCACGCGGGCTGTGCGGATCGTAAAATTGAGGGGATGCGGCGCCTTCCAAGTCCCGCCGCCGAGAATGGCGGCAGCAATCTTGGTCGGATCGGTCTGCGCCTTGCGGGCAACCCCAAGCTTCTCGAGGGTCGCATCGACGTAGAGGTCGTGGACATGACGGCCGAGCCAGGAGGCGCCGGACTTGTCGACGATGCGATTGACCGTAAGGTCTTCCTTGGGAAGCGCGCCCCAGATCGGCAGGAGCAGGCCCGTCGCGAGATAGACGGTCTCCGTGACCAGTTGGCTCTCGTCGGCGGCGTATTCCTCTTCCCACAGCGCGCTAAACCGGGACTTGGTGACGGGCTCCCAGGCGGACTCGTCGAGCCGGTCGGCGCGGAGGTACTCGCTGCGCAGCGGCCGCACGAGTTCGTAGCGGCGGATCATGTGACCTTCCTCGTCCATGTGCGAGGGCGCCGGAACCGCGAGCGCGACCTTGCCGGACTTGTCATTGCGCAGGAACAGCGGCTGTTCCTCATAGGATGCCATTTTGAGCACGCGCTCGAGCGAGAGGACCTTGCGCCGCTGGGTCAGCGACAGCTCAAGCAGGTGCGAGGTCGCGCCCGTCACAGGATCGGTCCGGATCACCGTGTCGGACAGCACCTCGCAGGCCTCGACCGGCACCGTCTCGACGCCGATATCGAAGGTGCCGGCTTCCTTGGCTGCCGAGACGCGGGTTTCGACAAGGGTCAGGAACTCGTCGAAGATGGCGTTCTGGACGGCGATCTTCATGGCGAGGATGCGGTTGAGCCAGCGCTGGATCGGCGGCAGATCCTCGCGCAGGACCCCGTCCTGATCGGTGAGTTCGAGCCCGCTCATCCGCTGGAACTCGGACAAGGTCGTGCTCTTGAGCTTGGCCGTCGCGAGCAGGCCGTACCAGTCGTGGAGCGCGTGCTTGGCGTAGATGCTCTCGAGGTTGTCGGACGCATCGAACATCCCCTGCCCGCCGGTCTGGCGCTGGCCGCGGGTCAGCGCGCCCAATGCATCGAGGCGCCGCGCGATGGTGCTGGTGAACCGGGCTTCGCCCTTGCAGTCGGTGGTAACCGGACGAAACAGTGGCGGGCAGGCCTGGTGCGTGCGGTGGGTGCGGCCCAACCCCTGGATCGCACGGTCCGCGCGCCATCCGGGCTCGAGCAGGAAGTGGACCCGGCGCTGCTGGTTCTTGGCATCGAGACTGGCGTGATAGCTGCGGCCCGTGCCGCCCGCATCCGAGAACACCAGGATGCGCTTGACCCCGGTCATGAACGCAGTCGTCTCGGCAAGATTGGTCCGGGGCGAGCGACTTTCGAGGCGCTGCTGGCCCGATCCGTCACGGACGAGGCGTTTACTGCGCCCGGTGACTTCGGCCACCACCGTCACGCCGTAGTGCTCGAGCAGGGCATCAAGCGCAGTCGGGATCGGCGGCATGGCGCAGATATGCTCGATCAGGTCCGCGCGAGCGGCCTCGGCCTGCGGGTTGTGGACCGGATTGCCTGCCTCGTCCCACATCGGACGCGAGCGCACGTCGCCGAGTTCGTCCTTGTATTCCTCCATCTGCCGGGTGGGGAAGGCCCGGGTCAGATAGTCGACGACATATTCTTTGCAGTCCGCGATTATGTCGAGTCCGGCAGCCGGAGGCTCGGATTTGCGTCGGTTCGTCATGATTTCACTCCAGATAATTACGGGTTCTTCGACCTCAACACGTCGAAGGAACCACCATGCCAACAAGATCATTTGCGTCGTTTCGGCCCGCGCCGCGCAGGATTGAAGATCCGCCCAGTCCCGACGCCCTATTCACCGCATTCCTCTCCTCTCTGTCGGTTGACGAAGGGGCGGCTTGTGCGGTCCTGTACAGCGCAGCGGTCCGCCACTTTCTCAGTTGGCTGGGACTACGTGGGATTGCGCTCGAGACGCTCGACGACCACGTCGCGCACCGGTTTGAGAAGCATCGATGCCGGTGCCCGGGATATTCAGCGCAAGAGCCGGCCTACAAGGCCGATCTTGCGGCGCGTGTCAGGCGCTTTATCCGGTTTCTCGAAGATCAGGGCTACATCGTGGTCGCCGATGGGATCGATGATCTCGGTGGGCATCTGGCAGCCTACTCGCACCAGATCGATGCTCTCCAGCTCGTTGAGGCGCTATCGGGAGCATATCGATCAGAGGCCGAGCACTTCGCCATCTGGCTTCGCGTGTCGCGACGACCTTGGACCGAAGTCGATGAGGGGGTGATCGAGCAATACGCGGGTCACTACTGTCGCTGCCCGGCGTTTCGCAAACGCGGCAAGTTGGCCTCTTCAGGTATGAAGAGGCGTCGTCGTTTCATTCGGCACTTCGTCGCGTTTCTTCGTGATCGCGGTGCTATCGCGCCAGTCGAAGCGAAGCTGGAAGTACATCCGGATGTCGCGGCCTATCTCGGTTGGCTCAAGCAGCATCGCGGCGCAACCGACGCGACTATCCGTCGGTATCGGCCGGAGGTCGACCGGTTGATAGCCATGCTTGGCGCACCCGTGCTGTGGGATGCCGCCGGTCTACGAAGCGCATTCGCGCGAAGAAGCAAGGAGACGCCGGGATCGGTATCGCTGCTCGTTACGATCATGCGGAGCTTTCTTCGCTTTCTCATTGGTCAAGGCCAATGCCGTCCCGCACTGCTGCACGCGATACCCTCTGTGCAGCGATACCGCCTTTCAACATTGCCGCGCTATGTTGACCCGGCAACGATCGAGAGGATCATTTCGGCCTGTCCGACTGACCGGCCAGTGCAGATCCGGGATAAGGCCATCATTCTCTTGCTTGCCAGGCTCGGCCTGCGGGCAAGTGATATTCGGGATATGCGCCTCGACGACATCGATTGGCGTTCCGGCCATTTGATAGTCAAGGGCAAGTCACGACGGTCGGAGCGGTTGCCACTGCCCCAGGATGTCGGCGACGCGATCTTGACCTACCTGTCGACGGCTCGTCCAAAGGCGATCGACAGACACCTGTTCCTGCGCGCGCATGCCCCGTTTCGGTCGTTGAGCTCGTCGGCTGAGATTGCCGGCATCGTTGCACGCACATTGGAGCGAAGCGGGATCGAAGGTCTGCCGACCGGATCACACATATTCCGGCATTCGCTTGCCACCAACATGCTGCGCGCGGGCGCAGGCCTGGAGTCCGTCGGGACCATCCTGCGTCACAGCTCGCCCGAGACCACTGCCATCTACGCCAAGGTCGATTTGCCGATGCTCATGAAGATCGCACAGCCCTGGCCAGGAGATCTGTCATGCTGAACACGCATATTTCCAGATACGTCGCGCTGCATCGCAGCCTGGGCCGGAAGTTCCGCGAACAGGACCGGATGCTCAGACTCTACGCAGCATACGCAGAAGGATTCGGAGACCGGCGGACCAAGGTCCAACGGATTTACGACTGGTGCCACACGTCGAGCTCGCAGAACGTGGCCCAAAGGCGGTTCGACACGGTTCGCAACTTCAGCCTATTCGCCCACGCCGAAGATTCAGGACACCAGGTCCCTCCTGCGGGCGTTTTCGGCCGGGGCAAGCGTCCGCGCCCCACGCCGACCATCATCGAACCGGAACAGGTTCGGGCGATCATGGCAGCAGCACTGGACCTGCCGCCCACGGGCATGATCAGCCCTCATACCTACCATTGCCTGTTTGGACTGCTGGCTGCGACGGGCCTCAGGATTTCCGAAGCCTTGGCGCTACAATGCGACGATCTGGGCGGAGACGGCCTGATCATTCGCAACGGCAAGTTCGGCAAGCAGCGCCTGATAGCGTTGCAGCCATCGACCCGTCAGGCGCTCGAAGCCTATCTCGCTACCCGGGCAAGGCTCCGCGCCACTGGCAGCGACCTGTTCGTGACGATCCGGGGAAGAGCACCCCACAAGGTGCGTGCTCATATCGTGTTCGTCAGACTGGCGCGACAGCTCGGCTATCGTGGCCCAACCGGTACGACCGGAATGCGGCTACACGATTTGCGGCACACTTTCGCCGTGCGCTCGCTGGAGTCGTGTTCGCCGGACAGGGAGGCCGTGGCGCATCACATGGCCGGACTCAGCGCCTATCTGGGGCACGCCTCGATCGCCAACACCTATTGGTATCTCGAAGCCACCCCGGTGCTGCTGCGCGACATCGCTGCCGCGAGCGAACACCTCTTTCTGGGAGAAGTGGCATGACGGCGCTCGCTCCCCATCTCACGGCATACCTCCGCGAACATCTGCCGCGGGAACGCGCCGTCAGCCCGCACACGGTGAAGACCTATGCCAACTGCTTCGTATTGCTAGTCCGGTTTGCTGCCGATCGGCTGAAGCGCCGACCGACCGATCTGGAGGTCGAGGATCTTGGCACCGATCTAATCCTGGCATTTCTCGACCATATCGAAGCCCAGCGCGGCAGCTCCGTGCGCACCCGCAATGGC
>NZ_RQSI01000067.1:0-15183 GCF_003856955.1 Novosphingobium sp. LASN5T
CAAATTCCCGACACAAACACAACCACCAACAACACACCAAACATCCACTCCAACACGCCACCACCAACCACGCCCCCCACCGACACCAAACACCCCACCCCACATAAGCCCAATATAATCGCATAAATACAATCGTTTAGGTAAGATCAAGAGCGGCGAATCGTCGAACGAGACTCGGATTCGCTCGCCGCAACGATCCGGGCCAAGCTCCCTGCCGTGCGCACGCCCCTGACACGCGCGCCCACACAATCCGCCCGGCGGAGCAATCGGACGCGCCGCTCACATTTTACTGAAATTCATGATTGCGAACTTTTCATATCAGCGAAATTGAGGCATGAGGCGTTCACGCCAAACCACCTCGCACGGGAGAGTCCCAATCAATGTCGCAAAATCTTGAACAGCTGTTGCAGGGCCAGGCCGATGTCGTCGGCTTCCTGCGCAACCAGCAGGTCGGCCCGAACGTCTATCCCGGCGTGCCCGCCGAATATTCCAACTGGCGCGCGGAACAATGGGCCTGGGGCCACACGGCCGTGCTCTACAACCAGTCGTATCACATGGTCGATCTGGCGGTGCGCGGCCCCGATGCGTTCAAGATGCTGGAATATCTGGCGATCAACACCTTCAAGGGCTTCCAGCCCGATCGCGCCAAGCAGTTCGTGCCCTGCACGCCCGATGGCTACGTCATCGGCGACGTGATCCTGTTCTATCTCGACGAGAACGAATTCAACCTTGTCGGCCGCGCGCCGTCGATCGAGTGGGTCGAATATCACGCCGCGAGCGGCAACTGGAATGTGACCGTAGAGCGTGACGAACGCTGGGCGATGCGCACCGACGGCAAGCGCAATTCGTACCGCTTCCAGATCCAGGGCCCCAACGCGATGAAGATCATCGAGAAAGCCACGGGCAAGCCGGCCCCCGAACTGAAGTTCTTCCACATGACCCGCATGACGATCGGCGGCAGGGACGTGCGGGCCCTGCGCCACGGCATGGCGGGACAGCCGGGATTCGAACTGTTCGGCCGCTGGGAAGACTATGCCGCGGTCCACGGCGCGCTGGTTGAAGCAGGCAAGGAATTCGGCATGGCGCTGGTCGGTGGCCGTGCCTATTCGTCGAACACGCTGGAATCGGGCTGGATCCCCTCCCCGCTTCCAGCGATCTACACGGGCGAGGCGCTGAAGCCCTATCGCGAATGGCTCTCCGCCAATTCCTACGAAGGCAAGTGCTCGGTCGGCGGCAGCTATGTGCCCGACAGCATCGAAGGCTATTACACCAACCCCTGGGATCTCGGGTACGGCCCGTTCGTGAAGTTCGACCACGAATTCATCGGCCGCGCCGCGCTCGAGAAGATGGCAGCCGGCCCCAAGCGCACCAAGGTGACGCTGGCGCTCGACAACGAGGACGTGATGCGCGTGCAGTCCTCTGCCCTGAGCAAGGGCGAACGGGCCAAGTTCATGGAATACCCAAGCTCGGTCTACGCCATGCACCCGTTCGACCTGGTGCTGAAGGACGGCAAGACGGCCGGTATCTCGACGTGGATCGGCTACAGCGCCAACGAGGGCAAGTTCCTGACACTGGCCATGATGGAACCCGGCTTCGAAACCCCCGGCACCGAAGTATCGCTGCTGTGGGGCGAACCCGATGGCGGCACCACCAAGCCGACCGTCGAACCCCACGTCCAGACCGAGATCAAGGCGGTCGTCGCCTCGGTGCCGTACTCGGAAGTCGCCCGTGACAGCTATGCCGAAGGCTGGCGCACCCGGAAGTAATTCCGCGCAAGCCCGAAGCGTGAGCGCCGGCCCCTCCCGACGGGGCCGGCGCTCTTTCTTTGCCCGAATTTAGTTTGTAAACCTAACAATTCATGGCATGATCGTTCGCAGAAAAGAAGACGCCCAGGAGAGCAACCGGCATGGCCGCGAACAACACCATCACCTTCTACGATCTTGCCCTTTCGACCGGCGCCACGATCAGCCCGTTCGTCTGGGCGACCAAGTATGCGGTCAAGCACAAGGGCTTCGAACTGGACGTCGTGCCCGGCGGCTTCACCGGCATTCTCGAACGCACCGGCGGCAAGACGGAGCGCCTGCCGGCGATCGTCGATGATGGGGAATGGGTGCTCGATAGCTGGGGCATCGTCGAATACCTTGACGCCAAGTACCCCGACCGCCCCGCCCTGATCCCGCACGAAAGCGTGGCGGCAACGCTCAAGGCGCTCGATCACTGGTTCTGGAACGCCGCGGTCGGGCCATGGATGTTCTGCTTCTGCGCCGATTATCGCAACCTTTCGCTGCCGCAGGACCATGCCTACGTCACGCATTCGCGCGAGAAGATGCTGGGCCGCAAGCTGGAAGAGGTACAGGCCGGGCGCGAGGAGCGGCTGCCCAAAATCTCCGCCGCGCTGGAGCCCTTGCGCGCCGCTCTTGCGCAGCACCCATGGCTCGGCGGCTCCACCCCTAACTATGCCGATTTCCGCATCATGGGCGGTATCCTGTTCACCGCGTCAGTATGCCAGACCCCGGTATTGGCCGAAGACGATCCGCTGCGCGACTGGATCGAGCGCTGCCTCGACCTGTACGGCGGACTGGGCCGCCACCCCGGCCTGTTCCCGCTGTTCGGCCTGAAGCAGCGCGATGGTGATCCCGACCTGTTCAACCGCCAGGCTGGGCAAGGCGGCATCTATAAGCGCAACACCGGGCCGGAATCGACCCGAGCCGAAACGCAGCGAATCACCGAAGGCATGGCTGCAGCCTGAGGCATCGAGCACGATCACACCACCCGGAGGGCGCGAACCATGCCCTCCG
Source organism: Novosphingobium sp. LASN5T (assembly GCF_003856955.1). Classification (NCBI taxonomy): domain Bacteria; kingdom Pseudomonadati; phylum Pseudomonadota; class Alphaproteobacteria; order Sphingomonadales; family Sphingomonadaceae; genus Novosphingobium; species Novosphingobium sp. LASN5T. The sequence goes on from NZ_RQSI01000067.1 coordinate 2,799, forward strand.
TTGTGGCGATCGACGGGCAAGGCACTCACTCTGGCCGTAACCTGTTGCATTGCGTGGCAAGAATTGCACGCCCCGTCGCACCCGGGACTGTCAAAGAGAAACCTTTGCTGCTTTCGCGATTTCGTTCGATCGGTCCCGCCCGTGCGGAGACAGGTCCGGCGGATATGGCATTTGCCTGATTCCGAACGAAATCTGGGGTCGCAGTTGTTGACGTTCTCTCGTGCTTCGCTTGATGCGCCGCTGCTGTTCGCGGCGATCTCCGCCTGCCTTTCCGCGCTTGTTGCGCTGGCGCGATACAGGGAGCCGGTGCGGCTGGCGCCGTCCCGGTTGCGCGACCTGTGCGAACTCTGCGCGCTTGCGGCAGCCGCGCTGACGGCCACCGTACTCCTGGCTGGCCCTGCCCCCTCTTTGTCAGCCACGCCGCTGTTGCTCGCAACCTTCGTCTTCGCGGGCCTGTGCATGGTTTTGCGGATACGGGTGGCCCGCCTGAACAACGCCGGTATCGCCTGGCATGCCGCGCAAATTCTCGCGATGACCGTTGCGACCGGCTGGAGCGCGCTGTTCATCGGCGAAAGCGATTTTCCCGGCTGGTTCCGCATACCCGCCCTGATCGGGCTGGCGCTGGGCACGGTCGTTGCCCTGGCCGCAATGGCTGGCAGCGTCGCGCGTGACGCCGCCATTACGCATGAACGCTGGCGGCGGCCCGTATCGCCTGGCAGCGCATCGGCAAAGGCGGCGCGTGAACCGAAGGTCTCGCTCCATCTGCCCTGCTATTCCGAACCGCCCGCGGTCGTGATGGGGACGATGGATCGCCTGGCGGCGCTTGCCTATGCCAATTTCGAAGTGCTGGTCTGTGACAACAACACGCCGGACGAAGCCCTGTGGCGTCCGCTGGAAGCCCATTGCACTGCGCTCAATCGGCAGCTCGGCCGCACCGTGTTCCGCTTCTTCCACGTCGCCCCCCTGGAAGGTGCGAAAGCCGGCGCGCTCAACTTCTGCCTCGACGTCATGGCGCGCGATACCGAGATCGTTGGCGTGATCGATGCCGATTATCACGCTACACGCGATTTTCTGTCGCGGCTGGTGCCGCATTTCGACGATGCCAATCTGGGCTATATCCAGACTCCCCACGATTATCGCGGGTACGCGGGCAGCCCGTGGCTGACCGCCTGCCATTGGGAATACATGCCGGTGAACAAGGTCGACTGGCGTGGAATCAGCGAATACGGCGGCGCATTCACCATCGGCACGATGTGCCTGCTGCGCGCGCAGGCGCTCAGGGATGCCGGCGGGTGGGCCGAATGGTGCCTTACCGAGGATTCCGAAGTTTCGGTCCGGATGCGGGCCACCGGCTGGCACGGGCTTTACTTCAACGAAACGTTCGGACGGGGACTGATCCCCGAAACCTTCGACGATTACCGCAAGCAGCGGTTCCGCTGGACCGCCGGCCCCGTGCAGCAGTTGCGCCGCCACTGGCGGCTGTTCCTGCCGCACCCCATCGCCGGAGCGCTGCCGGGCTGGTCGAAGCTTCTTGAAGTATTGCGCTGCGTCGCCCCGCTGCAGCGCGTGGGAGCGCTCGTCCTGATGCTGGCGGGCACGGTTTTCATGGGCCTTGCCCAATCAGCCCGCGCCGGCGATCCCGTGGACATCCCCAACGTGGTGTGGGCGCTGATGATCCTTGGCGGGATGACCTGGTGCGCGCGCACGGCGCACCGCTATCGCCTGTCCGGCTGCCATGAACCGCGCGACATGGTGCTGGGCGAAATCGCCCGCGCCTCGCTCACGTGGATCGTGCTGCTCGGCGGCGTCGCCGGGCTTTCCCGCCGCCCGCTGGCCTGGCGCCGCACGCCAAAGTTCGCCGTGTCCGCGTCGCGCCGTTCGCCCTTCGCCGATACGGCGGCGGAATCCGTGCTGGGCGCGCTGTTCCTCGCGCTGACGGTAACGATCCTGGCGATCGACACTGGTTGGGGAAGCGAAACCGAATGGCTGCTGGCGCTGCAGCTTGCCAGCCTGTCCGCCGCGTTCCTGTGCGCCCCGGTCATGTCATGGCTGGCGCAGCGGCACGCCCGGCAGGCTTCGCGCGCCAATCACAAGCAAACGACCCACAAACCGGCCGGAAGCCTGCACATCGGACCGGTTTCCGCGCCCGTTCCGACTACGCTTCCCTGATCGCGTCCGCGCTGCGCTGGAGCAGGATCCTGATCCGCTGTTCCAGCGCGGGGTCGAACCGGACCGCGGGCACCGCCACGCTGAACACGCCGATCTGCCGGTCGCCCAGCCTGACCGGCACAGCCACCCCGCAAATACCAAGCGTGGCCCGCTCGCGCGCGGTGCAGAAGCCGTTTTGCCGGATCTCCGCGATATCGGCGCGCAGATCGGCCTCCGCAACGCGTGTTTTCGGCGTCAGTTGTTCCCGTGCGCTTCGGGCGAAATAGTCCGCCAGTTCCGCCTCGGACATTCCCGCCAGCAGGACCAGCCCGCCGGCCAGCCCGTGCAGCGGCTTGCGCGTGCCGGGATCGATCGCATAGCGCAGCGCCTGATCGCTGGCTTCGGTCACCAGCGCCTCGGCATCCCAGCCGGCGCGGATCATGAACGACGAGGTCTCGTTCAACTCGCTGCGCAAGGCGCGCACCAGCGGTGCCACGCGCTCCTCCAGCGAGAGCGAAGACACGGGCGCACGCAACCGCTCCAGCCCCGGCCCCGGCAGGTAGCGCCGCCCTTGCCGGGCCAGGTATTCCCGCTCGGCCAGCGTCGCCAGCAGATAGGACAGGCTGCTGACGGGAATCCCCAGCGCCGCCGCGATCTCCTGCGCGATCACGCCCTGCGGATGCGCCACGACGAACTCGATCACATCGAGCGTGCGCATCGCGGACTTGACCGGGGCGGCAGCGCCCGCCTGGCTGGCGCTCATCTCCTTACCCCTTGAACGTCAGCGATCCGCGCCGCTCGGCGAAACGCCATCCGGCGGCGGTCAGGCAAAAGCGATCATGAAACGAACCGACCAGTGGCGGCCCATCCCCCGTAAACAGCAGCATCGCCGAGGTGCCCCGCGCGGTAGCCGGTCCTTCGACATCGATCACCACGTTGGAGCAGACGTGCCGCGTGGTGCGCGGCGGGCGGGCCTTGAACGCGGCGAGGATCGCCTCGCGCCCCACGACCGGCTGGTCCGGCGCGGTCGGGCGGAACATCACGCCATCCTCGGCATAGAGCGCGGCCACCTCGTCCCAGCGCGCCTCGTCGTTGAGGTTGGCGTAAAGCGCGATCAGGCGGGCGCAATCGTGCTCGACGGCCCGGCGATCATCGGGGTTCATACCTTGCTCCCTGTTCGCCGTCAGAGACGGCCGGCTCACATACGGGCCGCCGCGATATCCGCACCTTCGCGCAGCGACCGAAGCTTGCGCCATGTCACGATCGGATCGATCTTGCCATAACCGGCAAACGTGCCGAAGCCGCAATCGGTGCTGGCGACAACGCGTTCCGGGCCGACGAATTCGGCAAAGCGTTCGATCCGCTGGGCGATCAGCTCGGGATGCTCGATATAGTTGGAGCAGGTGTCGATCAGGCCGGGCGCCAGCACCTTCCAGTCGGGCAGCCGCGCGTCCTTCCACACCTTCCATTCGTGTTCGTGGCGCGGGTTGGCGGCCTCGAACAGCACCGTGGCGGGGCGCGCCTTCAGCACGATGTCGATGACCTTCTCCAGCGCGATGTCGTGATCGTGCGGGCCTTCGTAGTTGCCCCAGCACACGTGCATCCGCATCTTTTCGGGCGGGATATTGGCCGTGGCGGCATTCAGCGCCTCGACGTTCGCCGCCGCAACCTTGAGGAAGTCCTCCTCCGCCATGTCCTGGTAGCCGGTGTGGCGCGACATCGCGAGGTCCGGGCAGTCGAGCTGAAGGTAGAACCCTTCGCGCACGATCGTCTCGTATTCCTCGCGCATCGCGTCCGCCAGGTCGGCCAGATAGGCCTCGTGGCTCGGATAGTGGCGGTTAACCTGGAACGCGGTGATCAGCCCCGGCGAGGCGGCGTTCATGAAGGCTTCGGTATCGGGTGCGCCATGCTTGGCCAGCGCCGCCTTGAAGCGGCGGATATCCTCGTGCAGCGGATCGAGCGTGACCAGCTTCACCGGTCCGATGCACGAAGCCCGCACGAATTCCTGGCTGCCCATGATCGCCGACAGCTTTCTCGCAAGGTTCGGCACTTCGGCGAGGTCCGCCGCGGGCTTACGATCGATATGGCCGCCAAAGCCGGACAGCCGCTCAATCATGTAGGTCGAATAGCCGACCTTCCCCAGTTCGCCATCGCTGACCACGGACACGCCCGCTTCGACCTGCGCCTGCACCGCTGCATCGACCGCGGCCGAAACCTTGGCATCGAACTCGGCCGCGTCGTAAGGCTGGCCGCCATCGCGCGCCAGCAGCAGCGGCGTCAGTTCATCGCCGCGCGGCAGGCTTCCGACGTGCGTGGTCTTGATCTTGGCCATGCGGCTCTCCCAGTGTTCGATCAGTTCATATTCGTGAAAACTTCATAGCAAGGAACAGACGCGACGCAAGCGGCCTACGGCGCGATCACCGCCCGGATCGCGCGCGCGGCATCGGCCAGCGCCGGAGCCTCCGGCAGATCGGGTTCGTCGAAGATCAGTTCGATCGCGGCATATCCCAGATCCACGCAAAGCCGCGCCCGCGCCTCGGTAGACTGCGGGTCCTGCCGGGGGTCGAGCGCGAGCACGCGCTCCGCCAGCGCGCGCGCCACGGCACGGTGCGAGGCGATGCGGATCGGCGCGAGTTGCGGCACCGCCCGCAGCATCCGCATGATCCACGCCCCGCCCGGCGTGGCGCGGGTCAGGGTGACATGCGCCTCCAGCACGGCGGCGATGGCCGCTTCGTCCTGTTCCGGGTCCAGCACCACCAGCGCATTCTGCGCCACCATCAGCCGCTCCCCCAAGGCCGCCAACAGCGCGTACTTGTCCGGGAAGTAATGGTAGAGCGTCGGCGGACTGACCCCGGCGCGCGCCGCCACCAGGTTGGTGGAAATGCGCTCCACCCCCACTTCTTCCAGCAGACTTCCAGCGGCATCGAGCAGGCGGTTCCACGTGGCTTGCGCCCGCTTTTGCACCGGTTTTCGCCCCGACATCGCAAAGGGGATTTCGCCTTCTTCGGTCACGTTCCGATGCTCCTTGACAGAAATATAGCTATAACTAGATTTCGCGCCCGTTGGGAAGGGACATCATGGTGCGACTCGGACAGCATCCGGCTCAGGGCATGTTCGCGGCGGCATTGCTGGCGCCGGCCCTGCTTGCTCTGGCTGGCTGCGGCCATTCCGCACCGCCGGCAAAGCCGCTGACCGAGGCGCAAAGCGCCGCGTTGACGCCGGCCGATCCGCATCTCGCCGAACTCTATGGCGCATCGTGCAAGGCCTGCCACACCGTCCGCGCCTCCACCGCTCCGCTCACCGGCGACCGCACCCTGTGGGATGCCCGCTGGAGCAAGGGGCCGGACGCGCTGCTTGCCAGCGCCATCCAGGGCAAGGGCGCGATGCCCGCCGGTGGCCAGTGCCTTGCCTGCACGCCCGACGATCTCAAGGCGCTGATCCGGTTCATGGCCGGCCGCGAAAAGGAATAGGAACCATGGCATTGCTCACGCGCAGGAAAGCCATTCTGGGGACTGTGGGCGTACTGGGAGCCACGGCGGGCGGCCTGACCGCCCGGCGCGCCTGGCTCGATCGCGAACCGGTCCCCCCGCCCGCGCTCGACGGATCGGGCCGCGTGCTCTGGACCAACTGGTGCGGCCTGGAACATGCCTATCCGGAGCGCCGCCTCGCCCCCGCCAGCGAAGCCGAACTGGCGCAGGCTCTGCCCGCCGCCCCCGCCCCGATCCGGCCGGTCGGCGCCGGGCACAGCTTCACCGCGCTGGTGCCCACGTCGGGCACGATGCTCTCGCTCGACCGCATGGCCGGGCTGGCCGGGCATGACGCCGCCACGCATTCGGCCCGCGTCCTGGCGGGAACGCGGCTGGCCGCGCTCGGCCCCGCGCTGGCCGCGATCGGGCAGGAGATGCCCAACCTGCCGGACATCAACAAGCAATCGCTGGCCGGCGCGCTCGCCACCGGCACGCATGGTACCGGCAAGGGGCTGACCGCGATTCACGGCGGCGTTACCGCGCTGCGGCTGGTCACCCCCGATGGCACGGTGATCGAAGCCGCGCCCGATCACGAACCCGAGGTGTTCCACGCCGCGCGCGTGGGCCTCGGCGCGTTCGGCGTGCTGACCGAAGTGACCCTGCGCAACCAACCGCTGACGCGCGTGCGCAAGGAAGTGCGGATCGTCGATACCGAGGAACTGCTCGGCCAGTGGCCCGCGCTCGCCACGCGCCATCGCAATGCCGAATTCCTGATCCTTCCCTTCACCGGCAAGGCCGCGCTGATCACGCACGATGTCACGACCGAGCCGGTCCGCCCGCGCGGCCCCGATCGCGATACCGACGTGCTGATGCAGCTGAAGCTGCTGCGCGACGTGTTCGAATTCACGCCCGGCGTGCGCAAGCGTGTCGCCGCGCATTTCCTGAACGACGAACCGCCCGAAGTGGCTATCGACCAGGGCTGGAAGCTCCTGTCGAACGAACGCCCCGTGCGCTTCAAGGAAATGGAATACCACGTTCCCATCGAACGGCAGGTGGAGGCCCTGCGCGAAGTGGTCCTGCGCATCGAAAGCCAGGCGCACGACGTGTTCGTGCCGATCGAGGCGCGTATCATCGCGCCGGACGACGCCTGGCTCTCCCCGTTCTACCAGCGCGAAAGCGGCTCGATCGCGGTCCACGCCTATTACAAGGACAGCCACCAGTTCATGTTCGACCTGATCGAACCGGTGCTGCGCGAGGCGGGCGGGCGACCGCACTGGGGCAAGCTCCATTCGCTGTCGCGCCAGGAACTCCAGCCGCTCTATCCGATGTTCGCGCAAGCCGACGCGGTACGCCGCCGGCTCGATCCGCAGGACCGAATGCTCAACCCCTTCCTGCACAGGATCTTCGATGCCGCCTGAACGCAAGACATCCTCGCGCCGCGCCGTGCTGGCGGGCGGCGGTGCCATCGCCGTCGCCGGGCTCGGCGTCCTTGCCCTGCGCCCGGCGGAGACCGGCGGCGGACACGATGCCTATTTTGCCGCGCTGGCCGCCGCGCTGCGCCGCGCCGGGCTGATGCATCCCGTGCTGGTGATCGACCGGCAGCGGCTGGACGCGAACGTACGAGCCATCCGCGCCTCGGTCGATAGTGCGAAACTGCCGCTGCGCGTGGTAGTCAAGTCGCTGCCCGCCCCCCGCCTCATCGAACACGTGCTGAACGGCATGGGCAGCCGGCGGATGATGGTGTTCAGCGCCGAGATGCTGCTGCAATTGCTACCCCTTTACGCCGATGCCGACATGCTGATGGGCAAGCCCCTGCCCGCCGCCGAATTCGCCCGCGTGATCGACAAGGCCGGGCCGCAGGCCGCCGCCCGCCCGCAATGGCTGATCGACACGCCGCAGCGGCTTTCCGAATACGCCGCGATCGCCAAAGCGCATGGCGTCCCGTTGCAGGCGAGCTTCGAACTCGATGTCGGCCTGCACCGGGGCGGATTTCCCGACGCCACGGCCCTAGCCCCCGCGCTCGCCTTCGCGCGCGACAACAGCGTGCGCATCGCCGGGCTGATGGGTTACGACCCCCATGTTCCCAAGATGCCGCTTCCCGATCGCGCCTATGCCGCCTCGCAGGCCGCCTACCGCGCCGCCATTGACGCCGTGCGCCACGTCGTCGGCAATGCAGCGCCGCTGACGCTGAACGGAGCGGGAAGCCCCACGTTCCGCCGCCATTGCAAGGGCACCGTGGCCAACGAGGTTTCGGTCGGGTCCGCCTTCGTCAAGCCGGGCACGTTCGACTATTCCGATCTCGCCGATCTGGCACCGGCGGCTTTCATCGCCTCTCCCGTCATCAAGGCGGTGGAAGACATGCGCCTGCCGGGCGTGGAGCCGCTGTCCGGCCTGATGCACTGGTTCGATCGCAACAGCCAGCGCGGCTTCTTCATGCATGGCGGCCACTGGCTGGCCCAGCCGGTTTCGCCGCCGGGCCTGTCCTATTCCGGCCTGTTCGGGCGGTCGTCCAACCAGGAACTCCTGCTCGGCTCGACCCGGACGAACCTGCGCCCGGACGACCACGTCTTCCTGCGCCCGGACCAAAGCGAAGCGCTGTTCCTCCAGTTCGGGGACATCGCCGTGTTCGACGGGCACACGATCACGGAGACATGGCCCACGCTGCCGATCAGCGCCTAGAGCAGCGCGTTCAGGCGATCAGGCGATCAGGCGACCAGGCGATCGAGGAACCAGTAGCTGGCGGTAATGCCGATCGCGTAAGTCGCGACAAGCGTCGCCGGGCGCAGCGCTTGCGGGGTGAAGCGCCGCAACAGCCCGATCGCGGCGAGGCAGACCGCCACGATCACCAGTTGCCCGGTCTCCACGCCCAGATTGAACGTCAGCAGCGCCATCGGCACATCGGTTTCCGGCAAGCCGATCTCGCGCAGTGCGCCGGCAAAGCCGAAGCCGTGCAGCAGTCCGAACAGGAAGGCCACCACCCACGGCACGCGTTCGGACAGGCGCGGCGCGCCATCGCGGCGTTTCACGATCTCCACCGCCAGGAACACGATCGACAGCGCAATCAGCGCTTCCACCGGCGCCTGCGCCAGCCCGAACAGCCCCAGCGTGGTGCCGGCAAGGGTAATCGAATGCGCCACCGTGAATGCCGTGGCGGCACGCACCACGGTCCACAGATGGCCCAGCAGCAGCACCAGCGAGACCACGAACAGCAGGTGGTCGTATCCCGTCAGGATATGTTCGACCCCCAGCACGAAATAGGTCCGCGCCACCTGCCAGCGCCCCGGCTTCGCCACCACTTCCACCATCGGCTGCGCGGTGGTGAGCCGCTCGGCCTGAACCGGCCGCCCCAGCGGCGCCACCCGCAGCAGCGCGTCGGTGAACGTGGTCTCCATACCGGAAAGGCCCACTTTCTGCCCTTCCAGCGATCCCCGGCAGGTAACGTCGCCGGTCGAGATCACCGAGCCGCTGTCCAGCCGGCTTTCGCGCGGAGCGATGGCGCAGAACGCCGGCAGCGCGGGCCGTGCCCGCGTGGCCAGCCCGCCAAGGATCGGCGCTTTCCACACCAGCTTCCAGTGCGCCGCGTCCTGCTGCGTCAGTTCCAGATAGCCCGGCCGCAATTCGTCGGCGCGCGCCGGTGCGCCGATCGCACACAGCATCGCGAGCACGAGCAGGACAAGGCCACGCACCGTGTTCACTTGGGCTGCTCGATCACCACGTCATAGCCGTCGACGATCTTGCGATAGGCCTCTTCCTCCGCCTTGCGCACGTTGGCCTCGTGCCAGTCGTTGGCAAGCTGCTGGCGGGCTTCATCCACCGTCGGCGGCCTGGCCGCGATCACCGCGTCGACGCGCACCAGGTGCAGGCCAAGGCCCGAGGTGACCGGCCCGGTCCATTCGCCACGCGGCAGTTTGCGCAGCGCCAGCGCGAATGCATCGCCGAACGTGGCACCGATGGAATCCGCGTCCGCCGCCTCATAGCGCGGGTTGATCGGCGCCGCCTGGGCAAAGCGCGTGGCATCCCCGCCCTGTCGCAGCGCCACCAGCGCATCGCGCGCGGCCGCGCGGGCGGCGGGGCTGTCCGCCCCCAGATAGAGCTGCGCGAACGTCACCTTCGGTTCGCGCGCATAGCGGCCGGGGTCCTTGTCGAGCAACTTCTGCAGATCGGCGTCGGACGGCGTCGCCGCTTCGGCGTCGTTGGTGGCAATGGCAATCATCTTGTTGCGCATCCGGCGCACCACGATCTCGTCATCCTTGTCCAGCCCCAGCCGCAGCGCCTCGCGGTAATAGACCTGTTCGTGGACATAGTCGCTGATCAGCCCGTCCATTTCCTGCGGCGTGGGCTGGCGGTGGAAGCTTTCGGTAAAGCGGTTGAGCAGGCGCGAGACGACCTCCGCGTTCACCACGATGCGCCGTTCGCCCGCGTCGGGCGCGCGGCCGGACAGCAGGGCGAAGACCAGCGCCCCCGCGAGCATGAAATGCACCAGTGGTTCGCGCAGCAGGGAAGCCGCGCGGGATCGCAGGGTCATGTCCGGGCACCGTTACGAAGGAGTGTACCAGATGGCCGAGGTATAGGCGCGCTCCTGCTGCTTGCGCGGGATGTCCGGCGTCAGGGTGAGGTGATACTTCACCGCGTCATAGCTGACCCAGTTCGGCGTCGGGATTTCCAGCACGCGCACATAGTAGAACGCGCGCATCGCCGGATCGAACTCCGGATCGGTCCACACGCTGGCCAGCGAAGGCGCGCCGATCGAATTGGCATAGGTCGCCCGCGTCAGGTCCACGGTATCGCCCACCGCCGGCACCTTGCCGCCCGCAGGCTTGCGCTTCGCCATATCGCTCCACACGACATCGAAGACCTTCTCGTGCGATTTGCCGCCCTTGTCGACCCAGCCCTTGACGATCTGGACGCGATCGAGATTGGCGCCGACCGGGTCTTTCAGCGCGGAAACGATGAAGCTCGGCGCGCCCGCGCCCTTGTGCCCGGAAAGATCGCTGCCCATCGGCACGCCGCGACGATAGCCGGCGTGGACCCAGTCGCCCCTGAGATCGTCTCCCTTGAAGTCCCAGCCGCCGAAGAAGCGCACGGTCATGCGCGGCCCGGTGGTGCCATAGACCTCGCGGCGCTGGATCGCGTCGAAGATCGCGGTGCGCGTGTTGGCGCGCGCCCATACGGCGGCATAGCCGCTCGCCAGCGATTGCCAGTTCATGCGGCCGCTGTTGATGCCGGGCACGAAGCCGTCGGTCGAGCGCGTCGGGCTCGGCTCGACGCCGGGGTGCTTGCCCCAGAAGTTGTTGTCGTCCGCCGTGGACAGCGAATTGTGCGAATCCGTGGAGCCGATAACGCCGAACTTGTAGGGATTCACTCCGATCGTCTGCTCCAGAATCAGGCCGCGCTTCAACGCCTCGCGCACATAGCTGCCCGCCAGATCCCCCGGCTTGGTCGGTTGCGAATTGAGCAGGTTGTTGAGGTCCCAACCGGCCGTGCCGTAACCCGCGAATTCATCGTTCGGCGAAAGGAACGGATGGGCTTCGCTGTCTCCCTTGATCTGGGTGATTTCCACCACCGGCTCGTGCGCGGCACGGCGGCGGGCCTGCGCCGCCGTCATCGGGCCACCGCTGGGATCGGTCATCATGAACATCAGGCCGTTGGACAGGTTGGCGTTGTGCGGGATCGCCAGCACCTTGCCCCCGGTGCTCTTCTCGTAGCCGTCCATGTAATCCCACAGCTTGTCCGGCCACAGTTCGTTGCTGGGATCGAGCGGCATGATCTTGGCGACGCGATCCTTGTTGTCGCGGAAGATCACGTTGCGGTGCAGGTTGTTGCCCCCCTGCATCAGCGTGTATTCGAAGCCGAAGAAGGCGGTGAACTTGCCGGGTTCGTTGTAGCGATCGACGGTATCGAGGTGATCGTTCCAGATCTTGCGCGTGCGCTCCTCGGCCTTGGCGGGATCGTTGAGGCCGGCCGGCAACTTGTTCTGCGACCGCGCCTGAAGCATCTCGCCGGTCGCCTGCAACGAACCCTTCGGCCCCTGGTGCATCAGATCATACCAGCGGCGCAGCGTGGGATCAGTGATCAGCAGGCGCGGGGCGTCATACAGCGCCTTGGTCGCGCCCAGCCCCTCGGCGTGATCGGCGATCACCAGGAAGTCCAGCGGACGGGCAAGCTTGGCCTTCTGTCCGGTGCTCGACGTCACTTCCTCGCCGCGCGCGAAGCGCAGCGCCTCTTCCGGCCCCAACCGGTTGCCGAAGCCGAAGGCATCGACCGAATTGGCGGTGTGAAGATGGGTGTCGCCCCAGAACACGCGCTCAGGAAACTCGGTTTCCACCACCTTGATTTCGGACTTGCCGGAAACCGCCTGCTTGATCTTGTCGCACCCCGACAAGGAAAAGGCACTGCCCAGCAAAAGTGCCGCGATGATCGCCTTGCGCCGCATGATCTCTCTCCCGTTTCCCGCGTCGATCCCACTGTCACGGGTCGTTTTTTGAAACCCGAAGATGCCACACGCGGATCGATGGTCAATACGTCCGCGTCAGGAATCGGCACTTTTTATGCCAAAACTTTTCAACTGTCACGCCCGCTTCGTGCAGGACCGGTTCAGGCACGCAGGCCCACTTGAGTAGTAATGACACCACGGTTTTTGGAATGTAAGGCGCAGGGATGTCGTTAGAACGAGATCGTCCCTTGCTGGAGGGAGTAGAATCGCCATCGGATTTTCGGGGCTGGCCGTTGCCGCGTTTGCGGGCATTGGCGGACGAGGTCCGGGCGGAGAT
>NZ_RQSI01000068.1:0-14823 GCF_003856955.1 Novosphingobium sp. LASN5T
CGGGCGGCCCCGCGGCGCCTTCGGCCAGCGGGCGCGGGGGCCACGCGCGGAATCCCGCCGCGCGCAGCAGTGCCGCGTAGCTGGCGGTGGTGAGCCCCATCGACCGCGCCAGCGCCGGATCAAGCGCGAAGCGGCGCGTCCTGCCGCCGATCGCGCCTTCCGTGCGCGTGCGGTGGGCGGCCTGGAGCAGCTTTTCGGCCAGATCCACCCGAATCGCCTGCGACCCGGCGGTGCGATAGCCGACTGGCGTTTTCTTCCCCGCCCTCACAACAGGGCGCATGGCCTCGGCGGGGGCTCCATGGTCCAGGTCCCACAGGCGCGCCAGCGCGCTCCACAGGATCATCGCGGCGGGCCGCAGAGCGCCCGGCACGTAAAGGTCCAGCGCGCCCACGCGGATGCCGAGCCCGCGCAGCGCGGCGCGCTGGCGATCGTCGAGCCGTTCCAGCCCGGCTTCCGCGCGCGCCAGCACGCCACCACCTTCCACCAGACGCAGCAACAGCGCGCGCAATGTCGGTCCCGAGGCCGGATCGCGCCCGGCTTCGGCGATCTTGCGCAAGGGTTCCAGCGGCTTCTCGCCATGGCGCGCCAGCCATTCGCCCAGCGCGGTTTCCACGCCCTGCCGGACCGGGGAACTCAGCCGGTCGAGCGCCGCGTCGATCCGGATGCGTGGCTCCAGCAGCGTCCGGCCCTTTTCCAGCCGCGCCACCGTGATGCCGTTCCAGCACAGCGCGCCATCGGCGAGGGTGATTCCCGCTGCCGTTCCGGCATCGCGGACCAGCGCTTGCGCGCGGGTGGCCAGCAGGCCCGGCAAATGGCGCTCCGCCGCAGCCAGCAGCAACTTGCGATCCGCCGCGCGGGCCAGCGGATCGACCACGAAGCGGAAGCCGTCGAGGTGTCCGATCGCCTCGTCATCCACCAGAACGGCGCCCGAATCGTCCAGCCGCACGGGCAGAAGCGCGGCATCGGCGCCGGTCTTGCGCATCAGCAGCGTGGTGCGGCGGTTGACGAAGCGTTCGGTCAGGCGCGCGTGCAGCGCATCGGACAGCCGCGTTTCCACGGCGCGGGCGCGCGCCGCCATCTCGTCGCGCGCCAGCACCCAGTCGGGCCGCTGCGCGATGTAAGACCAGCTGCGGATCGCCGCAATTCGCCCCTGCAGCGTGTCGATGTCCCCGGAGGGGTTATCGAGCGCGGTGATCGCCTGCGCCACGTAGTCCGCGCCCAGATAGCCGTGGCGCAGATCCTGCCACAGCCGGGCGACGAAGCGGGCATGGGTTTCGGTGCCCTGCTGACGGAAATCGGGCAGCGAACAGGCCGCCCAGAAGCGCTGGACCGAACCGCGCCCGCGCACCGTGGCGGCGGTATCCGGCTCCTCCGCCAGCCGTTTCAGCACGGCCAGGTCGATCGCCTGCGGTGGCGTAGCCAGTTCGGGCCGTGGCGGCGGGCTTTCCAGATCCGCGATCAGCGTGGCCAGTGAATCGAAGCGCGGCTCCGCTTCGCGCCAGAACAGGCGCGTCAGCGGCGGGAACCGGTGTTCCTCGATCGCGAAGACTTCCTCGGGGGTGAATTCGGGATCGTTTCCGCCCGTACCCGCCAGCGTGCCGAAGGTGCCATCGCGCTGGTGGCGGCCGGCGCGGCCCGCGATCTGTGCCATTTCCGCTGTGGTCAGGCGCCGCTGGCGATGGCCGTCGAACTTGGACAGGCCGGCGAAGGCGACGTGGTGGACATCGAGGTTCAGGCCCATGCCGATCGCGTCGGTGGCGACGAGGTAATCGACCTCGCCCGCCTGGTACATCGCCACCTGGGCGTTGCGCGTCTGCGGGCTGAGCGCGCCCATGACCACCGCCGCGCCGCCCCGGAAGCGGCGGAGCATTTCCGCCATGGCATAGACCTGTTCGGCCGAGAAGGCGACGATCGCGCTGCGCGGGGGGATGCGCGAGAGCTTCTTCGCGCCGACATGGCTCAGCGTGGAAAAGCGCGGGCGGCCGATGACTTCGGCTTCGGGCACGAGCGCGCGGACCATCGGTTGCAGCGTGGCCGAGCCCAGTAGCATCGTTTCCTCGCGGCCGCGCGTGTGCAGCAGCCGGTCGGTGAACACGTGCCCGCGCTCCGGATCGGCGGAAAGCTGCGCTTCGTCGAGCGCGACGAAAGCGAGATCGGGGCGCGATGGCATCGCTTCGGCGGTGCAGAGCAGCCAGCGGGCGTTCTTCGGCTCGATCCGCTCCTCGCCGGTGATCAACGCGACGCGGTCCGCACCCTTGATCGCGCAGACCCGGTCATAGACCTCGCGCGCCAGCAGGCGCAGCGGAAAGCCGATTGCGCCGCTGGAATGCGCGCACAGCCGCTCGATTGCGAGATGGGTCTTGCCGGTGTTGGTCGGGCCAAGCACCGCTTTGACCACGCCTTCCCCGGCTGTCCCGTGTCGTCTTCCTGGCAGGGGACTGGCCATGTAGGGAATGTGGCGGCGGCCATCCCCCCACGCAAGAAGGCGCCGGGAATTTATCCCCGGCGCCTCCAAAAAGGATTGTCATTCAGGGCCTTGAAGCAGGCCGGTCGAAATTCAAGTCAGGCCGCGCCGAGAATGGTGCTTTTCGAGAACCGGCGCGCAGCGTGCTTGAAGCACGTGAGCACCGGAAGCGCAGAAAAGTGCCGTTCGCAGGCCGGCATGGGCTGAATTTCGGCTGCCTTAGCCGTCGTAGTCGGCGCCCAGCGAGGTATTCCGCACCGGCGCGGCGGCGGTGATGCGCAGGGCTTCGGCCGACTGCGACAGCGAGCCGATTTCATCGACCTCGTCATCGTCATCGGGCAGCACGCGCTGGAGCGACTGGATCACGTTTTCCTTGAGCACCGTCGGGCGGACGGTCTCGTCCGCAATTTCGCGCAGGGCAACCACGGGGTTCTTGTCGCGGTCGCGGTCAACGGTCAGCTCGGCGCCGCCCGAGATCGCGCGGGCGCGCTCGGCGGCCAGCAGGACCAGATCGAAACGGTTGGGAACCTTGTCGACGCAATCTTCGACGGTAACGCGCGCCATTCGGGCACTCCGGAATATTGGAAAGGATGGAAAGAGCCGCAGCTAGGCGCGGGGTGTGGAAAAGTCAAGGAAATCGGCACAGCGAGGTCGGGCGGCCCGTTGCGCGCCCCTGTCATTCATCGTTGTAGCTGTGGCCGGCCAGCGCCTCGGGGGCGAGATCGCTGAACTTGGTGATGCGCGATTCGAAACGCAGGCGCACCTTGCCGGTCGAGCCGTGGCGCTGCTTGGCCACGATCAGTTCGGCCAGGCCATAGACGCGCTCCATTTCCGCCTGCCAGGCGGCGTGGGCTTCCTGGATCTTCATGTCGTCGCTGCCTTGCGGCACCTTGGGTTCGCGCGCGGCGACGTAGTAATCCTCGCGGAACACGAACCAGACCATGTCCGCGTCCTGTTCGATCGAGCCCGATTCGCGCAGGTCCGATAGCATCGGCCGCTTGTCGTCGCGCTGTTCGACCGCGCGGCTGAGCTGCGAGAGCGCGATCACCGGGACCGAGAGTTCCTTGGCCAGCGTCTTCAGGCCGCGGCTGATTTCCGAGATTTCGTTGACGCGGTTGTCGCTGCGGCCCGATCCCTGCAGGAGCTGGAGGTAATCGACGATGATCAGGCCGACATCGTGCCGGCGCTTCAATCGCCGTGCCCGCGCGCGCAGGCTGCCGATGGTCAGCGCCGGGGTATCGTCGATATAGAGCGGCAGTTCGGCCAGGCGCTGGCTGGCGAACGAAAGCTGCTGGAAATCCTCGCGGCTGATGCGGCCCATGCGCAGCGCTTCGGAACTGATGCCCGATTGTTCGGCCAGGATACGCGTGGCGAGCTGGTCCGCGCTCATTTCCAGGCTGAAGAAGGCGACCGCCGCGCCGACCGAATCCTTGGTGGCGATGCCATCGGCCTGGTCGCGCCGCAGCCGGTCGGCCGAATTGAAGGCGATGTTGGTGACAAGCGAAGTCTTGCCCATGCCCGGGCGGCCGGCAAGGATGATAAGGTCCGAATCGTGCAACCCGCCGATCTTCTCGTTCACCGAGGTCAGGCCGGTTGTCTTGCCCGAGATGTGGCCGCCGGAAAGCAGCGCCTTCTCGATCATTTCCAGCGAGGTGCGCGTGGCCATGCCGAAGCTCTGCGCCTCGTTGCCGGTCTGCGCCCCTTCGGCCACGGCATAGAGCGCGGCTTCGGCGCGTTCGATCTGTTCGAGCGGGGCGACCGAATTGCTGGTGTCGCGCGCGCCTTCCACCAGGTTGCGGCCCACCGCCATCAGTTCGCGCAGCAGCGCCAGGTCATAGACCTGCTCGGCCAGTTCGCGCGGGGCGAGCAGGCCCTGCCCGTCCGCCGTCAGCCGGGCGAGATAGGCGGTGCCGCCCAGTTCCTTCAGCCCTTCGTCGCTTTCGAAATAGGGCTTGAGCGTGACCGGCGTGACCACCGCCTTGCGATCGACCAGCGCCAGGATGCGTTCATAGACGCGGCCGTGGACCGGCGCGAAGAAATGCTCGGGCTTCAGCGGGGTGGGGAGTTCCTCCAGAATCCGGTTGTCGATCAGCACCGCGCCCAGAAACGCGGCTTCCGCCTCGACGTTGGAGGGAAGGGTGCGAATCTCTTCAGGTTCGCGCAGGAGGATCGCTTCGCTTGCCGACATGACACACCAATGGCGCAGGGGGACGGGTCGCCGCAAGACGCGGTGTGGCCCGATTGCCGCCTGAATTTACCCACAGGCTGTGGACTGCGCAAATCTCTTGCCGCGCCTTGCCGCGTCTGCGAAATAGCCTGCCCCATGGCGGACCCGCGCATCTCGCATATCGAGCTCGACGAGGCGACGATCCTCTGGCGCAATGCCGATATCGAGCAGGAACGCCGGATCGCGATCTTCGACCTGATCGAGGAAAACACCTTCCGTCCGATCCGCGCGTTCGAGGCGGGGCATACCGGCCCCTATCGCCTGCGCCTGTCGGTGGAGGACGGGCGGCTGGCGCTGGTCATCGCCGACGAACGGGAAAACCTGCTCGAAACGATCATCCTCGGTCTCGGCCGTTTCCGCCGTCCGATCCGCGACTATTTCGCGATCTGCGATTCCTATTATCAAGCCATCCGCCGGGCGACCGCGCAGGAGATCGAGACGATCGACATGGCCCGGCGCGGCGTTCACAACGATGCGGCCGAAATGCTGCTGGAACGGCTTGACGGCAAGGTGGAGACGGACTTCGCCACGGCCCGCCGGCTCTTTACCTTGATCTGCGTCCTCCATATCAGGGGCTAGGGTCGCGGAATACGGGATTGGGCGCAGGTTCATGGCGAAGGCGAGGAAAACGGCGCTGCGGCGCTGGCTGGCGGCATTGCTGCTGGCGGTGATGATCGCCATCGGCCTGGGCTGGTGGAAGGCGCGCACCTGGATGCCCGATCGCGCGCACTATCCGGTGCAGGGCGCCTGGATCGACGAGCATGACGCGCCGGTCGACTGGCGCATTCTCCACGCCCGCGGCGCCGACTTCGTCTATCTCACCGCCAGCGAAGGCCCCGGCCGCCGCGATGCCGCGTTCGCTTCGGGGCTGGACGCGGCGCGTACGCAGGGGATGCAGGTGGGTGCGGTGCATGTCTACGACCTGTGCGCCCCGGCCGATGCCCAGGCCGCCAATTTCGTCACCACCGTGCCGCGCGACGCCAAGCTGTTGCCGCCGGCGGTGGTGCTCGACATCGATTCGCGCAGTTGCCCCGATGCGCCGGGCGAAGCGGCCCTGCAGAGCGAGCTGACGACGTTCCTCAACCAGATGGAAATGCACGCGGGCAAGCCGGCGATCCTGATGCTGTCGCGCGGGTTCGAAAGCCGCTATCACCTTGCCGCCATGATCGATCGCAACATCTGGGTCCGCCAGGATTTCCTCGTGCCGGGCTATGCCAAACGGCCGTGGGTGATGTGGACGGCTACGAGCCGGCTGCGCACCGACGCCGCGCCAGGGCCGCTGCGCTGGGTGGCGGTGCAGCCATGACGAATATTTCGCTGCCCGATCTTGCTCCCGGTGCGCGCGAGGCGTTGATCGCGGCCGCGCGCACGGCGGTCGACACCGCCTATGCGCCCTATTCGGGCTTCCACGTCGGCGCGGCGCTGCTGTTCGAGGATGGCGCGATCGTGACCGGCGCGAACGTGGAGAACGCCAGCTATGGCCTCTCGCTCTGCGCCGAGACGGTCGCCTGCGCGATCGCCAGCCATGCCGGGCGGCGCGGCGGGCTGGTCGCCGTGGCGGTCATGGGCGGCGGCGGCGGGGCGATCGACGCGGCGATCACGCCGTGCGGGCGCTGCCGGCAGGTGCTCAACGAACTGGCCGCGCTGGGCGGCACCGATCCGCTGGTGCTGTGCGTGGGCACGCGCGAGGTGATCGAGGTGCGGCTCTCGGCGCTCTTGCCGCATGCTTTCGGTCCGGCCAGTTTGGTATAAAGGCAGTTTGGCCTGAACAGGATTATCGGGGAAACAACGTGGCCATTCTTTCCGACAAGTGGATTCGCGACAAGGCGCAGCGCGAGGGCATGATCGAGCCGTTCGTGGAAAGCCAGCGGCGGGAAGGCTGCATCAGCTATGGCCTGTCCTCCTATGGCTACGACGCGCGCGTGGCGGACGAATTCAAGATCTTCACCAACGTCGATTCGGCGGTGGTGGACCCCAAGGACTTTGCGTCCAATTCCTTCGTGGACCGCAAGACCGACGTCTGCGTGATCCCGCCCAACAGCTTCGCGCTGGCCCGCACGGTCGAATATTTCCGCGTACCGCGCGATGTGCTGGTGATCTGCCTGGGCAAATCGACTTATGCCCGCTGCGGCATCATCGTGAACGTGACCCCGCTGGAGCCGGGCTGGGAAGGCCACGTCACGCTGGAATTCTCCAACACCACGCCGCTCCCCGCCAAAATCTACGCCAACGAGGGCGCGTGCCAGTTCCTGTTCCTGCAGGGCAACGAACCGTGCGAGGTCAGCTATGCCGACCGCGCCGGCAAATACATGGGCCAGCGCGGAGTGACGCTGCCCCGGCTTTAATCTCCGCGCCTGTCGGCGCTGCTGCAACTGGCCTGTTGCTTTCCGGAACGGGGCCGATCACCATCCCGCCCATAACGAACCAAAAAGGGGATGGGATGATGGGTGCCAGGGCGGATCGGCCGTTCGACATCGTGGTCTATGGCGCGACCGGGTTTACCGGGCGGCTCGTGGCGCAGTACCTCGCGCGGGCCTATGGACAGGAAGGGCCGCGCTGGGCGATGGCCGGGCGCAGTGCCAGCAAGCTGGCCGAGGTGCGCGATGCGATCGACGCGCCGATCAACACGCCGCTGATCGTGGCCGATGCCGGCGATCCCGCCAGCCTCACGGCCATGGCGGAGCAGACGCGGGTGGTGGTGACGACGGTCGGCCCCTACCAGCTTTATGGCGAACCGGTGCTGGCCGCCTGCATCGCGGCGGGAACCGACTATGCCGACTTGTGCGGCGAGCGGGTGTGGATGCGCCAGATGGTGGACAAGTACGACGCGGAAGCGAAGCGCACCGGCGCGCGGGTGAGCTTCTCCTCGGGCTTCGATTCGATCCCGTTCGATCTGGGCGTGCTGATGCTGCAGAAGGAGGCCGTGGCCCGCTTCGGGGCGCCCTCGCCCCGCGTGAAAGGGCGAGTCCGGGGGATGAAGGGCGGCGCTTCGGGCGGAACCGCGGCCAGCCTCAAGGCCACGCTCGCCACGCTGGGCCAGTATCCAGAACTGATTCCCTGGATGACCAGCGCCTTCGGCCTGACGCCGGGTTTCGAAGGGCCGCCGCAGCCCGCTGGCGACAAGCCGCAATACGATGAGACGCTGGGATCGTGGGAAGCGCCATTCATCATGGCGACGATCAACACCAAGAACGTCCACCGCACCAACCGGTTGCTCGGGCACCCCTATGGCCAGGACTTCGTCTATGACGAAATGATCCTGACCGGCCCCGGCGACCAGGGGAAGGCCGTGGCCGAGCACATCGCCACCACGCCGATGATCGGCCGGCCCGATGATCCGCAGCCGGGCGAAGGCCCGTCGCAGGAAGAACGCGAAAACGGCTTCTACGACGTGCTGTTCGTGGGCGAGATGCCCGACGGGCGGACGATCCGTTATGGAGTCAAGGGGCGCTACGATCCGGGTTATGGCTCCACCAGCCGGATGCTGGCCGAAACCGGCATCGCGCTGCTGTCCTGCGCGGCGGAAGGCGGGATCGCCACGCCGGGCGCGCTGCTGGGCGAAGCACTGGTGGCGCGGTTGCGTGCGCACGCCGAGATCGCCTTCGCGGTGGAGGACTGAACGATACTGGCGATCAAGCCCGCCGTCCGCTGTTGAGGGGGATCGCGGACGGCGGGCTCTCGCGCCGCGTCATGCGGCGGAGGCTTCCTCGTAGGCCTGGGCTTCGGCCGCGATCAGGATATCGGCCAGCATCCAGTAGGCTTCGCCCCAGGCGGCCAGCACTTCGTCGGTGGCCACATCCGCGCCCACCACGTCGCGGATCGCCGGCAGCAGGGCTTCGGCCACCAGCGGATAGTGTTCCGCCTTGACGCCGGTTTCGACGTGCCTGGCCACCATGCGCTGCACAGCCGGGCCAAGGTTGCCCAGTTTGTCGATGTTCCGGGCATAGGCAAGGATCGCCCCGGCCAGCCGGCGCGGCTGTTCGCCGCTGTCCTGCGCGGCCTGGTCGAACATTGCTGCGACTTCCGCATTGCGGAACAGCCGCGCGTACATCGCGGTGGTGATGGCAAGGCCGTGCTTTTCGATGACGGGGGCCGTGGCCTTGACGATGGCCTTGGCCTGTTCGGATGCGGTGCGCATGGCGGGATCTCCTTAAAACAAGTATTACAAATACCGGTATTGGAAATGCTTGATTCGAGCAAGCGAAAATCCGACATGATCGAACGATGCAACTGACCCAGCATACGGATTTCGGCCTGCGCCTGCTGATCGTGCTTGCCCGGCGAGAAGGCGAAGCCGTTTCGGTTCCGGCCTTTGCCGCCGAACAGGGGCTTTCGCCCCACCATGTCGCCAAGGTCGCGCAGGCGCTGGTGCACGAAGGCTTCGCCCGCAGCCTGCGCGGGCGCGGCGGCGGCATCGCCCTGGCGCGCCCGGCGGACGGGATCAACGTGGGCGCGGTGGTGCGCGCGCTGGAACGGGGCATGAAGCTGGCCGATTGCGCCCGCTGCGCGCTGCGCGCCGATTGCACGCTGAGCGGCGTTCTGGCCGAAGCGCTGGAGGCCTTCCTCGCGGTGCTCGACCGCTATTCGCTGGCGGACATCGCCCGCCCCGGCGCTCCGGCTTTCGCGCCATGGAGCGTGGCGGAGCCTGCCGCGCGCCCTTGTGGTTAGGGGCCTGCGTTCAGGACCCTGCGATCAGGGCTTCTTCAGCGCGGCGATGCAGGCGGCGCGGTCGACATCGCGGCCATCGCCGCGCCGCGCGTCAACATAGGTCGCGGTCTGCCGCCCGCCCTGCGCGGGGGGATAGAGGAAGACGTCGAGAATGCAGGCCGATCCCGACCATTGCAGCTTGCGCGCGTCTTCCTCGCGAATGTCGAGCCGGGGCGGCCCGAACAGGCGCGATAGCTGCTGCGCGTCGGCGCCGATCACCGATTCGAGGCCGGGCGCGGTCTGGATCTGCGCGGCGGGGCGCGGCGGCGGGTGGCCGACGCTGCGGATGGTCGCGGCCTTGCCGCCCCCGCTGGTCTGTACGCCGGTTCCGCCGCCGCAGGCCGCGAGCAGCAGGGTCATCACAAGCACGGCCTGATTACGGCGCATCGGAAACTCCGCCAACATTGGAAACTTCGGCATGGCGGCGCAGCACCAGATGTGTCGCCGTCGCCGCGCCGATCACCGGCGCGACAAGGTTGATGAAAGGCACGGCCAGCAATCCGGCCACCGTCCCGCCCAGCAGCAGCCGCTGCCACGCGGGCGGCGCGGCGGCTGGCGTTCCCGCGGCGTCGCGGTGGCGCAGCCGGACCATCTCGGTCAGCTCCCGCCCCAGCAGCACGGCATTTACCAGAAAGAACACCAGCGCCGGGCCAAGACCGGTGACCAGCAGCACCACGGCCACCGGCAGCGCGGCCAGGTTCCACAGCACCGACCGTACCAGCCCGCGCAGCGCCTGCCGCGCCTCGGCACGCCAGCCCAGCGGCCGCGCCGTGGCGGCGAGGGCGGGGTAATGGCGCGCTTCCACGGCGGCAACGACCTCGTCCGCAAAGAACTGGACCACCGCGATCGCCACCAGCCGGAACAGCAGCCAGACGCCGATCAGCACGATCACGCCCGCGATCAACACGCGCAGGGTCTGCGCGCCGCTGGCCAGATCGTCGCGCAGGCCCGATGCGATGAACGCCGTGTCGAGGCCCCACCAGCCCAGCGCGCCCAGCACCACGAACAGGGCGAGCGTGACGAGCGCGCTTTTCCCCAGCACCCGCAGGATGCGCCGGTCGGCAAGCTGGCCCAAGGAAAGCCCCAAAGCGGAAAGCATGGATGCCGGATCGCCCGGCGGCGCGCGGCTGTCAACCGGGAGACGGAACCGCTCGTCCGCCGTGGTCGCCGGGTCAGCGCACTTGCGGCGCGGCAAACAGCCCGCTAGGGCCGCGCCGCCTGCCGTTCCCCGATCGGCCCCTCATTCATGGAGCTTGCGGATGACCGCTCCCGCTACCGACGTTATCGCCATCGGCAATGCCATCGTCGATGTCATGGCCCCCGCGCAGGATGCGGATATCGCGCGGCTGGGCCTCGCCAAGGGCGGGATGACGCTGGTCGATGCCGATCGCGCGCGCGAACTCTATGACGCGATGGGGCCGGCGCGCGAGATTTCGGGCGGTTCGGCGGCGAACACGCTGGCCGGGCTGGCGGCGCTGGGCGCGACGTGCGGCTTCATCGGCCAGGTGGCGCAGGACCAGCTGGGCGAGGTGTTCGCGCACGACATCCGCGCCGGCGGCATCGCCTTCGCCACGCCCGCGCGCGAAAGCGAGCCGCCGACCGCGCGCTGCCTGATCTTCGTGACGCCCGATGGCCAGCGCACGATGAACACGTTCCTTGGCGCGTCGCAGTTCCTGCCCGCCGAAGCGCTGGACGAAGCAGTCATCGCCGATGCCGCGGTGCTCTATCTCGAAGGCTATCTGTGGGACCCGGAAGAGCCGCGCAAGGCCATGCGCCGCGCCATCGCCGCCGCGCGCACGGCCGGGCGCAAGGTGGCCTTCACGCTGTCCGACGCGTTCGTGATCGCGCGCCATGGCGACGATTTCCGCGCGCTGATCGAAGCGGGCCAGATCGACATCCTCTTCGCCAACGAACACGAGCTGGCGGCGCTGACCGGCATCGCGGATTTCCACGAAGGCATCGCTTCGCTCGCCGCGAAGGTGCCGACCGTGGTGGTCACGCGCAGCGAACACGGCGCGCACGCGGTGAGTGGTGGCGAGCAGGCCCATGTTCCCGCCGAACCGATCGAGCAGGCCGTGGACACCACCGGCGCGGGCGACCTGTTCGCCGCCGGCTTCCTGTTCGGCCACGTGCGCGGGCGCTCGCTGGAGGATTGCCTGCGGCTGGGCGCGATCTGCGCCGCCGAAGTGATCTCGCACTACGGTGCGCGGCCCGAAGCGGACCTCAAGGCACTGGTCGCGGCGCGGATGGGCTGAATAGCCGGGCTATTCGCTCGGCCGGGTATAGCGGCCGCGCCCGAAGGCTTCGGGAAGCAGCGCCTTCCCGTCGATTCGCAGGCGCAGCGTGGTGAAAGCGGGCGGGATCACCTGGCGCGCGTCGAGCGCGATGCGGATCACGCCCCGTTCGGTCGGGGGCAGGGGCAGGCTCGTGTCGCGGCCCTCGGCAAACCCGGCGGAAAGGTCCAGCCGGATCGCGCGCGATCCCGCCTTGCGCGGCAGAAAAGCCCATCCCCGGCGTGTCTCGGCCTTCGCCACGGCACTGTCCGCGTAAGTCAGCGAAGCGGTTACCCTGCTCACACCCATGCGCTCGCCGTTCTGCTCGGCAAAGACCGCGATGGCGATGCCGCCCTGCCAGCGATCGGGCGGCAGGGTGGTCGCATCGGCGGGTTCGGCCGGCGCGTCCGATGGTGCGCAGCCGGGCAAGCGGGTGGGGGCGGGCGTCGGATCGGCCATGGGCGGAGACGCTTCGACCGGGGCGGTGGCGGGGGCGTCATCGACAAGCGGGGCCACCACCGCCGTCACCGCCTCCGCCGCGCTGCCGCACCGTTCCTCCCACGCGGCCATGGCATCGTCGTGCTGGCGGCCAAGCAGGCGGCTTTCCGCGTCGGCATCCCAGGCGTCCACGCCGGCCAGCGCGAACAGCCGGGCGGACCGGTCCGGCTGGCTGGCGGTCAGCACCACGGCATCGCCATCGCGAAGCCAGGTGCCCTCCGCGCTCTGATCCACCGCGCCATAGGATATGTACCACGCAAACGTGCCATCGGGCCGCAGCAGCAGCTCCGAACCTGTCTCCATGACGCCAGACAGGTAGTAGTGCCCGACAAACGCGGCATCGGCCGTGGCGGCGTGCGCGCCAGCCGCCAGCGTCGATACCGGCAGGATCAGCGCTGCGAGAAGCGCGTCAGCCTTGCGCATTCCCCTCCCCGCTCTGGCGTTCAATCTCGCGCGCGATTTCCTTACCGCCGATATCGCGACGGCAGAAGCCGTCGGGAAAGATCACGCGATCCACTGCCGCGTAGGCCGCATCGCGCGCCGCGCGCACCGAAGGCCCCCGCGCGGTGACGTTGAGCACGCGCCCGCCATTCGCCACCAGCGCGCCATCGGGGTTCAACGCGGTGCCGGCATGGAACACGCGCGCGCCATCGGCCTCGGCTTGCGCCAGCCCGTCGATCGTGCCGCCCTTCTTCGGCGTGCCCGGATAGCCCGCGGCGGCCATCACCACCGTCATCGCCACGTCGGCGGAAAAGCGCGGCGGTTCCAGCGCGGCCAGCCGGCTGTCGGCGCAGGCGGACAGCAGATCGACCAGATCGGTTTCCAGCCGCATCATCAGCACCTGGCATTCCGGATCGCCGAAGCGGCAGTTGTATTCGATCAGCTTCGGCCCCTGCTTGGTCAGCATCAGCCCGGCGTAGAGCACGCCCGAATAGGGCATGCCCTCGTCCGCCATGGCCTTGACCGTGGGCGCGATGATCTCGGTCAGCGCCTGCGCTTCCAGCGCCGGGGTCAGCACCCGCGCCGGGCTGTAGGCGCCCATGCCGCCGGTGTTGGGGCCGGTATCGCCATCGCCCACGCGCTTGTGATCCTGCGCCGAGCCGAAGGGAACGATCGTGGCGCCGTCGGTCAGCGCGAAGAAGCTGGCCTCCTCGCCCTCCAGGAATTCCTCGATCACCACTTCGGCGCCGGCCTCGCCGAAGCCGCCGTCGAACATGTCGGCGATCGCCGCTTCGGCATCCGCCACGGATTCGGCAATGACCACGCCCTTGCCGGCGGCCAGGCCATCGGCCTTGATCACCACCGGCACGGAGAAACGGGCCAGCGCCGCCAGCGCATCCTCGCGCGATCCTGCGCGGACGTATCCCGCCGTGGGGATGTTGGCGCGCGTGCAGAGATCCTTGGTGAAGCCCTTCGATCCTTCGAGCTGCGCCGCCGCCTTGCTCGGACCGAAGACGGAGAAGCCGGCGCCGCGCAGGCTGTCGGCCAGGCCATCGACCAGCGGCGCTTCGGGGCCGACCACGACCAGGCCGATGTCCCACGCCTCGCAAAAGGCGATCACGGCCGCATGATCGGTCAGGTCGAGCGCGGCCAGTTCGGCGTATTCGGCGATGCCGGGATTGCCCGGCGCCGCATAGAGCTTGCCCAGACGCGGCGATTGGGCCAGTTTCCACGCGAGCGCATGTTCGCGACCACCCCCACCCAGCAGCAGGATATTCATGGCTTTCCCTTCTTCGCCTCATGACGCCGATCCGTCCGGCGGGCTGTTAGCGAGGGAAACGCCGGGCGACAACGCCGCCGCGCTTTCGGTGTCCGAGATTTCCGCGCAATTGAAGCGCACGGTCGAGGACCGGTTCGGCTTCGTGCGCGTGCGCGGCGAGCTTTCGGGGGTGAAGCGCGCGGCATCGGGCCACCTCTATTGTGCCCTGAAGGACGAGAACGCGCGGCTCGATGGCGTGATGTGGCGCGGCAACGCGCAGCGGCTGTCGTTCCTGCCCGAAGACGGCGTGGAAGTGATCGTCACCGGCAAGCTGACGACCTATCCGGGCCGGTCGAACTACCAGATCGTGATCGACCGGATGGAGATTGCCGGCGAAGGCGCGTTGCTGGCGCTGCTGGCGAAGCTCAAGGCGCGGCTGGAAGCGGAAGGGATGTTCGATCCGCGCCGCAAGCGGCCCCTGCCTTATCTGCCGCGTGTGATCGGCGTGGTGACCTCGCCCACCGGCGCGGTGATCCGCGACATCCTGCACCGCCTGCGCGATCGTTTCCCCAGCCGCGTCGTGGTCTGGCCGGTGCTGGTGCAGGGGCAGGGCGCGGCGCAGCAGGTCGCGGCGGCGGTGCGCGGCTTTTCGGCGCTGGAGCCGGGCGGGCCGGTGCCGCGCCCCGATTTGGTGATCGTCGCGCGCGGGGGCGGTTCGATCGAGGATCTGTGGAGCTTCAACGAGGAAGAGGTGGTGCGCGCCATCGCCGGCTCGACCATCCCCGTCATCAGCGCGGTGGGGCACGAGACGGATACCACGCTGGCCGATTTCGCGGCCGACCTGCGCGCGCCCACGCCCACCGCCGCCGCCGAGCTGGCGGTGCCGGTGCATGGCGAGCTGGCCGCGCTCGTCGCCGATCTCGACGCGCGGCGGCGGCGCGCCACGGTGCGCCTG